>DASUNQ010000131.1:0-2142 GCA_036277075.1 Thermoanaerobaculia bacterium
GGACGCGGCCGCGTCCGAGTCCGCCCTCCCCTGAAGGGGAGGGATAAGGTTGCACCCATGATCCGCTCGCCCGTGATGACCGTGATGACCGATGCGGTCACGAAAGCCGCCCGCTCCCTCAAGCGCGACTTCGGCGAGGTCGAGAACCTCCAGGTGTCGCGCAAGGGGCCGGGCGATTTCGTGTCGGCGGCCGATCACAAGGCCGAAGGTATCCTGCGCGACGCCTTGCAGAAGGCGCGTCCCGGCTACGGGCTGGTGATGGAGGAGGCGGGGGTCGTCGAGGGGCCCGACCAGAGCCACCGCTGGCACATCGACCCGCTCGACGGCACCATCAATTTCCTGCACGGGGTGCCGCATTTCTGCATCTCGGTCGGCCTCGAGCGCGAAGGCCAGATGGTGGCCGGCGTCATCTACGATCCGATCAAGGACGAGATGTTCGTCGCCGAGAAGGGCAAGGGCGCCTATCTCAACAACCGCCGCGTGCGGGTCTCGGCGCGCACCGCGATCGGCGACGCGCTCTTGATCTGCGGCCTGCCGCATCTCGGGCGCCCGGCGCATCCCCAGTTCCTGCGCGAGATGAGCGCCGTCATGGCGGTGTGCGGGGGGCTGCGCCGGCTCGGCTCCGCCGCGCTCGACCTCGCCTACGTGGCGTGCGGGCGCGCCGACGCCTATTGGGAGCGCAACCTCAACTCGTGGGACATGGCCGCGGGGCTCGTGCTCGTGCGCGAGGCGGGCGGGTTCGTGTCCGATCCGGACGGCAGCGGCGATCCTCTCCTCACCCGCTCGGTCGCCTGCGGCAACGAGCCCCTGCATCGCGAGCTCGTCGCGCTCCTGCGCGGAGCCGGCCGACCGTTGACGCCTCCGTGAGCTTGCGCCATGCCTGAAAGGCAGGCCGCCGGCGTTGGCTGAGCGGCCCCGGCCAGATCTCGAGCGGGCATGCTGGAACGAAACGACTTCGGAGGCGACGCGCCTCTCCCCTTGACGCCGCCGCGGCGCTACCTCGTCCGCATGGCCGTGTTCCTGGTGCTCGTCGGTTTCATCGCCTTCATTCTCTACCGGACGCTGTGGGCGGCCTTCATGGCCAATCCAGGCCTCAACAGCCTTATCCTGGCGGTGACGCTGATCGGCATCATCTTGGCCGTGCGCCAGGTCTGGCGGCTGTTCCCGGAGGTGCGCTGGGTCAACGACCTGCAGAACGAGACGCTGCTGCCGGGCGACGCGCCGCGCCTGCTCGCCCCCATCGCCGGGCTCGTCACGAGCCGCGCCAACCGGGCCTCGCTGTCGGTCGGGACGACCCGGTCCCTGCTCGACGCCATCGCGGCGCGCCTCGACGAGAGCCGCGAGCTGCTGCGCTACCTCGCGGGCCTGCTCGTCTTCCTCGGCCTCCTTGGCACCTTCTGGGGCCTGATCGAGACGGTCGGGTCGGTCGGGCGCGTCATCCAGTCGATGCGCACCGGCGCCGATGCGGGCGTCCTCTTCGACGAGTTGAAGAGCGGCCTCGCGGCGCCGCTGCAGGGCATGGGCCTGTCCTTCTCGGCCTCCTTGTTCGGCCTCGCCGGCTCGTTGATCGTCGGCTTCCTCGAGCTGCAGGCCGGGCAGGCGCAGACCCGCTTCTACACCGAGCTCGAGGATTGGCTCGCGGTCGCCGCCGTCGAGAGCCCGCCCCTCGACCAGGCGGCGGGCGTGCCGGCGCCAGCGCCGGCGCCGTCGGGCGACCTTTCGCTGGCGTTGGACAAGCTGACCGCCGCCCTCCACGACGGCACCGGCGGCCGCGCCGCCACCCAGGCCATGGCCAACCTCGCCGAAGGCATCCAGGGTCTCGTGCAGCACATGCGCGCCGAGCAGCAGATGATCCGCGACTGGGTCGAGGCGCAGGCGGCGCGCGAGAAGGAGCTGAAGCAGATCCTCGAGCGGCTCGGCCGCGAGCGGATCATGTGAGACGATGGCGGGAGCGCGTGCCCTTCGCCGCGAGCGCGGCATCAGCTATTGGCCCGGCTTCGTCGACGCCCTGTCGACGATGCTGCTCGCCATCACCTTCATGATCTCGGTGTTCATGCTCGGGCAGTTTTTCCTGGCCCAGGAGATCACGAGCAAGGAGACCGTGCTCGACCGCCTCAACCGCCAGATCTCCGAGCTCACCGA
>DASUNQ010000132.1:0-27349 GCA_036277075.1 Thermoanaerobaculia bacterium
CCTCGGCGATCCTCGAGCAGTCGCTCCTGCCGGCCACCACGACGCCCGAGCGGCGGACCGCCGCCTTCGCCTGGTACACGGCGCTCCAGGACGGCGGGCACTCCCTGGGCAGCCTGGCGGCGGGGCTGCCGGCGCTGCTGGTCGCGGTCCTGCCCCTCTCGCAGAGCGCCAGCCTGCGGCTCTGCTTCGGGCTCTACTCCGCGCTCCTGCTGGCCTCCGGGCTGTGCTACCTCGGGCTGCCGGCGCGGGCGGCCGCGCCCGCGGCGACCGCTCCGCCGCCGCCCGTCCGGCTCTCGCCGGAGAGCCGGCGCGTCCTGACCCGCATCAGCCTGCTCTTCGCGCTCGACGGGCTCGGCGGCGGGCTGCTCCTGACGACCCTCCTCGCCTACTTCTTCTTCGAGCGCTTCGGGGTCGGCGTGGCGGCGCTGTCGGGGCTCTTCTTCGCCGCCCGCGTCGCCAACCTGCTCTCGAACTTCGGCGCCGCCTGGCTGGCCCGCCGGATCGGTCTGGTCAACACGATGGTCTTCACTCACATCCCGGCGAGCCTGCTGCTCGTCGCGGTCGCGCTGGTGCCGAGCTTCCCGCTCGCGGCGGCCCTCTTCCTGCTGCGCGAGGCGATGGTCGAGATGGACGTGCCGACGCGGCAGTCGTACGTCATGGCGGTGGTGCAGCCGGAGGAGCGGACCACCGCCTCGGGGGTCACGAACCTGGTGCGCCTCGCGATGTGGGCGCTCGGCCCGAGCCTCGGCGGCTGGGCGATGCAGGGCTTGGGGCTCGCGGCGCCGCTCCTCGCCGGCGCGGGACTGAAGATCGTCTACGACCTGCTGCTCTACGCCTCCTTCCGGCGGCTGAAGCCGCCGGAGGAGCGGACGGGTTGAGCGAGAATCGGCGCATGGAGCCCCGGGACGCCGCCGAGCTGCTGAAGGCGTGGGCGCTCGCGGAGGGGTTCGACCGCGCCGGGGTGGCGGCGCTGGAGGCGCCGGAGCACGGCCCGGCCTTCCTCCGCTGGCTGGCGCGCGGGGACCAGGCGGGGATGGAGTACCTCGAGCGGCGCGTCGAGGCGCGGCTGGACCCGGCGGCCATCCTGCCCGGCGCGCGGAGCGCTCTCTGCGTGGCGCTCCAGTACCACCCGCTCGGCGGCGAGGAAGGCCCCGGGGAAGATCCCGTAGGCGACCTCTGGCCGCGCGTCGCCCGCTACGCCCGCGGCGCCGACTACCACGACCTGATGACGGGGCGGCTCCGCCGGCTGGCGGCGCGCATCGCCGAGGCTTTCCCGGGCAGTGCCGCGCGCCTCTACGTCGACACCGGCCCGGTGCTGGAGCGCGAGCTGGCCGCTCGCGCGGGCCTGGGCGCCATCGGCAAGCACACCAACCTCCTGCACCCGGAAGCGGGTTCCTGGTTCCTGCTCGGTGAGCTGTTCACGACCCTCGACCTGGCGCCCGACGCGCCGCTCGCCGACCTCTGCGGCAGCTGCACCCGCTGCCTCGAGGCCTGCCCGACCGGCGCCCTTCCCGAGCCCTACCGCCTGGTGAGCGACCGCTGCATCAGCTACTGGACCATCGAGCACCGCGGTCCGCTGCCGGCGGCGGCGCGCGAGCTGGTGGGGGAGTGGGTCTTCGGCTGCGACCTCTGCCAGGAGGCCTGTCCCTGGAACGCCGCCCCGGCCGGCGCCGACCACCCCGAGCTGCGCCTGCCGCCAGAGCGGGCGGAGCTGGACCTCGCGGCTCTCCTGCGCCTCTCGCGGGAGGAGTACGTCGAGCGCTTCCGCGGCAGCCCCATGAAGCGCGCCAAGCTGCAGGGCCTCCGGCGCAACGCCGCCGTGGCCATGGGCAACCGCGGCGACGCGCGCTACGCCCCGGCCCTGACCGAAGCGCTCGGCGACGAAGACCCCGTCGTCCGCTCCCACGCTGCCTGGGCGCTCGAGCGGGTCGAAGAGGCCGAGGGGCTGTCGTAAACTATGAAACGAGGCACTCAATGAGCACGAGCACGGCATCTTCGTCTCAGCAGCTCACCTTCAAGGGTGTCGTCCATGCCGAAGCCGAAGGGGGGTACTGGGCCGAGGTACCCGATCTACCCGGCTGCCTGACGCAGGGGAGCACTCTCGATGAGGTCTACCGGAACCTCACCGAAGCCATCGCCTGCCATCTCGATGTCGAGGTCGCGAAGGTTCGAGTCGGCCTCCTCGAGATGGCCGCCGCGTGAAGGCGGTCAAGGGCTCAGACTTCTGCCGAGCCATCGCGCGGCAGGGCTGGAAGCACCTCCGCACCCGCGGCAGCCATCAGACCTGGGGAAGGGAAGGCCACCGAACCGTCACAGTGCCCGTTCATGCTGGTAGGACCTTGGGCCGCGGCCTCCTCGCCGCACTACTCAAGCAGGCGGATCTCAAAGAGGAGGACCTCTAGCGAGACGGCCTGCTGGACGGCTATGGGTTATCGCTGGCAGCACGGTAGGCGAGCCGCTTGACCCGCATGCTATGGCCCGCTTAACGCTCCGTCTCGACTGGCAGCACTGCCGCTACGTTGCCTGTCCAGCATCCGGGATTAAGGGCAGTTTCCGCGAGCTACTGGATGATCTCGGGTGTGCTCTTCCCGCTGATCTCGAGCCTGCCGAATTGGTGCGCTACGGCTGGATCGAGCCCGTGCTTCGGATCCACTTGCCAGAGAGCTTCTACCTGAGCTGGGAGAATTTCCCGAGCCTCTCGATGAGAGGCACGATTGCTGAAGGGGATTTCTGGGCAAGTCACCTTTGGGCCATAGGTGCTCGCGGCAAGAGAGGTTCGGCCGAAGTCGTCACCCTAACCGTTCTCACCGTCTTTCCCGTGCCGGAGAAGCCCTAAGCGGTGATGGAGACGTCTAGACGGTCCCGCGCTCGACGACCCACTCCGCCGGCTGCCGGGTCACCTCGGCGATGACGTCGTAGTCGCTGTCGTAGTGCAGCAGCGTCAGCCCCGCGGCTTCGGCGGTCGCGGCGATGATCAGATCCGGGATGGGCACGCGGTGCCGGCCGGTGCGGGCCAGCTCCGCCTGGATGGCGATCGCCCGCTGCAGGATCTCTTCGGTGATCGGTACCGGGTGATAGGCAAGGGAACGACGTTCCCGGATCCGGTCGTAGTCCTCGCGGTTCCGGGCGCTGAAGAGGACCTCGAGGTCGACGATCGCGCAGGTGGCGGCCTCGCCCGCTTCCAGGATCGGCGCCAGGCGCTCCCGCACCGGCCGCAGCGGCATCCGCGCCAGGGCGCTCTTGTCGACCAGATAGCGCGGCGTCACGACCGCCAGGCGCGGGACATGACCCGCCGATTGGCCAGGTCCATCCCGCGCATCGCCGAGAGCGCTTCGATCTCCTGGCGGCGCGCCTCGACGCGGAGCACCTCGCGGAAGGCCTCCTCGATGGTGTCCTTGATCGTCGAGGTCGAGAGCACGCGCTGCACCTCGCGCAGGAGGTCCTCGTTGATCTCGACGCTGGTCTTCCGAACGCTCAACGGCCTCTCCTCTGCGAGCTGGATATCCCGCTGACCCCAAGTAGGATATCTCATCCCGTCCAGCTTCCCGGTTGACTCCCCGGCCCCCCCTCCCTATACTCCGAATTTCCGAGTTCTCAAGGAGTTAGACGGGACTCGACCCCCCCGCGACCGCGGGGGCACAGGCCGCGGGCCTGAATCCAAACGCCAGGAGGATCTCCGTTTTATGCCGTCCACCCAAGACCACCGCGACCGCGCCACGACGCCGGTAGACGACGCGGTCGATCAACAGGAGTACAAGCAGCTCGCCGCTCTCTACGACGAGAGCATGCGCAACCTGACCGAGGGCGAGATCGTCCCCGGCCGCATCATCGGCGTCACCTCCAACGCGGTGGTCGTCGACGTGGGCTACAAGTCCGAGGGGCTGATCCCGCTCGAGGAGTTCACCGACCGCGACGGCCGCCTTACCGTCAACGTCGGCGACGACGTGGACGTCCTGCTCGAGAAGACCGAGGACGTCGAGGGGCACGTGCTGCTCTCCTACCAGAAGGCGATGCGCATGCGCCGCTGGACGGAGGTCGAGCGCGCCTACCGCGAGGCGCGGGTGATCAAGGGGCGGGTCATCGACCGCATCAAGGGGGGCCTGACGGTGGACGTCGGCCTGCGCGCTTTCCTGCCGGGGTCGCTGGTCGACATCAAGCCGGTCAAGAACCTCGAGTCGCTGCGCGGCCAGGAGATGGAGTTCAAGGTCATCAGCCTCGACCGCCGGCGCAACAACATCGTGCTCTCGCGCAAGGCGGTGCTCGAGACCGAGCTGGTCAAGAAGAAGGCCGAGACCCTGAAGAAGCTGGAGGAGGGAGCGCGGCTGCCGGGGGTGGTCAAGAACATCACCGACTACGGCGTCTTCATCGATCTCGGCGGCATCGACGGCCTGCTGCACATCACCGACATCTCCTGGGGCCGCGTCAACCACCCCTCCGAGCACTTCTCGGTCGGCGACGAGGTCGAGGTCGTGGTGCTCAAGTTCGATCCCGAGACCGAGCGCGTCTCGCTCGGCTCGAAGCAGAAGGGGGACGACCCCTGGACCCTGGTCGACAAGAAGTACCCGATCGGCTCGCGGGTGCGCGGGCGGGTCGTCTCGCTGGTCGACTACGGGGCCTTCGTCGAGATCGAGGAGGGGGTCGAAGGGCTGATCCACGTCAGCGAGATGTCGTGGACCAAGAAGGTCGTCAACCCCGCCAAGGTGCTGGAGGTGGGCAGCGAGGTCGAGGCCATCGTCTCCGAGCTCGACATGGACCAGCGCCGGATCAGCCTGTCGCTGCGGCAGACCGAGCGCAACCCCTGGGAGGAGCTCGCCGACAGCCATCCCGAGGGGAGCGTCGTCGAGGGGAAGGTGCGGAACCTCACCGAGTTCGGCGCCTTCGTCGAGATCACCGAGGGCATCGACGGCCTCATCCACGTCTCGGACATGAGCTGGACGAAGCGGGTCAAGCACCCGAGCGAGGTGCTGCGCAAGGGGGACACGGTGCGGGCGCGGATCACCCACATCGACGTCGAGAACCAGCGCGTGTCGCTGTCGATCAAGGAGTTCATGCCCAACGAGTGGGAGGAGTTCGCCGACCACCACAAGGTGGGCGACGTCCTCGACGGCCGGGTGGTGAACGTCACCGACTTCGGCCTCTTCATCGACATCTACAACGGCCTCGAGGGGCTCGCCCACATCAGCGAGATCGACCAGCCGGCGGGAGCCAAGCTCGACGACCGCTTCGAGGTCGGCGAGGTGGTGCGGGCGCGCATCCTGCGCATCGAGGAGGACGAGAAGAAGGTCGGCCTGTCGATGCGCGGCGTGCCGCAGCCCTCCGAGTCCGAGGTCGCCGAGCTCAAGTCGGCGGCGGCGGCGCACAAGGCGGGCGAGGAGGCGAAGGCCATCCGCGAAGCGGCCAAGAAGACGGTGGTGATCAAGGCGGCGGGAGAGGGAGAGGAGCGGCAGGAAGCCGAGAAGCCCGCCGGCGAGCCGGCGACCGCGCAGGCGGAGTAGTCTCTGGCGCGAACAGGGGGAGGAGAGATGGTTGCCTTGAAAGACGGCATGACGAAGGCCGAGCTGGTCGAGGAGGTCGCGCGCACCACGCAGTTGACCAAGAAGCACGCGGAGATCATCGTCAACGAGGTCTTCGACAGCATCGTGAAGTCGCTCAAGGCGGGGGAGAAGATCGAGCTGCGCGGCTTCGGCAGCTTCCGCATCCGCCACCGCGGCGCGCGCACCGGGCGCAACCCGAAGACCGGCGACAAGGTCAAGGTGCCGCCGAAGCGGATCCCCTACTTCAAGCCCGGCAAAGAGCTGCGGGAGCTGCTCAACGAAGAGTGCTGAGGAGAGGCCGCGTGGCGGAGCCGACGCCTGAGGCCGCCGCCGCGCCCGAAGCGCGGCCGGTGCCGGTAGCGAACCCCTGGATCGCGGCGCTCTGCGCCTGGCTGGTCCCGGGGGCCGGACACTGGTACCTCGGGCGCCGCCGGCGCGCGCTCGCCTTTCTCCTCCTGGTCGCCGTCGCGCTCGCCTTGGGCCTGGCCCTCCACGGCAACCTCTACCGGCCGCTGCCCGGCCAACCGCTCACCTATCTCGGCACGCTCGGCAGCATGGGGCTGGGGCTCGGCTACCTCCTGCTCCGCTACGCGGGCTACACGGGCGAGGTGATCGCCCCCGGCTACGAGTACGGCACGGCCTTCATCCTGACGGCCGGGCTGATGAACCTCCTCCTCGTGCTCGACGCCTGGGACATCGCGCTGGGGAAGAAGGACTAGCCGTGCTCGGCCACTTCGTCCTGATGGTCGGCTACGCGCTCCTCGTCAGCCTCTTCTTCGCCCTCCTCTGGCGCCGCGAGCGCGGCGACCGCGTCAAGCTCTTCCTCCAGATGTTCCTCGGCATGGTGGGGGGCGGGCTCGCCCTGGCCTGGCTGATGTACCCCTTCCCGCCGGGGCCGCCCGCCCCGATCCCCTGAGCCGGGCGTGGACGGCGGCGTCGATCTCCTGATGGTCGCCGGCGAAGCGTCCGGCGACCTGCACGGAGGGCGGCTCCTCGCCGCGCTCCGCGGCAAGCTGCCGGGGCTGCGCCCGTTCGGGCTCGGCGGCGACACGATGCAGGCCGCCGGCCTGGAGGCCGTGGCGCACAGCCGCGAGGTCGCGGTGGTGGGGATCGCCGAGGCGCTCAAGGTGCTGCCGCGCGCGCGCCAGGTCTTCGCCGCGCTCCTGGCCGAGGTCGAGCGGCGGCGGGCGCGGGCGGCGGTGCTCGTCGACTTCCCGGAGTTCAACCTCCGCCTGGCCCGCGAGCTCAAGCGCCGCGGCCTGCGCGTCGTCTACTACATCAGCCCGCAGGTCTGGGCCTGGCGGCGGCGGCGCGTCGAGACCGTCGCCGAGGTGGTCGACGAGATGCTCGTCCTCTTCCCCTTCGAGGCCGATTTCTATCGCCGCGCCGGGGTCGAGGTGATCCACGTCGGCCACCCCCTGGTGGACGAGGTGCCGCGGCTGCCGCAGGCCTGGGACGAAGGGCTGCCCGAGGGGGAGCCGTACCGGGTCGCGCTGCTGCCCGGCTCACGGCCGAGCGAGGTCGAGCCGCTGCTGCCGCGGATGCTGGAGGCGGTGCGGCGGTTGGCCTCGACGCTTCCCGTCGAGGCGCGGGTCATCCAGGCCCCGACCATCCCGCGCGAGCTGCTGGAGGAGGGGATCGCTCTCTCCGGGCTCCCCGTGCGGATCGTCGCGGAGGACCGCTTCGCGGCGATCGCCGGCTCGCACCTGGCGCTCTGCGCCTCCGGCACCGCGACGCTCGAGGTCGGCCTCCTGGAGACGCCGCTCATCGTCCTCTACCACCTGAAGCTCACCTCGTACCTGCTCGGCCGGCTGCTCGTCCGGCTGCCCTGGTTCAGCCTGGTGAACCTGGTGCTCGGGCGCAAGGTGGTGCCGGAGCTGATCCAGGCCGGCGCCTCGCCCGCACGGGTGGCGCGCGCGGCGGCCCGCCTGCTCGGCGACCCGGAAGCGATCGCGGCGATGCGGCGCGGGCTCGGCGAGCTGCGCGAGCGGCTCGGCCAAGCGGGGGCGACGGAGCGGGCGGCGACCGAGGTCGTGGCCGCTCTGGTCCGCGCCGGCGTGCTGCCCTCGCCGCCGGGGACCGTGACCTGGCCGCAGGCGGCCGCGGCGCCGGAGGTGGCGTCCTGAGCGTCACCTCCTTCTTCTTCCGCTACCTCGGCCGCTACACGGGCTGGGCCCTGCTCGCGGCGACCGCGATCCTGGTCTTCGCCGTCGCCACCGCGGGCCTGGTGGCGCTCATCGAGCCGATCTTCGGCGAGGTGCTCCTCGCCGGCGACGAAGCGCCGTCGGTGCTCGGCGGGCCGGCGGCGTCCGCTGAAGGCGCGGCGGTGGAGCCGGCCGCGGCGCCGGCCGGCGACCTCCTGGCCGACCTCCGCAAGCGCTTCGACTTCGCCGCCCAGATCGACGACACCTACGAATCGCTCAAGCGCCGGCTGGGCATCGACGGCGACGACGTCGTCTGGTTCGTGCCGCTCCTGCTGGTCGCCATCTTCCTGCTCCGCAGTCTCGCCGACTTCCTCTCCGGCTACGCCTTCCAGCACATCGGCCTGGGGATCACCACCGACATCCGCAACGACCTCTACCGGCGCATCCTCGACCAGTCGAGCCGCTTCCACGCCGAGCACCCGTCCGGGGAGCTGGTGGCGCGGGTGATCAACGACGTGGGGGTGATGCAGAACGCCGTCTCCAACCGCCTGCTCGACCTCTTCCAGCAGTCGATCACGCTGGTCTTCCTCTTCGCCCTGCTGCTTTCGACCCACTTCCGGCTCGCCCTCTTCGCCGTCGTCGCCGCGCCGGTGCTGCTGGTGCCGATCGTCCGCTTCGGCCGTGGCATGCGCCGCACCACCCACCGCAGCCAGGAGCGGATGGCGGACCTGGCGAGCCTGCTGACCGAAGGGGTGCGCGGCCACCGCGTGGTCAAGGCCTTCGGCATGGAGGAGTTCGAGGCCGTCCGTTTCCGCCAGGCGACGCGGCGGCACCTGCGCGCCAACCTCTGGGCGCAGATGCTGGCCCACGCCTCGGGCCCCGTGGTGGAGTCGCTGGCGGTGCTCGGGGCCGCGGCGCTGCTGATCTGGGCCGGACGGAGCATCCGCGCCGGCGACCTCACCGCCCCGGAGCTGATCAAGTTCCTCACCACCCTGCTGATGATGTACGACCCGGTGCGCAAGCTGAACAAGGTCAACCTGATCCTCCAGGAGGCGACCGCCGCCGGGCAGCGCGTCTCGCGCCTGCTGGCGATCCCCAACGAGATCGCCGAGCGCCCCGGCGCCCGCGCCCTCGACACCGTGCGCGAGAGCGTCCGCTACGAAGGGGTCTCCTTCGGCTACGAGCGCACGCCGGTGCTGCGCGGCGTCGACCTCTCGATCCGCTCCGGCGAGATCGTCGCCCTGGTCGGCCACTCCGGGGTCGGGAAGTCGACGTTCGTCAACCTCCTGCCGCGCTTCTTCGACCCCGACCAGGGGCGGGTGACGATCGACGGCGTGGACATCCGCGACCTGCGGCTGGCGAGCCTGCGGGCGCTGATCGGGCTGGTGACGCAGGAGACCGTGCTGTTCAACGACACGATCCGCAACAACATCGCCTACGGCCGCTCCGACCTGCCGCTCGAGCGGGTGCGCGAGGCGGCGGCGGCGGCCTACGCCGACGAGTTCGTCATGGAGATGCCGCGCGGCTACGACACGGTGATCGGCGAGGCGGGGATGCGGCTGTCGGGCGGGCAGCGGCAGCGGCTGGCGATCGCCCGCGCCCTGCTCAAGGACGCGCCGATCCTGATCCTCGACGAGGCCACCTCGCAGCTCGACAGCCAGTCCGAGGCGCTGGTGCAGAAGGCGCTCTACAACCTGATGCAGGGGCGGACGACGCTGGTCATCGCGCACCGCCTCTCGACGGTGATGAAGGCCGACCGGATCGTCGTCATGGACGCGGGACGGATCGTCGAGGAGGGGACGCACGGAGAGCTGCTGGCGCTGGGCGGGCGTTACAAGCGGCTGTACGACCTGCAGTTCCGGGTGTAGGAGCCCGTCGCGCTGGGCGCGCGACGGACGGCGCTCCTAGACATTGATTGGAGCCCGGCGCGAAAGCCTTCGCGCCTAGGGGGCGGGTTGGATCTTGGATCGAATCGGCTTCGTCTCGTTCGCCGCCGCCGCGGTCATCCGCGCGTTGCGCGCCGGCGTCCGCCTGCGCTTCCACGGCGACGAGGTGCTGCGGCGGTGGGAGGAGGCCGGGGAACGCTTCATCCTCGCCTTCTGGCATCGGCACCTGCTGCTCATGCCGTACGTCTACCGCGGCCGGCGCATCTCGGTGCTGGTCTCGGCGAGCCGTGACGGCGAGCTGATCGCCCGCACCGTGGGGCGCCTCGGCATCGACTCCTCGCGCGGTTCGACCAGCCGCGCCGGCGCCGCGGGGCTGCGGGCGCTGCTGCGCAAGGCGCGGGCGGGCTACGACCTCGCCTTCACCCCCGACGGCCCGCGGGGCCCGGCCGGGATCGTGCAGCCCGGCGTCGTGCTGGCGGCGGCGGCGACCGGATTCCCGATCCAGCCGGTGGCCTACGCGGCGACCCGCTGCCGGCGGCTGGCGAGCTGGGACCGCTTCGTGGTGCCGCTGCCGCCCGCGACGGTCCACTTCGTCTGCGGCGAGCCGCTGGCGGTGCCGCGCGGCGCCGAGGTCCCGGCCTGCGCCGCGGAGCTGGCGCGGCGGCTGGACGCCGCCGAGGCGCGGGCGGAGGAGCTGGCGCGCGGAGAAAAGAGGCGACGATGCGAAGCATGACCGGGTTCGGCCAGGCCTCCGGCGAGAGCCGCCGGCACGCGGTGACAGTGGCGCTGCGCGCCGTCAACCACCGCTTCCTCGACGTCCAGCTCCGGCTCGACGAGGCGCTGCGCGGCAGCGAGACGGCGTTGCGCGAGCGGATCGCCGCGCGCGTGGCGCGCGGCCGCGTGGAGGCGCGTGTGGAGGCGCGGCCGCTCGCCGAGCGGCCGGCGCGCGTCGAGCTGCACATGGGGGCGATCCGCGCCGCCCATGCCGCCACCCACGAGCTCGTCTCGCAGGGGTTGATCGCCGGCGAGCTGACGGCCGGAGACCTCCTGCGCCTGCCCGAGGCCTTCCGCGTCGCGCTCGAGCCCGACGCCTGGGAGGCCGAGGAGCACGAGCTCCTCCTGCGCGTCGCCGACGCGGCCCTCGCCCAGCTCGACGCCGGGCGCGAGCTCGAGGGGCGCAACCTGGCCGCGGCGCTGGAGCGGCGCCTCGACGCCCTGGCCGAGGTGCTGGCGCGCCTCGAGGCGCTCGAGGGGCCGGTGCGGGAGGAGCTGGCGGCCGGGCTCGCGCGGCGGGTCGGCGAGCTCCTCGGGGGGCAGAGCGTGGAGGAGGGGCGGCTGGCGCAGGAGGTGGCGCTCCTCGCCGACCGCGGCGACGTCCGCGAGGAGCTGGACCGCCTCGCCTCCCATCTCCAGCACTTCCGCGAGGTGATGGCGTCGTCCGAGGCCGCCGGCAAGCGCCTCGACTTCCTGACCCAGGAGGTCTTCCGCGAGCTCAACACCCTCGGCGCCAAGTGCCGCCACGCCGGCGTCGTGCGCGCCGTCCTCGACGGCAAGGTCCTCTGCGAGCAGCTCCGCGAGCAGGTCCAGAACGTGGAGTGACCGTCTGCTAGGATGCGGCGCTCATGCGGGGCGAGCTGTTCATCCTCTCCGCGCCCTCCGGCGCGGGCAAGACGACGCTCATCCGCAGCCTCTTCGACGGCCGGCTCGGCGGCTACGGCGCCATCGCCTTCTCGGTCTCCCACACCACCCGCCGGCCGCGCGACGGCGAGGTGGAGGGCCGCGACTACCACTTCATCCCGCCCGCCGAGTTCCGGCGCATGGCCGCCGCCGGCGAGTTCCTCGAGTGGGCCGAGGTGCACGGGCACTGCTACGGCACGTCACGGCCGGAGGTCTTCCCGCGGCTCGAGGCGGGCGTCGACGTGGTGCTGGACATCGACGTCCAGGGGGCCGAGCAGGTGCTCGCGCGCCACCCCGAGGCGCACAGCATCTTCATCCTGCCCCCGTCCTACGAAGCCCTCGAGCGGCGCCTCGCCAAGCGCGGGCTGGACCACCCGGCCGCCGTCCGCGGGCGCCTCGACGTCTCCCTGGCGGAGATCAGTCGTTACGATCGGTATCAATACGTTATCATCAACAACGATGCCCGCCGGGCCGGGGACGCCCTGGCGGCGATCATCCTCGACAAACGCCACCGCCAGGAGCGGATGCGCGACCGCATCCAGGAGGTCCTGGCCAGCTTTCAGGAACGGGTCTGACCGGCGGCCCCCTCGCCGCCGTGCCCGAAGAGGACGCATGGAACCGTATATGCCGCCACAGATCGACAGCAAGTTCCGACTCGTGCTCCTCGCCGCCAAGCGCGCCGAGCAGCTCATGCGCGGCGCGCGCCCGAAGCGCGAGGCCGAGAAGCAGAAGCCCACCTGCTTGGCCATGGACGAGATCCGCGGCGACATGGTGGAGTGGGACTACGGCCCCGCGCCGCAGCCCGAGCCGCCGGCCGAGGAGGCCAGCGAGGAGGCCGCGGCGGCCGAGGTCCATGAGGCGCGAGGGAGCGGGGCTGCCGTGCCGGAGGCCGAGGTGGAGCCCTTGCCGCATCCGATCCGCGTCCTGCTGGGGGTGAGCGGCGGCATCGCCGCCTACAAGGCGGCGGAGCTCGTCCGCCGGCTGCGCGAGCGCGGGCACGAGGTGCGCTGCGCCGTCACCCGCGGCGCCGCCGCCTTCGTCTCCCCGCTGACCCTCGAGGTCCTCACCGGGCACCCGGTCTGGCAGGAGGAGTACCTGACCCCGACCGGCAGCGGCGAAGAGGGCCACCTCGCCGCCGCGCGGTGGGCGGAGGTGCTCTGCGTGGCGCCCGCCACGGCCCACCTGCTCGCCCGCCTCGCGCTCGGCCTCGCCGACGACTTCCTGACCACCACCGCCCTCGCCTTCCCCGGCCCCCTGGTCCTCGCTCCGGCGATGCACCCGTGGATGTGGGAGAAGGCGCCGGTCCAGGACCACCTCGACGCCCTGCGCCGCCGCGGGGCGCGCTGCGTCGGCCCGGTCGAGGGACCCCTCGCCTCGGGCGAGGTGGGGATCGGGCGGATGGCGGAGCCGGAGGCGATCGCCGCCTCGGTCGAGGAGGCCTGGGCGCTGGCGCGGAGCGGGCGGCCGGAAGGCCACGCGGCGGCCGCGCCGCTCGCCGGCCGCACCGTCCTCGTCACCGCGGGTCCCACCCACGAGCCGATCGACCCGGTGCGCTACCTCGGCAACCGCTCGAGCGGCCGCATGGGCTTCGCGCTCGCCGCCGAGGCGGCCCGCCGCGGCGCGCGCGTCCTGCTGGTGGCCGGACCGGTGGCCCTGCCGACGCCGCCCGGTGTCGAGCGCACCGACGTCGAGACCGCCGCCGAGATGGCCGCGGCGGTGCGCGCCCTGGCCCCGGGGGCGGACCTCGTCGTGATGGCCGCCGCCGTGGCGGACTACCGGCCCGAGCGCCCCGCCGCCGCCAAGCTCAAGCGGGAGCAGGGGCCGCCGCGGCTCGAGCTGGCCGAGAACGCCGACATCCTCGCCGCCCTGCCGCGCTGGGCGCCGGGCGCGGTCACCGTCGGTTTCGCCGCCGAGACCGGGGACCTCGAGGCCCACGCGCGGGCGAAGCTGGCGCGCAAGGGGTGCGACTTCCTCGTCGCCAACGACGTCTCGCGGCGCGACATCGCCTTCGGCCAGGACGCGAACGAAGTGACCGTCTTCCGCCGCGACGGCGATCCGGTGTTCCTCACGCGCCGCCCGAAGGATCGCCTCGCCGCCGACCTGCTCGATCTCTTCACCGCCCATCTCGCCCGGCGTGAGCGCCCCCTCCCCGCCGCTCGCTGAGCTGCTGTCCTACCTGGCCGACATCGGCTACGGTGAGCTCTACCTCCGGGCGCCGGCGGGCGGGGAGCCGGAGCCGGCCGCCGCGGCGCCCGGCGAGGAGCCGCCGCCGCTCGCCACCCGGGCCGCCGCTCTCGCGGCGCTCGCGGTCGAAGCGTCGGCCTGCACCCGCTGCCGCCTCGCCGGCGGCCGGCAGACGGTGGTCTTCGGCTCCGGCAACCCGGACGCCGACCTGATGTTCGTGGGCGAAGCGCCGGGGGCGGAGGAGGACCGGCAGGGCCTCCCCTTCGTCGGCCGCGCCGGCGAGCTGCTGACGCGAATCATCCAGGCCATCGAGCTGCGGCGCGAGGAGGTCTACATCGCCAACATCCTGAAGTGCCGCCCGCCGGGAAACCGCGACCCCCTGCCGGACGAGGCCGCTTCCTGCCTGCCGTACCTCGCCGAGCAGATCGCGCTGGTGCGGCCGCGCGTGCTGGTGGCGCTCGGCCGGGTCGCGGCGCAGGTGCTGCTCGGCAACGACACGCCGATCGGGCGCATGCGCGGGCAGTGGTTCGAGGTCCAGGGCGTGCCGACAATGGTCACCTACCACCCGGCGGCGCTGCTGCGCAACCCGTCGCTGAAGCGCCCCACCTGGGAGGACCTGCAGCAGGTCCGCGACCGGCTGCGCGCCGGCTGATAAGCTGCGCCGGCCCCGTTCGGAGCGCTTCCGCCTTGAGAGCCCCTCTTCCCGCCAGACCGCGGCTGCCGCACGTCGAGCGTCTGCTGCGGCGCGTCCGCACCGCCGAGACGCCCCTCGTCCAGGTCTGGGGGTGGCCGGGGAGCGGCCGCTCCGCCCTCCTCGAGTCGCTGCTCGAGGCCGAGGGGGAGCGCGCCACGGCCCTCGCGCTCGCCGAGGTGGACGGCGAGCAGGCGCTGCGCGAGGCGCTCGACTACGCCGATCAGGGGGGCGCCCGCTGGCTCGTCGCCGCGACCTGCCCGGCCGAGCGGCTGGCCGACGCCATCCGCTGGCTGCGTCCCGGGCAGCGGCTGGTCTTCGGCTCTCGCCGCCGGATCTCCTTCGGCGACCTGCCCTGCACCGTCGTGGCCCCGCAGGAGCTGCTGCTCGGCCGCAGCGAGATCGCGGCCCTCTGGCGGCTGGCCGCCGGCCGCGACCTCCCCGACCGCGACTGCCGCACCGTCGTCGAGGCGACGGACGGCTGGTACCGGCCCGTGCGGCTGGTCGCCGAGGGGGGCCAGCCGCTGGGCAGCGGCGGCGCCGCCGAGCTGCTGGAGCTCGACGCGGTCCGCGCCTTCGTCCAGCACGAGGTGCTGGGGAGCCTGGAATCTGAGGAGCGGGAGCTGCTGCAGTCGGCGCCGGTGCTGCTGGGCCCGGAGATCGCCCGTCGCGAGCCCGACAACCAGCGGGCGATGCTGCAGCGCGCGATCGAGGAGCTCGGCCTGGCGATCGAGGAGGGGGGGCAGCGCCGTTTCCCGCGCCTGATCGCCGCCTACCTGGAGCGCGAGCGGGCCCGTTCGGTGTCGGTGGCGGCGCCCGCCGCGCCGATCGTCTTCACGCGCGCGGCGCCCGCGCCCACCGGCGGCGCGGCCGCCTACTCCGTCTCACTCCTGGGCGACCCCGAGGTGCGCGAGAAGGCCCCCGGGGGCGGCGCCGAGCGGCCGCTCGCCTGGCGCCTCCGCCGCTCCTTCAAGGTGCTCGCCTACCTCGCCTCCTGTCCCGGCCTCCAGGCCGGGCGCGAGGAGCTCATCGAGGCGGTATGGCCCACCGAGGGGGAGGAGAAGATCCAGAACAACTTCCACCCCACCCTCTCGCATCTCCGCCGCACGCTCGAAGGGGACCGCCGCCGCCAGCTGCCGCCGCCGCTGCTGCTGCGCGGCGACATCTACCGCCTGAACCCCGAGATCTCCTGGGACATCGACCTGGTGGAGTTCGGCGGCCTCTTCGAGCGCGGCCGCGAGCGCTCGACGCGCGAGGACCTCGAAGGCGCCTTCGAGAGCTGGCGCTCGGCCTGGTCGCTGTACCGCGGGCCGTTCCTCCAGGGGCACTACGAGAGCTGGGTGACGCAGCGGCGGGAGGGGGCGCAGCGGCAGTACCTCGACATGCTGCGCGACCTCGGCGACCTCTGCGTGCGGCTCGAGCGCTGGGGGGAGGCGATGGACGCCTACCGCGCGCTGCTCGTCGAGGACCCGCTGCAGGAGCGGGTGCACCTCGCGGTCATGCGCCTGTACTCGCGGGAGGGCCGGCGCGACCTGGTGCGCCGGCAGTACGACCGCCTGGCGACGCTGCTGCTCGAAGAGCTGGGCGTCGAACCGCTGCCGGACACCACGCGCGAGTACCACCGGATGATGGCGTAGAGTTCGCGGCCATGGCGACCACGGACTCGGCAGAGCTGCTCGTCGGCACCCGCAAGGGCCTCTTCGTGCTGCGCGGGCCGCGCGGCGGCCCGATGGAGATCGCCCACCGCCTGTTCCCCGGCGAGGTCGTGGAGTACGCGATGCGCGACCGGCGCAGCGGCCTCTACTTCGCCGCGGTCACGCACGGGCAGTTCGGGCCGCACCTCTACACCGCCGAGGACCCGGCGGGCGAGTGGCAGGAGGCGGAGGGGCCCGCCTTCCCGGCCGACACCGGCGCCTCCCTCGTGCGCACCTGGATCGTCGCGCCCGGGATCGAGGACGGCGTCCTCTGGGCCGGCGTCCAGCCGGCGGCCCTCTTCAAGAGCGAGGACGGGGGGCGGAGCTGGCAGCTCAACCGCGCCCTCTGGGACGATCCGACCCGCGAGCGCTGGGAGGCGGGAGCCGGAGGCCTCTGCCTGCACTCGATCTGCCCCTGGCCGGGGGAGCCCGAGCGGCTCGCGGTGGGGATCTCGGCGGCGGGGGTCTGGCTGACCGACGACGGCGGCCGGAGCTGGCGGCGCGGGGTGCAGGGCCTGGTGCCGCGCTACGTCCCGGAGGAGGCCCGCGAGACCACGATCAGCCTCTGCGTCCACAACATGCACCGCTCGCCCGTACCGACGACCCTCTACATGCAGTTCCACGGCGGCGTCTACCGCTCCGACGACGCCGGCGAGAGCTGGATCGACATCGGCCAGCCGGCGGGCGGCCTCCCGAGCGACTTCGGCTTCCCGCTGGTCGCCGACCCGCGCGACGCCGACCGCGCCCTCGTCATCCCGCTGATCTCCGACGAGGACCGCGTCACCCCCGGCGGGCAGGTGCGCGTCTACGAGACCCGCGACCGCGGCGGCCGCTGGCGGGCGCGCGACGAAGGGCTGCCCGCGCAGGGGGCGTATGTCACCGTCCTGCGGCAGGCCTTCTGCCACGACGGTGACGAGCCGCTGGGCCTCTACTTCGGCTCCGAGCAGGGGGAGGTCTTCGGCTCCGACGACGACGGCGCGAGCTGGCGCAGCGTCGCCGCCAACCTGCCGCCGGTCTACTCGGTCAGGGCCGCCTGAGCGCCGGCGCCGAGGGCTCCGCCAGCCCGATGCCGGAGAGGCAGGACGTCATCCTCGGCGGCGGCCTCTCCGGCATGACCGCCGCCTACACCTTCCAGCAGGCGGGAGAGGACCACTGGCAGCTCTACGAGCGGGAGGAGCGGCTGGGGGGGCTGGCGCGCTCGATCGCGGTCGACGGCTACCTCTTCGACTTCGGCCCGCACATCCTCTTCACCATCGACGCCGAGATGGAGGCGCTGATCCGCGACCTCCTCGGGGACAACTTCCACGCCCAGGAGCGCGAGGCCTACATCTACCATCACCGCTGCCGGCTCTACACGCGCTTCCCCTTCCAGGCGCACCTCCACGGGCTGCCGGTCGAGATCGTGCGGGACTGCCTCGTCGGTCTGGTGCACGCGGTCGAGCGGCAGGCGCGCGGCGCCTTCCAACCGGCCAACTACGAGGAGTGGATGCGCGGCTTCTTCGGCGACGGCATCGCCGAGCATCTGATGATCCCCTACGCGCGGAAGATCTGGACGGTCGAGCCGGCGACGATGGACTTCAGCTGGATCGGCCGGCGGGTGCCGACCCCGGACTACGAGCGGATCATCGCCGGGGCGCTGTCGAGCGAGGTGGCGCAGGTGGGGGCCACCGCCTCCTTCTGGTATCCGCGGCGCGGCGGCATCGAGCCGCTGCCGCGGGCGCTGGGGGAGCGGCTGCGCAACGTCCACCTCGACCGCCGCGTCGAGCGCATCGAGGTCGCCGGTAAGCGGCTGGTCTTCGCCGACGGCGAGGTGGTGGCGTTCGACCGGCTCGTCTACTCGCTGCCGCTGCCGCTGCTGCCCCGGCTCTTCGACGCCCTGCCGCCGGAGGTGGAGCGGGCCTGCGCCGGGCTGCGCTATCAGGGGATCTACTGCGTCAACCTGGGCGTCGACCGCGAGCGGGTCTCGGACAAGCACTGGGTCTACTTCTACGAGGACCCCTTCCCCTTCCACCGCCTCTCGTTCCCCGCCAACTTCAGCCCCGGCACGGTGCCGCCCGGCAAGAGCTCCATCTCGACCGAGGTCGCCTTCTCGCGCGAGCGCCCGCTCGACCGCGAGACGGCGGTGGAGAAGACGATCGCCGCTTTGCAGACGGCGGAGATCCTCTCCCCCGACGACCGCATCGAGCTCGTCCACACCGAGGAGATCCTGCCGGCCTACGTGATCTACGACCTCGACCACGCCAGGAACGTCGGAATCATCCGTTCCTGGCTCAAGGAGAACGGCATCTGGCCGGTGGGCCGCTTCGGCGAGTGGCAGTACTTCAACATGGACCACTCGATGCGCAGCGGCAAGACGGCGGCGGAGGAGATCCTGAGGGCGCGGCGGCCGAGCGGTCGTCGGGAACCTCGCCGCAGCGGCTGAGGATGTCTCCCCGGCGCCGGCGGACAGACCGCCCAGCACGAAAAATGGCTCCGCATTCGCTTGCGGCGCGTCGGGAATCCATTGCGGAGCGCCCGCAATGCATTGCGGAGTGCCCGCAATCGAATGCAGAGCCGGCGCAATCCAATGCGGAGCCGGCGCAATCCAATCCGAAGCCGGCGCAATCGAATGGGGAGCCGCCGCAACGGATTGCGGAGCCGTCGCAATGCAATGCTGAGTGGGCGCATTCGATT
Organism: Thermoanaerobaculia bacterium; assembly: GCA_036277075.1. GTDB lineage: Bacteria > Acidobacteriota > Thermoanaerobaculia > Multivoradales > UBA5704 > DASUNQ01. The sequence continues at coordinate 18,484 of DASUNQ010000132.1, forward strand.
GCGGAGCCGCCGCAATCGATTCCCGGGCTCCCGGGGTCCTGCTTCTGGGCGTCGGAGCGCTTGCCGGTCTTGGTCGTCTGCTGCTGGCTCGCATGCCCCGAGGAATTGCCTTAGTCCAGCTACCTAGCTAAGCTGTTGGCGTGCGCGAAGTCAACATCCACGAAGCGAAGACGCACCTGTCCCGCTTGCTGGCCGAAGTGGAGCACGGCGAAGAGGTCGTGATCGCCCGCGCCGGGAAGCCCGTGGCGAAGCTGGTGCCCGTCCAGGCGCCGGCCGGCCGCCGGCTGGGGATCGACGAGGGTGTCTTCGAGCTGCCCGCCGACTTCGACGCCCCGTTGCCGAACGAGGTCCTCGCCGACTTCCTCTCGTAAGGATCCTCTTCGACACGCAGGTCTGGCTCTGGATGCAGATGGCCCCGCGGCGGCTCTCGGCGGAGACGCGCGAGCTGCTGCTCGATCCCGCGAACGACCTGCTGCTGTCCGCCGCCAGCGCCTGGGAGATCGCCCTGAAGTACGCCTTGCGCAAGCTGCCGCTGCCGGAGCCGCCCTCCGACTACGTGCCGAGCCGCATGCGGGCGAGCGGCACAGCGGCGCTGTCGATCCACCACGCGCACGTCCTCCAGACGGCCAACCTCCCGCCGCACCACCGCGACCCCTTCGACCACCTCCTCGTCGCGCAGGCGCAGCTGGAAGACCTGCCGCTCCTCACCGCCGATCGCCAGCTCGCCGAATACGACGTCGAGTTGCTTTGGGCGTAGGCCGGGACGCGCCTCAGACCGGGTTCGGCACGTCGATGAACCGAACCGTCAGCCCGAAACGCTCGGCGAGGTGCTCGCCCAGGGCGCGGACGCCCAACCGCTCGGTCGCGTAGTGGCCGGCGGCGAGGTAGTGGATGCCGGCCTCCCTCGCCACGTTCATCACCCACTCGCTCGCCTCGCCGGTGACGTAGGCGTCGAGGCCCGCGGCGATGGCGTCGTGGAGCTCGCGCTGGGCGCCGCCCGAGACGATGCCCATGGTCCGCACGCTGTCGGGCCCGTCGAGGAAGGCCAGCGGCTCCTGGCCGTACACCGCCGCGCAGCGCCGCGTCAGCTCCTCGGCCGGCAGCGGCTCGGGGAACCGCCCCTGGAACCCGATCGGCAGCCCCTCGTGGACGGCGAAGGGCTCCAGCTCCGCGAGCCCGAAGGCGCGCGCCGCCAGGGCGTTGTTGCCGTAGGTGGGGTGGCGGTCGAGCGGCAGGTGGTAGGCGAGGAGGCTCATCCCGGCGCGGACCACCTCGGCCACGCGCCGGTACTGGAACCCCGTCAACGTGCGCGGCATCCCCTCCCAGAAGAGGCCGTGGTGAACCAGGACGGCGTCGGTGCCGGCCGCCGCCGCCCGTTCGAAGAGCTCACGGCAGGCGGAGACGCCGGTCGCCAGCCTCCGCACCTCCTCCCGCCCCTCGACTTGGAGGCCGTTCGGGCCGTAGTCACGGCCGTTCCGGGCATCGAGGAGGTCGTCCAGGTAGGCGACCAGCTCGGTGAGCGGGAGCGAACCGCTCAGCGTCCGCCCCGCCCTCCGCGGTCGCCCCCGCGTCCGCCCCTTCCCCCGCGATCGCCGCCGCGCCCGCCGCGGAAGCCGCCGCGGTCGCGGTCGCTCCGCTCGCTGCGCTCCCGCCCCTCGCCGCCCGCCGGCACCGGCTCGCCCATTCCCTCGTAGTGGGCCGGGTCGTAGTCCGGGGCCTCCATGATGATCGCCTTGCGCGAGAGGCGCACCTTGCCGGTGTCGTCGATGTTGATGACCTTGACGGTCATCTCGTCCCCCTCCTTGACCAGGTCGGAGACCTCGCGCACGCGGTAGGGGGCGAGCTCGCTGATGTGCACCAGGCCGTCGGTGCCGGGCATGATCTCGACGAAGGCCCCGTAAGGCTCCACCCGCCGCACCGTGCCGGTGTAGGTCTTGCCGATCTCCGGCACCTCGGTCAGGCGCTCGACCATCTGAATGGCGCGCCGCGCCGCCGCCTCGTCCGGCGAGGCGATGATGACCTTGCCGTCGTCGTCGATCTCGATCTGGCAGCCGGTCTCCTCCTGGATGGAGCGGATCGTCTTGCCGCCGGGCCCGATGACCTCGCGGATCTTGTCGCGCGAGATGACGAGGGTGAAGAGGCGCGGCGCGAAGCGCGAGATCTCGCCGCGCGGCCGCGGCAGGACCTCCTCCATCTTCTCCAGGATGTGCAGACGGCCGTGACGCGCCTGCTCGAGGGCCGCCTTCATGACCTCGCGCGTGACGCCGGTGATCTTGATGTCCATCTGCAGGGCGGTGACTCCCTGGCGGGTGCCGGCGACCTTGAAGTCCATGTCGCCGTAGTGGTCCTCCTGGCCGGCGATGTCGGTGAGGACCGCGAAGCTCTCCTCCCCCTTGATCAGCCCCATCGCCACCCCGGCCACCGGCCCGAGCATCGGCACGCCGGCGTCGAAGAGGGCGAGCGAGCCGCCGCAGACGCTGGCCATGGACGAGGAGCCGTTCGATTCCAGGATGTCGGAGACCACGCGCACGGTGTAGGGGAAGTCGTCCTCGTGCGGCAGCACCGGGGTGAGGGCGCGGCGCGCCAGCACGCCGTGGCCGATCTCGCGCCGGCCGGGGCCGCGGAGGACCTTGACCTCGCCGACCGAGAACGGCGGGAAGTTGTAATGGAGCATGAACTTCTGCAGCGTCTCCCCCTCGTACTCCTCGATGATCTGCGCGTCCCGCGCCGTGCCCAGGGTGGCCGAGACCAGCGCCTGGGTCTCGCCGCGGGTGAAGACGGCCGAGCCGTGAGTGCGCGGCAGGAGGCCCACCTCGATCTGGATGTCCCGCACCTCGTCGAGGCGGCGGCTGTCGAAGCGGGTCCGCTCGCGGAGCACCGCGTCGCGGAGGACCTCCTCCTCCAGCCGGGAGACGATCTTCTTGACCTGGCTCCGCCGCTCGATCTCCTCCTCGGGGACCTGCTCGAGGTAGCCCTTGACCACCTCGGAGACGGCGGCCTTGCGCTCGTACTTGCCCTTGGTGAAGAGGGCGCTCCGCAGGCGCTCGCCGATCTCGGAGCGAACCTGCTCGTAGAGCGTCTCCGGGTAGGCCGGCGGCGCGTCCCAGGCGGGCTTCTGCCAGTTGCCGCCGCGATAGAGCTCGTGCTGCGCCTTGATGATCTTCTGGATCTCCTCGTGGCCGCGGAAGATGGCGTCGAGCAGGACCTCCTCGGACATCTGGTTCGCCCCGGCCTCGACCATCACCACCGCCTCGTCGGTGCCGACGACGATGAGGTCGAGGTCCGAGATGTCGCGCTGGCTGTTCGTCGGGTTGACGACCACCTGGCCCTGGACGAGGCCGACGCGGACCGCGCCGACCGGGTGGTAGAAGGGGATGTTGGAGAGCACCAGCGCCGTCGAGGCGCCGTTGATCGCCAGCACGTCGGGGTCGTTCTCGCCGTCGGCCGAGAGCACGAACGAGATGATCTGGGTCTCGGCCGTGTAGCCCTCGGGGAAGAGGGGGCGCAGGGGGCGGTCGATCTGGCGCGAGGTGATGATCTCCTTCTCGCTCGGACGGCCCTCGCGCTTGAAGAAGCCGCCGGGGATCTTGCCGCCGGCGTAGGTGTACTCGCGGTAGTCGACGGTCAAGGGGAGGAAGTCGCGGGTGACGCCCGCCTTGGTGTCCATGCAGGCGGTGGCCAGGACCACCGTGTCGCCGAAGCGCACGGTGCAGGAGCCGTCGGCCTGCCGGGCGAGGTGGCCGGTCTCGATGACCAGGTTGCCGTCGCCGATGCGGATCTCTTTGCGTTGCTTCATGGTTGTTTTCTCTCTCTGTTGCGCACCACGGGCGTGCGCGGCGGCCTAGGGCCGGGCCGCGGCTCGGCGGTGCGTGCTGCGGAGGGGTGGTGGGCTACTTGCGGATCCCGAGTCGCTCAATGGTCGTGCGGTAGCGCTCGAGATCCTGCCCCTTCAGGTGGTCGAGCAGACGGCGGCGGCGGCCGACCAGCTTGAGCAGGCCGCGGCGGCTGTGGTGGTCCTTGGTGTGGGTCTTGAAGTGCTCGGTCAGCTCGGTGATGCGGTGGGTGAGCAGGGCCACCTGCACCTCCGGGGACCCCGAGTCCTGGTCGTGGACGCGGTAGTCCTGGATGATGCGCTCCTTCGTCGGTCGGTCTTGCAAAACGCTCTCTCCTTGTGCTTTACGCTTTCCCTGTCAGATTTTTCCCGGCCGGATTGTACCACAGGGGCCGGGCCCATCTTTGAGGACTTACCGAAATACGACCTTCGGTTGCACGATCCCCACGCCGCCGGCGCCGATCCGTTCGACGACGGTGCCCACCGCGATCAGCTCCCGCCGCCGGTTGACCAGCCTCACCCAGTCCCCCTCCTCGCCCCCGAGCTCGCGCACCAGCACCGTCTGGCCGTGGTGGATGCGCTGCTCCTGCTGGGGGTCGGCCGTCACTTCGCCGAACGGCAGCGGGATCTGGTCGAACGACACCCAGGCGCTCCCCGGGCCGTCGCCGGCTGCGACCCGCTCCTCGAGCGCGGCGAGCGAGAGGGCGCTCGCCACCTCGAAGGGGCCGATCTTGGTCCGCCGCAGCGCCGCCAGGTGCGCGCCGCAGCCGAGCGCCCGCCCCGCGTCATGGGCGAGCGAGCGGGCATAGGTCCCGGAGGAGCAGGCGAGGAGGAAGCGCAGGCTGCGGACGCCCTCCGAAGCGGGATCCGAGAGGTCGCCGAGCGGCCGGAACTCGAACACCGTCACCTCCTTGGTCTCCTGCGGCACCTCCTCCCCGCGCCGCGCCAGCTCGTAGTACTTGACCCCTCCGACTTTCTTGGCGGAGTAGGGGGGCGGCTGCTGCTCGAAGGTGCCCTCGAAGCCGCGCATCGCGGCGGTCACGTCTGCGGTCGTGAGGTGGCCGGACGGCGCCTCGGCGACGACCCGGCCGGTGGCGTCGTAGGTGTCGGTCGCGACCCCCAGCCGCAGCGTCCCCTCGTAGACCTTGGGGGCGCGGATCAGGAACCGGGTGAGGCGGGTGGCCGAGCCGAGGGTCAGGAGCAGGAGGCCGGTGGCGTCGGGGTCGAGCGTGCCGCAGTGGCCGACCTTCTTCTGCCGCAGGATGCGCCGCACCCGCTGCACCACGTCGTGCGAGGTGCCGCCCGCTTCCTTGTCGATCAAGAGGAGACCGTCCTGCATGCGGGGCGCGGGAGGGGGGCTCAGGCGAGAGCGGTCACGAGGGCGGAGACCACCTCGTGCCGCACCGCTTCGGTGTCGCCGCCCCCGTGGGTGAAGCCGGCGGCATTGCGGTGCCCGCCGCCGCCGTGGTGGCGGGCGATCTTCTCGACGTCCACCTCGCCGCGGCTGCGCAGCGACACCTTGTGGGTGCCGTCGGGGCGGCGACGCACCAGGGCGACCGCCTCGACTCCGGCGATCGAGCGCGGCACGTCGATCAGCCCTTCGGCGTCGCCGGCGGCCGCCCCCGCCCGCTCGAACATCTCCGGCCCGAGCGTGGCGGTGGCGACCCGTCCGCCTTCGTGGAGCCGCAGCGTCCCGAGCATCTCGCAGAGCAGGCGGACGACGGAGAGGGGTTGGCTCTCGTAGAGCCACTGCGAGACCTGCTCCGGATGGGCCCCCTCGCGCACCAGGGCGGCCGCCGCCTCGAAGGCGGCGGGGGTGGCGTTCGAGAAGCGGAAGCCGCCTGTGTCCGTGACCAGCGTCAGGTAGAGGGCGGTCGCGGTCTCCGGATCGAGCGTCGCCTTGAGCCCCTGGGCCAGCCGGTAGACCATCTCGCCCACCGCCGGCGCCGCCGAGTCGACCCAGTTGACGGCGCCGTAATGCTGGTTGCCGAGGTGGTGGTCGATGTTGAGCAGCGGCAGCGCCGAGAGGTGGGCGTCGAGGCCGGTGCGGTCGAGGCTCGGGCACTCGAGGACGACGGCGGCGTCGAACTTCTCGGGGAAGCCGGCCGGCGGCTCCTCGCCGCAGTGAATGCGCTCGCTCCCGGGGAGCGGACGGTAGAGGGTCGGGCAGAGGTCGCGGTTCCAGACCACCGCTCCCTTGCCGAGGCCGCGCAGCACCCGCGCCAGGCCGAGCTCGGAGCCGATGGCGTCGCCGTCGGGGTTGACGTGGCTGGTCAGCAGGAAGCGGTCGCCCTGCCGGATGCGGCGCAGCAGGTCTTCAGGAGCTTTCGTCCCGGCCATGCAGGCTCTCCAAGAGGTCGGCGATCTTCTGGCTGTGCTCGGCACCGCGGTCGAGCTCGAAGATCAGCTCCGGCGTGACGCGCAACCGCAGGCGGTGGGCGAGCTCGCTGCGCAGGAAGCCCCGGGCGTGCTGCAAGGCCTCGACCGCGGCGCTCCGCTCTTCGTCGTCGCCGAGCGCCGAGACCTTCACCACGGCGCGGCGGAGATCGGGAGAGACGTCCACGCCGGTCACCGACACCAGCTTGATCCGTGGATCGTGCACCTGCCGCAGGAGCAGATTCGAGAGCTCGCCGCGGAGGACGTCCGCGACCCGGTCGGTGCGGCGGCTCATCGGCCGCTCGCTCCCGCCTCTTCGAGGATCTGCGGATCCCAGCGGGTGAGGTAGGCCTCGGGCACCTGGTCGACGATCCCGCGCACCTCCTCGAGCATCCGCTCCAGCTCCCCCCCGGAGGCCGCCACCGCGGCGAGGCCGATCTCGGCCCGCTGGTGGAGGTCGTGGTAGTCGCTCTCGACGATCGAGAGGCGGTAGCGGTGGTGGAGGCGCTCGATCAGCGCCTTCACCACGCGCCGCTTGTCCTTGAGGCTTCTCGAGGACGGGATGTGGAGCTCGAAGGTGGCGATCCCGACGACCATCAGAGCGTCGGCGCCACCTCTTCACGGACGTAGGCCTCGATCACGTCCCCGGGCTTGAGGTCCTGGAACCTCTCGAGGCCGATGCCGCAGTCGAACCCCATCCGCACTTCGGAGACGTCGTCCTTGAAGCGGCGGAGCGAGCCGATCTTGCCCTCGTGAATGACGCGGTTGTCGCGCAGCAGGCGCACCGCGGCGGTGCGCGGGATGGTCCCCTCGACGACGTGCGAGCCGGCGACCGTCCCGACTTTGGGCACCTTGAACAGCTCGCGCACTTCGGCGCGCCCGGTCGAGACCTCGCGGAAGGTCGGCTCGAGCAGCCCGGTCATCGCCTTCTTGAGCTCGTCCATCACCTCGTAGATCACGGTGTGGAGACGGACGTCCACGCCCTCCTTCTCGGCGAGCTCGGCGGCGCTCCGCTCGGGACGGACGTTGAAGCCGACGACGACCGCCTTCGAGGCCGAGGCGAGGAGGACGTCGTTGGTCGAGATGGCGCCGACGCCGGCGTGGATCACCAGCACCTTCACCTTCTCCGTCGAGAGCTTGACCAACGAGTCGCGCAGCACCTCGACCGAGCCCTGGACGTCGGCCTTGAGCACCACCGGCAGCTCCTTGACCTCCCCCTCCTGGATGCGGCTGAAGAGCTGCTCGAGCGAGAGGCCGGCCTGGAGCACCGGGGCGAGGCCCTTGCCGCGCGCCTGCTCGCGCCGGTAACCGGCGATGTCGCGCGCCTCCGCCTCGTCGGCGAGCACCTGGAAGGTGTCTCCGGCCTCGGGCAGGGCGTCGAAACCGGTCACCTCGACCGGCGTTGCCGACGGCGCCTCCTTGGCCCGCCGCCCGACGTCGTCGCTCATCGAGCGCACCCGTCCCCAGGTGGCGCCGGCGACGAAGACGTCGCCCACCCGCAGCGTCCCGTTCTGCACCAGGACGGTGGCGACGATGCCGCGCCCGACCTCCTTGCGCGCCTCGAGCACCGTCCCCTGCGCGGCCAGCTCGGGGTTCGCCTTGAGCTCGAGCAGGTCGGAGGTGAGGAGGATCATCTCGAGCAGCTCGTTGATGCCCTCCTGCTTGACCGCCGAGACGTGCACCGTGACCGTATCGCCTCCCCAGTCCTCGGGCATCAGGCCGCGGTCGGACAGCTCCTTGCGCACGCGGTCGGGATTGGCGTTCGGCTTGTCGATCTTGTTGATCGCCACCACCAGCGGCACCCGCGCGGCGCGGGCGTGGTCGATCGCCTCGAGGGTCTGCGGCATGACCCCGTCGTCGGCCGCGACGACCAGGACGACGACGTCGGTCACTCGCGCGCCGCGCGCCCGCATCATGGTGAAGGCCTCGTGGCCGGGGGTGTCGAGGAAGACGATCTTGCGGCCGTTGACCTCGACCTGGTAGGCGCCGATGTGCTGGGTGATGCCGCCGAACTCGCTCTCGGTCACCTTGGAGGAGCGGATGGCGTCGAGCAGCGAGGTCTTGCCGTGGTCGACGTGGCCCATGATCGTCACCACCGGGCCGCGGGAAACCCTGCCGCCCCCCTCGACCGGGCGCGCCATCTCCTCGCGGAGCTGCACCTCCTCCTCGAACGAGACGACCATCGTCTCGATCCCCAGCTCGCGCGCCAGCTCCTGCGCCAGCTCCGGCTCGAGCGTATGGTTGATGTTGGCCATGATGCCGCGCTTGAAGAGGGCGGCGATCAGGTCGCGCGACTTGACGCCCAGCTTCTCGGCGAACTCGCGCAGGTTCATCCCCTCGGAAAGCATCACCGGCCCCTGCGGCGGCGCCTTCTTGAAGGTGAGGATCTTGCCCCCCTCCTCGCGCGCCTTGTCCTCGTCGGCGCGGCGCTGGGCGCGGCGGCCGCGGCGGAGGCTGGCGGCGCTCGAGTCGTCGTCGTCGCCCTCGAGGTCCTTGAGCGTCCCCTTGAAGCCGGTGAGGTCCTCCTCGACCCCGGCGCGAACCGGCGGTTTCTTCCCCTTCTTGACCTTCTTGTCCTTGTCGGGCCGGAGGTCCTCGAGCGGCCTCCCCGGCGCCCCGGCGCCGGCCGGGCTGGCCATTCCCACGGCCGAGCGCGGC
>DASUNQ010000133.1:0-2450 GCA_036277075.1 Thermoanaerobaculia bacterium
GGTCATCGCGCCGGCGCTCCACGCCGAGGCGGGCGAGGCGCGGACGCGGGCGCTGGTGCGCGCCGCGGCGCGGCTGGAGGAGCTCTTCGACCAGCGCCCCGATCACCCCGGCGTCGTGCACTACCTGATCCACGCCTACGACGACCCGACGCACGCGCCGCTCGGCCTGCGCGCGGCGCGGGTCTACGCCCGCGTCGCGCCCGCGGCGCATCACGCCCTGCACATGCCGTCGCACATCTTCGTCCAGCTCGGGCGCTGGGACGAGGCCGCCGCCTCGAACCAGGACGCGTGGGCCGCCTCGGCCGCCTGGGTGGAGCGGCGCGGCCTGGCGCCCGACAAGCGCGACTTCCACAGCCTGTCGTGGCTCCACTACGCGCAGCTCCAGCAGGGGCGGACCGAGGCGGCGCGGGCGACGGTCGCGATCGCCCGCCGCGCCGCCGCGGAGAGCCCGACCCAGCGCGTGCTCGGCGCGCTCCAGATCATGGAGGCGCGCCAGCTCGTCGAGACGGGAGAGGGCGGCGAAGCGAGAGCGGCGAAGAGCGGCACCGGGGACGCTGCCGCGGGCGTCGCGGCGGAGGCTTCCGGCCCGCACGCCGGCCACGGCGGAGGCGGCGGCGAGGCGGCGCGCGGTGCCTGGCTCCTCGCCACCGGCCTCGCCGCGGTGCGGGCCGGGGACCTCGACCGCGCCGCGGCGATCGAGACCGAGCTCGCGGCGCTGGCGGCGGATGCCGGCGCGAGCTACCGCGACCGGCCGCTGCGCATCGCGGCCAAGGAGGTCGCCGGCGTGCTCCGCGTCCGGCAGGGGAAGACCGAAGAGGGCCTGGCGCTCCTCGCCGAGGCCGCCGCGCTGGAGGCCGAGATGCCGGCGCCGATGGGGCCGCCCGAGCCGGTCAAGCCGGCCGCCGAGCTGCTGGGCGAGGCGCTCCTCGACCTCGGCCGCCCGGGCGAGGCCGCTGCCCGCTTCGCCGAAGCCCTCCTGCGCATGCCCAACCGCGCGCTCTCGGTGCGCGGCGCCGAGCGCGCCGCCGCGGCCGTCAGTGCGCCGGCGGCGCGCTGAGCGGCGGCGGGCCGAGGTCGAAGCACTTCCCCCAGCGCACCAGCTCGACGAGGTCCGTGCCGTCGTACGGCAGGCGCTTGCCGCTCCAGTCGAGGCAGATCTCGCGGCCGCCGGGGTCGCGCACGGTCATCAGCATGAACTGGCCGTCGTAGCCGTTCCGCCCGGAGCGGTTGGGGTGCACCCCCTCGCTGTACGGCCCCCCCTTGACCGAGCCGCGGCGGTCGAGGGCCGCGGCGTGGATGACCGGGAAGGCCGGCCCGGGGCCGCGCGTGTAGTTGCTGTTCGTGCCGTCGTCGATCGCCAGCATGTGGGCGTCGCCCGAGAGCGCCACGAGGTCGTCGATCCCTTCGGCGGCCAGGAACTCCGCGAGCTCCCGCCGCTCCGTGGCGTAGGCCCCCCAGCCGTCGTTGCGCCGGTCGGCGCCGCCGATCCAGGCGTTCGTGCTCACCCACGCCACCAGCTCGCCGGCGTCGCGCGCGGCGCGCAGCTCCCGCTTCCACCAGGCCTTCTGCGCCGCGCCCATGGCCGTCTTGTCCGGGCCGTCCGCCGCCGTGCGCGGCGTGCGCTCGGAGCGCAGATCGGTGAGCACGAAGCGGACGCGCCCGACGCGGAAGCTCTGGTAGATCGGCACGTCGCCGCGCCCCGCGGCGAGCGGGTAGTGCGGCACGATCTCCTGGTAGGTGAGGCGGACGGCGCGGCGGCCGGGGCTCCCGCGGTCGGAGTTGTTGCCGCCGAAGTCGTGGTCGTCCCAGACGTAGGCGACCGGCAGCCAGCGGTAGAGCCGGGCCTGCCGCGGCGCGGTCAGCGCCCGGGCGTAGGCCAGCCGGTAGGCGAGCCGGTCGTCTTCGGCCACGTCCTCGTAGTGGAAGTCTCCCAGGTGGAGGAAGAGGAGCGGGTCCAGCGTGCGGACGGCGTCCCACACCCGGCTGTCCGAGCCGGTCGTCGCGCAGGAGGCCAGGGCGACGGCGAAGGAGGCCGGCCCGGGAGGGAAGGTGCGGAAGCGGCCGCGCCGCGCGAAATCGATCTCGTCTCCGGCGGCGACGGCGTAGTGGTAGAGCGTGGCGGGCCGGAGGCCGTGAACCCGGAACGAGACGACGTCCCCGCGGGCGGGATCGGGGCGCTGCGGCGGCGAGAAGATCGGCGCCTCGAGGTCCTCGCGCGGGCTCACCAGGAGACGCACCGTGCGACCCGCGCCCACCTTGGCGTTGACCGTGGCGCCGTCGGGCGTCACCGCGCCCGACCAGATCCAGTCGACGAGCGAGGCCGGCTCCGCCTTCTCCGGCTCGACCCGCGCCGGCCAGCCGCACCCCGCCAGGGCCAGCGCGCCGGCGGCGGCGGCGAGGAGCGCTCGCCTCACCGGTAGCCGAGCGCGGCGAGCGCGCGCCGCGCCTCA
>DASUNQ010000134.1:0-4301 GCA_036277075.1 Thermoanaerobaculia bacterium
CGGCGATCGACTCCGCCACGAGCTGGGCGTCGAGCTCCGGCCGCTGGATCTCCTGGATGTTGATGTGCACCTCGCGGCCCATCTGCTTCATCAGGTCGTCGCGCAGCTTGTCCACCTCGGCGCCGCGGCGGCCGATGATGAGGCCCGGCCGCGAGGTGTAGATCGGCACCCGCAGCTTGTCGGCGGCGCGCACGATGTCGATCTCCGACACCCCGGCGTGCCCCAGCCGGTCCTTGAGCTGCTTGCGCAGCTTGAGGTCCTGGTGCAGCGTGTCGGCGTAGTTGCTGTCGCCGTACCAGCGCGAGTGCCAGGTCTTGTTGTAGACCAGGCGGAACCCGTAAGGGTGCGTTTTCTGACCCACTATGTCCCCTTCCGCGTGTCGAGCTTGATCGTGATGTGGCTGTGCCGCCGCACGATGCGGAAGGCGCGCCCCATCGGCGCCGGCCGCACGCGCTTGAGCACCGGACCGCCGTCGACCGTGACCTCCTTGACGTAGAGCCGGTCCACGTCCACCTTGTCCTCCCGGTTCTCGGCGTTGGCGACCGCCGACTTGAGGACCTTGCGGATGTGCCGGGCCGCCGTCTTGGGAGTGGCCTCGAGGAGGTACACCGCCTCCTGCACCCCCTTGCCGCGGATCAGGTCCGCGACCAGGCGCATCTTCTGCGCCGAGCCCGGGGCGAAGCGGAGCCGCGCTCTGACTTCCATCGTCCGTTCCCTCTCCTCTCGCGCGCCGCGCCCTAGGTGCGCGGCTTCGCGCCCTTCTCCGCCGCCTTCTTGCCGCTGTGGCCGCGGAAGGTGCGGGTCATCGCGAACTCGCCGAGCTTGTGCCCGACCATGTTCTCGCTGACGTAGACCGGGATGAACTTCGCGCCGTTGTGCACCGCCAGGGTGTGCCCCACCATCTCGGGGATCACCGTCGAGCGCCGCGACCAGGTGCGGATCACCCGCTTGGTCGCCGCCTGGTTCATCGCCTCCACCTTGGCGCGCAGGTGCTCGTCGATGAAGTAGCCCTTCTTGAGCGATCTGGACATGGCGCGTCTCCGTCCCTACTTCTGGTTCCGCCGGCGCACGATCATCGGCGCCGTGCGCTTGTTGTTGCGGGTCTTGTAGCCCTTGGTCGGCACCCCCCAGGGCGTCGTCGGATGGCGCCCGCCGGAGGTGCGCCCCTCGCCGCCGCCCATCGGGTGGTCGACCGGGTTCATCGAGACCCCCCGGTTGTGCGGCCGGCGTCCCAGCCAGCGCTTGCGGCCCGCCTTGCCGATCGAGACGTTCTCGTGCTCGAGGTTGCCGACCTGCCCCACCGTGGCGTAGCAGTCGACGTGCACCCGGCGCACCTCGCCGGAGGGGAGCTTGACCTGCGCCCAGGAGCCGTCGCGCGCCATGAGCTGGGCGCCGGCGCCGGCGCTGCGCACCATCTGCCCCCCCTTGCCGATCTTGAGCTCGATGTTGTGGATCACCGTGCCCAGCGGGATGCGGCGCAGCGGCAGCGCGTTGCCGACGTTGACCTCGGCGGTCTCCCCCGCCATCACCTCGGTGCCCACGGCGAGGCCGTTCGGCCACAGGATGTAGCGCTTCTCGCCGTCGGCGTAGTGCAGAAGCGCGATCCGCGCCGAGCGGTTGGGGTCGTACTCGATCGAGGCGACCTTCGCCGGCACGCCGTGCTTGTCGCGCTTGAAGTCGATCGTCCGGTAGCGCCGCTTGTGGCCGCCGCCGCGGAACCAGGAGGTCAGGTGCCCCCGATTGTTGCGCCCGCCCGAGGAGGCCTTGCCCGCGACCAGCGGCTTGTGCGGCTCGGAGCGGGTGATCTCCTCGAACCCGAGGTGGGTCTGGAACCGGCTCGCCGGGTTCGTCGGCTTACGCTCTCTGATGCCCATGCTGTGACTCCTCGAAGTCCTCTAGACGCTCTCGAAGAACTCGATCGGCTGCTCGCCCTCGGCCAGCCGGACGTAGGCCTTCTTCCAGTCCGGACGGCGGCCGGCGTAGCGCCCCTGGCGCCGGGTCTTGCCGTGCACGTTGGCGATCCGCACCTCGGCGACCTTGCGCTTGAAGTGGTGCTCGACCGCGCGCTTGACGTCGATCTTGTTGGCGTCGCGGTGGACCTCGAAAGCGACCACGTTGCGGTCCTCGCGCTGCCCGGTCGACTTCTCGGTGATCAGCGGCCGGCGGATGATGTCGGTGATCCTCATCGCTCCAGCACCTCCACCAGCCGGCCCAGCGCGTCCGCCGAGAGCACGAGGTGGCCGCGGGCAACGACGTCGTAGACGTTGACCGCCAGGGCGTCCACCGCCTTGAGCGCCCGGTTGTTGCGCGCGGCGAGGAGCAGGTTCTGGTTGTCGCGGGTGTCGACCACCAGGGCCTTGCCGTCGATCCCCAGGTCGGTGAGGCGCCGCGCGAGGTCCTTGGTCTTGTGCCCGTCGAGCTCGAGGCTGTCGAGGACCAGGATGCGCTCCTCGGCGAGCTTGCGCGACAGCGCCGACTTGAGCGCGTTCTTCTTCTCCCGCACGGAGAGGTCCTTCTCGTAGCTCCGCGGCACCGGCCCGTGGACCGTGCCCCCCTTGCGCCACTTCGGGTTGCGCAGGTCGCCCGTGCGGGCGCGGCCGGTCCCCTTCTGGCGCCAGAGCTTGCGCCCCGAGCCTGAGACCTCGGAGCGGGTCTTGGTCTTGTGCGTGCCGCGCCGGCGCGCCGCGAGCACCGCCTGCACCGCCTCGTGGATCAGGTGCTCGTTGTAGGGGTACGAGAACACCGACTCCGGCACCTCGACCTCCCGCACCTGCTCGTTCGCGAAGTTCTTGACCCAGATCTTCATCGTCGTCCCTAGCCCCGCTTGGCCCGCCGGATCGTCACGTAGCCGTTCTTGGCCCCGGGCACGGCGCCGCGGAGGTAGATCAGGTTCTGCTCGCCGTCGACCTTGACCACCTGGAGGTTCTTGGTCGTCACCCGCTCGCCCCCCATGCGGCCGCCCGAGCGCATGCCGGGGAAGACCCGCGACGGGTAGGCGGAGGAGCCGATCGAGCCCGGCGCGCGGTGGAACATCGAGCCGTGGGAGGCGCGCCCGCCGGCGAAGCCGTGGCGCTTGACGACCCCCTGGTAGCCCTTGCCCTTGCTCGTCCCGACCACGTCCACCCACTCCTTCTCGGCGAAGATCGTGGCCTTGACCTCGTCGCCCGGGTTCGCCTCCTCGCCGTCGGCGAGAGGGAACTCGGCGAGCCGCTTCATCGGCGGCACCTCGGCCTTCTTGAAGTGCCCGGCGCGCGGCATCGTCACCTTCTTGGCCGGCCGCTCCTCGACGAGCCCGAGCTGCACCGCCGCGTAGCCGTCGTTCTCCACCGTCTTGCGCTGCACCACCAGGCACGGCCCGGCCTTGACTACGGTCACCGGCACCGCCGCGCCGTCCTCGCCGTAGATCTGGGTCATCCCCAGCTTCCTGCCCAGGATCCCTTCCATCGCCGTCCTCTACTTTCCGTTACTTTCCGAAGGCCTTGATCTCGACGTCCACGCCCGCCGGCAGCTCCAGCTTCATCAGCGCGTCCACCGTCTGGGCGGTGGGGTCGAAGATGTCGATGAGCCGCTTGTGGGTGCGGATCTCGAACTGCTCGCGCGACTTCTTGTCGACGTGCGGCGAGCGGTTGACCGTGTAGCGCTCGATGTTGGTGGGCAGGGGGATCGGCCCCACCACCCTGGCGCCCGTCCGCCGCGCCGTGTCCACGATCTCGTGCGTGGAGGTATCCAGGATGCGGTAGTCGAATCCCTTGAGCCGGATCCGGATCTTCTCGTTGACCATGGCCTCTTGCCTGCCCTTTCGCGCTCTACTTCACGATGTCCGTGACGGTGCCGGCGCCGACGGTGCGTCCGCCCTCGCGGATGGCGAAGCGCACGCCCTTCTCCATCGCGATCGGCGCGATCAGCTCCACGTCGAGGTTCACGTTGTCCCCCGGCATCACCATCTCCGTGCCTTCCGGCAGCTGCGCCACCCCCGTCACGTCCGTCGTCCGGAAGTAAAACTGCGGCCGGTAGCCGTTGAAAAACGGCGTGTGCCGTCCCCCCTCCTCCTTGGTCAGGATGTAGACCTCCCCCTTGAACCGCGTGTGCGGCGTGATCGAGCCCGGCTTGGCCAACACCTGTCCCCGCTCCACGTCGTCCTTCTTCGTCCCCCGCAGCAACACCCCGATGTTGTCCCCCGCCTGCCCCTGGTCCAGGAGCTTGCGGAACATCTCCACCCCGGTCACCACCGTCTTGGTCGTCGGCCGGATCCCCACGATCTCCACCTCGTCGCCCACCTTCACGATCCCCCGCTCCACCCG
>DASUNQ010000135.1:0-8355 GCA_036277075.1 Thermoanaerobaculia bacterium
CGAGGGCGAGCAACGGCACGCCCGCGGCGGCGACGTAGGCGCGCCCGGCCCCGCCCGCCGAGGGTTCCGTCGTCACCACCACGTCGACCCGGGCGCCGGCCGAATCGGCGCCGCCGCCGAGCAGCGCGCCGGCGCCGCTGACTGCGATCGCCACCGGCCGCCGACCGCGCTCGAGGATTCGCCCCGGCTGCCCCGATCGCGGCGGCCGCAGCTGGGAGGCGAGCAGGTAGGAGCCGGCCGGGACGGCGGCGAGCGGGACCAGGCCGAGGGCCTCGGCCGGGTCGGCGAGCGCGCCCGGGGGCAGGAACCGGGCCGGCACCCGGCGCACCTCCAGCTCCTCGCGGGCCAGCGCGAGGTCGATCGCCCGGCCGCGCTCGAGCCGGGTGACGGCGACGACGACGGGCCGCAGCGGTCCGTAGCCGCGGGCGACGCTGCTGCCGTAGCCCTCGGCGATCGCCGCGGCGCTGGCGGCGGCAAGCGCCGCCCCGACTAGGAAGGCGAGCGAGCGGCGGCGGCTGCTCACGCCGTCCCCCCGGCCCGGGCCAGCGGCAGCTCGAGCAGGGCAGCGGTCCCGGACCCGGAGCGGCGCAGCTCGAACCCGCCCCCATGGTCTGCCGCGGTCCGCCTCACCACCCGCAGGCCGTGACCGTGACGCCGCCGTCCCGAGACCCGGCCGATCAGCCGAGCCGGAGTCGGGCGCCGGTGGATGGACCGCGACCCAGGCCCGGAATCGCGCACCGAGACCCGCAACCGCCCACCGGCAACCTTGCCCTCGACCGAAACCCGGCCGCCCCCGTGCTCGATCGCGTTGACGATCAGGTTGTCGAGCGCCTGGGCGAGCGCGTACCGGTCGCCGGCGAGGCGCGGCTCTCCCGCATGCCAGCGCAGCTCGAGCGAGCCGCCGGCGAGCGCGGCGCGGCCCCGCCACCGCTCCACCGCTGCCTCCAGCAGCGGTTTGGCGGGAAGCGTCGCGGTCTCGGCCGCGGCCGGCTTCCCGTTGATCTCCCGCTCGAGACGCTCCAGGGCGAGCGCGGCCATCTGCAGCGAGCCCTCGAGCCGCGGCTCGCCCTCCCCACCCGGCCCGGCGGCGAGCGCCACGGCCTGCAACGGCCGGCGCAGCTCGTGCAGGGCCTCGTTCAGCGCCGTGCGCCGTCGCCCCGCCCGCAGCCCGCCGACGGTCGCCGCCGCGAGCGAGGCCGCCAGCGGCCAGCCGGCGGCGATCTCTGCAAGCGCGGGGGGGATCTCTACACCGCCCGTCTCGTCGTGGACCACATGAACGACTAAGGGCGGCGTCCCGTCGATCTCTCCCCCCCGCGCCGCAGAGTGTGGGAGGAGCGCGCCCGCCGCTCCTTCGCAGTCTCGGCCAGGTTGCTTGGGGGCGGCGGGCGCGCGTGGTTGAGACCGCCCCCGCGAATCCCGGGTTCCAACCTTGGTCCAGATGACCCCGGAAATAGCGGAGCGTTTTGGGATACTTGATCAAGAAACCCGGGTGAGACATGCCACCCCCGCCCGGGGCCATCCCATCAGGAGGACTCCCGCCTTGGCTCAGACCCGCACCTCACCGGAGGGCATCACGCAGCAGCTTGCGAAGGCCCTCGCCCACCCGCTCCGCGTTCGCATCCTCACCTCCCTGCACCGGGGAATCTCAAGCCCCAACCAGCTCGCCCAGGAGCTCGGCGAGCCGCTGGGCAACGTGAGTTACCACGTCAAGACGCTGCTCGAATACGACTGCGTCGAACTGGTCAAAACCGAGCCCCGCCGCGGCGCGGTCGAGCATTTCTACCGAGCCACCGAGCGTGCCTTCTTCAGCGACGCAGAGTGGGCGAAGATCCCTGCCTCGGCCCGCAAGGGAATCTCCGGCGTCACCCTGCAGTCGATCGGCCAGGACGCGACAGAGGCGCTGATGGCGGGCACCCTGAACGCCCGCACCGACACGCACCTCACCCACACCCCGCTCCTGATCGACGAGAACGGCTGGGAGGAACTCACCGCCCTGCTCGCCGAGACGCAGAAGCGCGCCGTCGAAATCCAGCAGGAGTCCGCGGACCGGCTGGCTGAAGCGAAGACCGAGCCGATCTCGACCAAGCTCGCGATCCTGCACTTCGAGTCGCCCCAGAAGGACGGCTCCAAGTAGCGAAGCCGGGATGAAGCGACCCCGCGCGGCGGTCGCCGCCGCGATCGCGCTGACCGCCGCGGGCTCGCCCGCCGAGGCGGGGTCGGGTGCTGCGGGAGCACCCGCCACGACCTCGGTGATCGGCGGCCGCGTGGCCACGATCGCCGAGTTCCCCTGGCTCGCCTACATCGCGGTCAAAGGGCAGGACGGCGCCTTTGCCTGCACGGGCGCGGTCGTCGCCCCCCGGGTCGTGCTCACCGCCGGCCACTGCATCGAGAAGGAACGCGAACTCGCCGCGTACTCGCCATCGCGGTTCCGGGTGATCACCGGGACCGCTGACGTCGGCCGGGCCACCGCGGCGAACCTCTCCACGGTCTCCCGCGCGGTCTTCTACCCCACCTTCGAAACCGCGAGGGTCCAGATCGACGCCGGCCTGCTGATCCTCTCCGCGCCCGTGGCGGCGCCGCCGCTGGCGATTGCCGACCGCGCCGACGCCGCCCTGCTCCGGCCCGGGACCCCGATCTCGATCGCCGGGTGGGGCGTGACCGGAGCCCGGGCGAAAGCCGGCCCGGCGGTGATGCGCAGCGGCGAGATGGCCCTCAGGTCCCAGGCCGCGTGCCGCCGCGAAACCCGCGTCTTCGACTCGTTCTACTCGACCAGGGGCCAGCTCTGCGCCCGCGACACGCGCCGTGGGGCGGTCAGCGGCTGCTTCGGCGACAGCGGTGGGCCGGCGATCGCGAGGCGGGCCGACGGAACCCCGGTCGCGATCGGGATCGTCGCCGCCGGCGAGCCGAATTGCGGTCCCAGGCTCCCCACCATCTACACCGACGCGGCGAAGATCTCCGGCTGGCTCTCCGGCTGGATCGCAACCGCCGAGCGCGGCGCCCCGGATCCCCCCGTCCCCACGGCCAGCCCACCCCGCCTCGGCTTCGAACATGCGAGAGAACTGGGGGCGGTGGCGCTGCGAAAGCTGGTCGGGAACCGGTTCCGCCAGGGCGTCGAGCGGCGGGTCAGGTGCACCCGCCGCGGCTGGGCCAGCGTGAAGTGCAGGGCCTCCTGGCGCAACGGCGCCCGCCGCTACGACGGCAGCTTCACGATCTCCCTCGAAGCCGAGGGATACGCGATCGCGGTCAGGGAATCGGTTCGGGTCAGCGCGCGCGCCGCCTGAGGCTCAGGCGGCTTTCCAGCTCATCGCGGCCGGCGTCGGATCGGCCATGCCGGCGGAGTTGACCGCCCGGACCCGCAGGGTGTGCCTGCCGCGCTTCACGCTCTTCGCGAAGGGCGAGGCACAGGGCTTGTAGGGACCCCGGTCGAGCTTGCATTCGAAGGCAGAGCCGGGCTGGTCGGTGGCGAAGAGGAACGTCGCCTTGCCTTTGCTCCCCGCCTTCGAGCGCTGCTTGAGCGTGGTACTCGGCGCGACCAGGGTCGGAGGTGGAGAAGACGGCGGCGGAGGAGCGGCGAATCGCAGGTTCGGATCGGGACCCGGGGGCGTCGGCGGCGCAGGAGGCGCGGGCGGCTGGCCGCCACCACCGCCGTCACCGTCGCCGCCCCCATCGTCATCCGGCGGCTCGGGGGGAGCCACGACCGTCACCTCGAAGCCGTTGGTCGAGGCGCTGGTGTGGTGGTCAACGCTGCCACGGAAGGCGGCATTGACGAGACGGCTGCCCACGGTGGCCGGTTCGTACTGGATCGAGCAGCGGAATTCGCCGGCAACTTTCTGCAGATCGCATGAGGCAGGGCGGAAGGCGTCGAGGCGGTTGGAGCCGAAGAAATCGACCGTGCCGGCGAGGTCGAACGGGTTCAGCGCGGTGTCCCGGACGACCGCGGTGCAGGTCGTCGCCTCTCCCAGCACCAGCTGGGCCACCTGGCAACTGACCTCGGTCCTGGTCGGATGAAGCGGGTTGCCTTCTTCTTCACCGCCCCCGCCTTCTTCGTCCCCGCCCCCATCGTCATCTTTCGCGAAGACCGCCACGCCACCCGTGCCGCTCCCGCTGGCGACCGAGGCGAACCCAAGGCCCACCACGGCCAGCAAGATCAGCACTGACCCAATCAGGGCAAAGATGCCCTCCCCGTTCTTGTGGCGTAACCCAACGCTCACGCCCTAGCTCTAACAGGGCGCCGATCCCCTCGCCGAAATGCAAACGAATGTTGATCCGGCGGCTAAACGACCGTTTGGACCTCGCACCGGATCCCCGGCGCCCGGGTCAGCCGGCCATCCAACGTCAGCAGCGCCGCGCCGAGGGCCTCGGCGAGCGCGACGTAGCAGGCGTCGTAGGCAGAGACGTTGTCGCGCAGCTCCCAGACTCGGCCGAGCAGCGGCAGGTGCGGGACGCGCCGCAGGGGAAACGCGCCGAGGTCGGCGAGCGCCTGCACAGAGCGGCGTGCATCCAGCCGGCCAGCCCGCGCGAAGCGGCGCAGCATCGACACCACCTCGAGGTCGATGACCTCCGGCGCCACCAGTTCATCGCAGCTCAAGAGCTCACGGAGCCGGTCCCCCTCGCTGTCGTCCACGGTGAGCGCTGGCGCGAGGACTGAGGCGTCAACGACGATCACGAGCGTTCTTCGCGTTCCTTGCGAATCGATTCGACCGCGAAGTCAAGGGTGACCGTGCTGCCCGATCGAGTCCCGATGCGGTCGAGGACCTCCTCGAGCGTCTCGGTCTCGGCCACCCCGGTGAGCTGAGCGAGCAGGTACTCCTGCATCGACTGCCCCGCGGCGGCGGCTCTCTGGCGCAGCACCCGGTGCACCTCGGGCGGAACGTTCTTGATCTGGATGCTGGGCATGGACTGAGTGTAGCGCCATTTTGGCGCCAACACATGCACATCGGCGCTCGAACCCGATGGCGCAGTCCGATCGGTGGCGAGCGAGTCGGTCATCCTTCGATCAACCGGTAGCCGATCCCCCAGCAATTGATCACGAAGCGGCCGTGCTCGGGGTCGAGTTTGCGCCGCAGGCGGGAGGCGTGGGAATCGAGGGTCCGGGTCTTGTGGTTGCCGTCGTAGGCCCAGATCGCCCGCAGCAGTTCTTCCTTGGGGAAGACCCGGGTGGGGTCGGTGGCGAGCATCCGCAGCAGGCTGAACTCCTTCTTCGCCAGCGGCACCTCGCGCTCGCCGACCAGCACCTTGCGCCGGACCGGGTCGACGATCAGGTCGCCGACCTTGGCCGGGCCCTCGTGGCGGTTGGAGCGGCGGCGCAGGACGGCGCCGATCCGGGCGCGCAGCTCGGCGTAGCGGAAGGGCTTCGTCATGTAGTCGTCGGCGCCGGAGTCGAGGCCGCGGACGCGGTCGGTGTCGGCGCCGCGGCCGGTGAGGATGATCACCGGCAGGCGCGGGTCGAAGCGGGAGTCGATGCCGTCGGCCTCGCGGATCTCGCGCAGCACGTCGAGGCCGGAGGCGTCGGGCAGCGAGAGGTCGAGCAGGAGCAGGTCCGGGTGGTTGAAGCGGCAGAGCCGCAGCGCGTCGGAGGCGCTTGGCGCCGGCAGCACCTCGAACCGGTCGGCGACCAGGTGGTCGCAGAGCAGCTCGAGCGTGATCGCGTCGTCCTCGCAGACGACGACGCTGGCGATCTCCTCACGTTGCGGAAGCATGCCCTTCTAAGTCCTGGGGGCGCCAGACTCTCCCCCCGCCGGAGAGGGAATCTCGAGCACCGAGCGGGCTCCGCGACACCAGGCAAGCCGCCACGGGGGGACCCGGCGGCGGACCGCGATCGCCCTCCCCTCGCGGTCGAGGAAGACCAGGTCGAGGGGAAAGCGCATGCCGAAGGTGTGGACGCTCGAGCAGCTCGGGATCAGCAGGCCGGGCCCGGCGGCCTCGCGGCGCAGGCCGCTGAGCCCGAGCAGCCGAGCCCGCAGCCCGGCCGCGACGGCGACCTCGCGGCCAAGGACCCCTCGCCTCGGCAGCCCCCGCAGCCGGGGCGCCGGCGCGGCTTCGGTCGCGACGGTGTCCACCTCGGGTCAAGCCCCCGGACCTCCCTCCCTCTCCCCCCGGTGTGCAACCCCACGTTCAGGGACCGCCCCGGACGTGCGGCGGACTACGATGATCGGCAAGATCATGGTCCTGCTCGCGCCGGGCTTGCGCGAGCGGGATGGCTTCAACTCATGGATAAGAAGACGACCCGCAGAGGGAACTACGAGTCCGGCTCGGACTATGTGCTCGAGTACGGAGAGCTGCGCTTCGCGTTCAACGAAGAGGACTTCGGCCAGCGGGTCGAGCAGGCGGCGGTCAAACTCGGGTTCGTCCACCAGGGGCTGAGCCAGGAGGAGCTCGACGACCTCCTCGACCTCGCGGTCAGCGGCGAGATCGCCGAGCCCAGCTCACGCCTCGGCGAGCACATCAACGAGAACTGGGAGGACCTGGTCGGCCCCGCCAACCGCAGCCTCGTGCACTGGATCCGCCGCCTCGTCTTCCGCGGCGCCTGGCTCGACCAGCGGGTCAAGGAGGGAGAGCTGGACGTCGTCTTCGACGAGCGCAGCCAGACCTTCGGCTACATCCAACCGGATCGCAGCTCGGAGCTGATTGAGCTCTCCAAAGAGCCCTCTTGGCGCCGCATCGCCTATAGGCGCTGAGGCCCGGCGCATATCGGCGTCCTCGGTCGCTCACGTGCAGAGCACGCTTCGCTCCCTGCGTCCTTGATCTGCTTGGGCCTCAGCGCCTATGAACGCTCAAGTGCGGCGACGACGGTCAACGTGCCGCCGCCGGTGCTGCCCTGGGTGCGGCCGGCGTCGAAGAAGGTCTTGGCGGCCTCGGCGTCGCCGTAGGCGGTGCCGAACCGGGTCAGCGAGTCGACCAGGAGGATCACGTCGTCGCCGCCCGATGCCCGGTTCGAGGCCTGGGCGAGGGCGTCGTCGGCGTGGCGGGCCTGGCCGGCGGAGACGATCTCGGCCTGCGGCGCCTCGCGCTTCCAGTCGGCGAGCTCCTCCGGGCTGGGGTCGATCAGGAGGACGATCGGGTCGGGCCCCTTGGAGCCGGAGAGCTCGGCGGCGACCCCGCGCAGCAGTGCCGTGCATCCCTCGCGCGTCTCCGCGCAGAGGATCGCCTGGCGGCCGGCGGCCGGGGGCAGCAGAAGGTCCTGGACCGCAAGCTGGTCCTTGCGGCGGCCGAAGCGGCGACGGCGGCGACGGCGCGGGCGGTCTCCCTCACCGCTCGACGCGGACGAAGCAGGCTCAGGTGGGGCCGGCTCGGGCGCGCGCTCGGACTTGGGCTCGGGCTCGCGCTCGGCGCGGTTGGACTCGGGGCGCGGCGCGCGCTCACGGCGTTCGCGAGGGGGACGGTCGCGCCCGCCTCGGTCGCCCTCTCCCCGCCCACGATCCCCGCTGGGACGGCGGCGCCGACGCGGCGGCCGGTCGCGCTGCTCGGAGCCGGACCGCGACCCGCCGCCACCGGAGCGGGAGCCACCACCGCCACCGGAGCGCGAGCGGCGCTCACCTGAGCCCGATCCCGAACCTCCGTCGCTGAGCTTGTCGATCAGCTCGGTGCGGGAGAGCATGCGAAAGCGCTCCACGCCGGCCTCGGCGGCCAGCAGGTGCAGCTCGGAGAGGTGCTTGGCTTCAAGCTCTGCCTTCGTCATCGGCCCGGCAGGTTATTCAACCGCCGACCTCGGCGCGCCCGGGGTCGGTCCCCTCAGCCGCGGCGACCGCCGGCCAGGCCTCCGCCTCGCGCGCCCGTTGCCGCCGCGACCAGCCCAGCTCGGCGCCGAGCACGTCGGCGACCGGGCGCACCGAGGCGGCGTCGCGCAGCTGCGGCGCCGCGAGAATCCCCAGACGGGTGCGGCGCAGGAGCACGTCGGCGACGCTGCGCGCCTGCTCGTGGCGCGCGGCCAGGACCACCTCGGCGAGCAGGTCGGGGCGGCCGGGAGCGATCGGGCGCGCCAGCTTCGGCTCGGCACGGGCAATATCGAGGACCCTGCGAGCAGCGTGGCCGTAGCGGAAGGCGAGCTGCTCGGTCGCTTCCTCGCCCACCCCCTCGGGAGTCTCCAGATCGGCCGGCCGCGCCTCCATCCCGAGGGGGATCTCGTGCGTATGGCAGGGCGCCTCACGTCCCTCGCGCTCGACCAGACGGTCGACCGTCTGCTTCGCCATCCGCCGCCAGGTGGTGAGCTTGCCGCCGGTGATCGTCAGCATCCCCGAGGAGGTCTCGTAGAGCTCAGCTTTGCGGGAGATGTCGACCGACTTGCGGGGGTCGCCGGTGGAGATCAGCGGCCGCACGCCGGCGTAGGCGCCGACCAGATCGGACTCCCCCAGCGAG
>DASUNQ010000136.1:0-11586 GCA_036277075.1 Thermoanaerobaculia bacterium
CCGGCGCGCCGGCGGGGAGCGCGGGGACCCAGCGCGGCCAGAGGGCGCGCAGCTCCTCCCAGGCGGCCCGCGCGTCCGGGGCGCGAACCTCGGCATCGATCCGCTCGGCGGTCCCTTCCGGCAGGCCGCCCAGGCTCGCCGCCGTGATCGCGGCGCGCAGGCGGCGTCGGCCGGGCGAGTCCGGCAGCAGCTCACCCTCGGCGGTCAGGCGGACCGCCTCGCCCGGTCCGGGCTCGATGCGGGCCGCGAGCCGGGCCAGCCGCCGGGCGCCGCGGCGCCAGGTGCCCTCCGCCGTGCCCGCGATCCGGGTCAGGCGGGCGGGGCCGAGCACCAGGTCGGCGCGGGCCCTTGCCACGCTTCCCGCGAGCCCGAGATCGGCGAAGAGCGCAGCGTCCAGGTAGGACCGCACGACCTCGGCGGGGACGTCCTCGGCCACGAGCCTGAGCCGGCCTCTCGACTGCGGGAGCCGCAGCGCCCCCTCGACGCGGACGTTCCCGCCGGGCGGAGCACCGGCGGCGAAGAGTCGCGGCTCCGCCTCGATCTGGAAATCCACGGCGGTCGGCTGCTCGGCGCCGAACCCCACCGTGCCCGACCCGGTGAGCCGGAGGCCGTCGCCGGCGAGGCGCAGCGTCGCGATCCGCAGCGGCAACCCGTCGCGGTAGCGCGCGCGGCCGGCGAGGTCCAAAGCGAGCGGCTCGAACCCTGGGCGCTCCAGCCGGACGCGCGCGCCGTCGACCGCCAGCGCCCAGGTGCCGGCGACGAAGGAGCCGCGCCCCTTGATGGCGTCGATCTGCCAGCTCCGCAGCCACTCCGCCGCCGCCCCGGCCGGCGGCGCCCCCGCGATCGCGCCGCGCCGCACCTGCAGCCGCCGGATCGCGAAGCCCGGCTCGGCCGCGGGCTCCTGCGCCGACAGTTCGGGCCACGGGGCGGCGAGGTCGAGCCGCGGCGCCACCAGCTCCAGCCGCCGGATGACCAGCACCGCGCTGCGGAGGGTGCGGTAATCGACGCTGGCGACGACCCGCTCGGCGGTGAGCAGCGGCGGCGCCCCCGGCGCACCGACCCGCACCCCTTCGAGCTCGACGCCGTCGAGGCGGAAGTCGAAGTCCTCGGCGGCGAAGGCGAGCCCGAGGTCGCGGTCGAGATAGGTCGAGACGCGGGCGAGGAGAGCGCGGCGGACCGCGGTCGAGCGGAGGCTGACGATCCCGGCGAGCAGCGCCACCAGCGGCAGCGCCACGCACGCGATCAGGATGAGCAGGACGGCCCGGCGGCGCCGGCGCGTTCGGCGTGGTGCGGCCGGCGGAGGTGGCTCTCCGGCCGGGGAAGCGTACGGCTCGGGCATGACGGGCGGCTCGCCGCGATGCTACCCGACGACCGGCTGCGCGAGGCGGCGCAGCAGGGCGTCGTAGGCGTCGAGCACGCGGTCGAGGCAGGTCTTCTCGCGCACCGCGCGCAGACGTTCGCGCGCCGCCTGCCAGGCGCGCGAGCCGAACGCTTCGCGCGCCCGCGCGAGGGCGTCCAGGATCGACTCCCGCTCGGGCTCGCAGAAGAACGGGTAGTCCTCGCCCAGGAGCTCGACCGTCGTCACGTCGCGGGTGGTGACCAGCACGGCGTCGCACGCCGCGGCGGTCGAGACCTTGCAGTTGGGCTTGTAGAGGAACTCGCGCCCGGGGCGGCGGACCGAGAGGTGGCAGTTGAAGCGCAGCGCCGCGCCGCCGGCGAGGCCGTCTTCGACGCATTCCACCCCGGGGATCCGCCCCCAGAGCTCGAACGAGCGCGGCAGCCCGATGTAGGCGGCCGCCAGCCGGTCTTCAGGCGCGCGATGGGGCGCGTAGCGCGGGTCCCATTGGTGGTAGATCACGCAGTCGGCGCGCCCCGGCCGCGCGAAGTCGGCGAGCTGGCGCGCGTTCTTGAGGATCAGCGCGTCGTAGAGCCAGCGGCTCTTGATCCGCCGCTTGAAGACGACCGTGTCCTGGACGTCGAGCACCAGCCGGTTGCCGCGCCGCTTGGCGGCGAGCAGGTGATCGAGACGCGAGGTCTTGATGAAGACGAGGACGCCGCCGCGCACCTCCTCGAGCTCGCGGGCGTAGATCACGCGGGCGCGCCAGCCGCGGGCGGCGAGGCCGTCGGCGATCTGGTGCGCCCCCATGACGGTCGATCCCTTGTCGTAGTACTTGACGAAGGCGACCGGCAGCGGCGGCGGTGAGTCCACGGAGCTAGTGACCCGTCCGATCGCTCGCCGCGACCCGGAGCATCGCGGCGAGGCTCTGCTCGACGTCCGCGTCGGTCGTGGCCCACGAGGAGACGCTGATGCGCATCGCGGTGCGGCCCTGCCAGACCGTGCCGCCGCACCAGCAGGTGCCGTCCTCTTGGATGCCGGCGACGACCCGCTCGGTCCGCCCGGGCGGACCGAAGGCGACCAGCACCTGATTGAGGACCACCTCGTTCAGCACCTCGTGGCCGGCGTCCGCGAGCCCTTCGGCGAAGCGCCGCGCCTGCCGGCAGTTGCGCTCGATCAGCTCGGCCAGCCCGGAGCGTCCGAGCGCGCGCAGCGCCGCCCAGACCTCGACCCCCCGCGCCCGGCGCGACAGCTCGGGGGTGAAGTCCGAGGGGTTGCGCGCCGCCGTCGGCAGGTAGGCGGCGCGCACCGCCATCGCGGCGCGCAGCGCCTCGGCGTCGCGGGCGAAGGCGAGCCCGCTGTCGTACGGCACATTGAGCCACTTGTGCGCGTCGGTCGCCCAGGAGTCGGCATCGCCGAACCCGGCCGCGAGATGCGCGAGGCGGGGGGAGGCTGCGGCCCAGAGGCCGAAGGCGCCGTCCACGTGCACCCACGCGCCGGCCTCCCGGGCGCGCGGCACGACCTCGCGGGCCGGGTCGAAGGCGCCGGTGTTCACGTTGCCCGCCTGGAGGCAGACGATCGCCGGCGGCTCGAGGCGCGGGAAGTCCTCGGCGCGCATCCGTCCCTGGCCGTCCACCGGCACCGTCGCGACGCGCGAGCGGCCGAGACCGAGCAGACCGAGCGACTTGAAGAGCGTGGGGTGAGCCTCCTCGCCGACGACCACCGTGACGGGCGGTGCGCCGAAGAGACCGTCCGCCTCGACGTCCCATCCGGCCCGCCGCAGCACCGCGTGGCGGGCGGCGGCGAGCGCGGTCAAGTTGGCGACCGTCGCCCCGGTCACGTAGCCGCCGCCGGTGCCGGGCGGGAGGCCGAGGAGTTCGACGAGCCAGCCCAGCGCGATCCGCTCGAGCTCCGAGGTGGCCGGGGTGACGGTCTGGAGGCCGGTGTTCTGGTCCCAGGCCGTCGCCAGGCAGCTCGCGGCCACGGTCGCCGGCAGCGCGCCGCCGATCACGAACCCGAAGAAGCGCCCGCCCGCCATCGCCATCGTCGCGGGCGAGCCCACCTCGTCGAGCAGCCGCAGCACCTCGGCGGGGTCGGTGGGACCTTCCGGGAGCGGGGTGTCCCAGGCGGCGAGACCGCGCACCGCCTCGACGCCCGGCGCTACCGGGCGGTCGGAGAGACCTTCTAGATAGCGCGCCGCGCGGGCGGCGGCGTCCTGGAGCAGCTCGCGCATGTCCGCTCCACTCTAACCGCGCTTACCGGGCTTCCCCTTCTGGCGTCGAGCAGGCTGCGTCTCCGCCCTAGTCCATGCTGTCGAGGACTTCGCGCACCTTGGCGAGGAGGATGCGGCCGGTGAAGGGCTTCTTGAGCAGGGGCACGTCCTCCTCGCGCAGCAGACTGTTCGCGCCTTCCGTGAGCCCGGCCGGGTAGCCGGTGGCGAAGAGGACCTTCATCTCGGGGCGCTGGAAGGAGAGCCGGTCGGCGAGCTCGACGCCGCTCATGCCGGCCATCAGGACGTCGGTCACCATGAGGTGGATGGGGCCGCGGTGCCCCTGCGAGAGCGCGATCGCCTGCGCCGCGTCGGCGGCGTCGATCACTTTGTAGCCGCGGCTGGCCAGGATCTCGGCCAGCGGCTTGCGCACGTTGTCCTCGTCCTCGACCAGGAGGATCGTCTCCCACTCCTGGCCGCGAGCGCCGCGGGCGGCGCTCCCCGCCTCGTGCCGCTCCTCCTCGGCGGAGGGGAAGTAGAGGAAGAGGCGGGTGCCTTCGCCGGCGGCGCTTTCGACGAGCACCTCGCCGCCGCTCTGGGTGACGATGCCGTAGACCGTCGGCAGCCCGAGCCCGACCGCCTCGACCCCGACCTTGGTGGTGAAGAAGGGCTCGAAGGCGCGGGCGCGCACCTCGTCGGCCATGCCGTGGCCGCTGTCGCAGACTTTGAGCAGCACCCGCCGCCCGCCGGCCGGCCCCTCGGGGGCCACGTTCGTCGTCTCGAGCGTGAACGTTCCCCCCTCGGCCATCGCTTCGCGGGCGTTGGCGGCGAGGTTGAGCACCGCCTGCTCGAGCTGCGCCGAGTCGGCGTGGATGCGCTCGAGGTCCGGCTCGAGCAGGAGCTTGATCTCGACGCGGTCGCCGAGGATGCGGTGGAGCGTCTGCTCCATGGCGCGGAGCAGGGCGTTGAGCTGCAGCGGGCGCGGGTTGAGGACCTGCCGGCCGCTGAAGGCGAGGAGCTGGCGCGCCAGGGTGGCGCCGCGCTCGCCGGTGCGCTCGACCTCGGAAAGGTGCTTGCGCGCGGGGTGGTCGTTGGGCAGGCCGTGGAGGGCGAGCTCGGCCTCGCAGAGGATCGCCGTCAGCATGTTGTTGAAGACGTGCGCGATGCCGCCCGCCAGCCGCCCCATCGGCTCCATCCCCGGCGGCACCGACTGGGGGCCGCGATGCCTCTCCTCGTCGAAGGAGACGACGGTGCCCCCCTCTTCCGGCGTGCTCTTGCGCACAGGATGGCTCTTCACGGTGGCTCCCGAGGGACACTCTGGCTGCCGACCCTCGCCCCGCGTCCATGCAGATTCCGGTCCAGCCCCGGAGGCGGAACGGTGCGGAAAAAAGTGTCAGAACATGCCGAGCTGGAGGCGCGCCGCCTCGCTCATCATCCCCGGGTTCCAGACCGGATCCCAGACCACCTCGACCTCGGCGCCGGTGACGCCCGGCACGCCTTCGACCCGCGCCTTGACGTCGGGCGGCAGCGAGCCGGCGACCGGGCAGGCGGGGGAGGTGAGCGTCATCTTGATCTGCACCTGGCCGTCGGGCCGCACCTCGAGGTCGTAGATCAGCCCCAGCTCGTAGATGTTCACCGGGATCTCGGGGTCGAAGACGCTCTTCAGGACCTCGACGACGGCTTCTTCGATCCCTTGGACGTCGGCGGCGGGCGGTTGGATCGGCTCGGGCTCGGACATCGGACGGCTCCTATTCGGTCGAGACGGGGCGCTCTGGGGCGCCGGCGAGCGCCGCGTTGAAGGTGTGCCAGGGGAGGGTCGCGCACTTGACCCGCACCGGGTAGTCGCGCACGCCGGCGAAGACGGCGAGCTTGCCCAGCTCCGCCGGCACCTCGACCGGTTCCCCCGGGCGGCTGGTGACCAGTCGGTGGAAGCCCTCGAAGAGGGTGCGGGCCTCGGCGACCGGCACCCCCTTGAGCGCCTCCGTCATCAGCGACGCCGCGGCCATCGAGATCGCGCAGCCGCTCCCCTCGAAGGCGATCTCTTCCACGCGGTCGTCCTCGACCCTGACGAAGAGTGTCACCTTGTCGCCGCAGAGCGGGTTGTGGCCGCGCGCGCTGCGGTTGGCCGCCGGCAGCGGGCCGAAGTTCCGCGGCCGCCGGTTGTGGTCGAGGATGACCTCCTGATAGAGGTCGGAGAGGTCGGTGCTCACGCGAAGAGCTCCGCCGCCGCGCGCACGCCGTCGATCAGCGCGTCCACCTCGTCGCGCCGGTTGTAGAAGGCGAAGGAGGCGCGGGTCGTGGCCGGGACGCCGAAGCGCTCCATCACCGGCTGCGCGCAGTGATGGCCGGCGCGCACCGCGATGCCGCGGCGGTCGAGGACGGTGCCGACGTCGTGCGGGTGGGCGCCGGCGAGGGCGAAGGAGACGACCGAGGCCCGCTCGCGCGGGGTGCCGATCAGGGTCACGGCCGGCAGGTCGGCCAGACGCGCGACCGCCTCGTCGAGCAGCGCCTTCTCCCAGGCCGCCGCCCGCTCGCGGCCGATCCCCTCGAGGTAGTCGAGCGCCGCCGCCAGCCCCACCGCCGCCTCGATCGCCGGCGTGCCGGCCTCGAAGCGGTGCGGCGGGTCGCCGAACTCCGTGTCCTCGAAGGTGACGGAGGTGATCATGCCGCCGCCCCCCTGGTACGGGGGCATCGCCGCCAGCAGCTCGCGCCGCGCCCAGAGGACTCCGATGCCGGAGGGGCCGTAGATCTTGTGCCCGGAGAAGGCGTAGGCGTCGCAGCCGAGGGCCGCGACGTCGACCGGCAGGTGCGGCGCCCCCTGCGCCCCGTCCACCACCACGGTGGCGCCGACCGCGTGGGCGAGATCGGCGATCCGCCGCACCGGGTTGACGGTGCCGAGGGCGTTCGAGACGTGGGCGACGGCGGCGATCCGGGTGCGCGGCGAGAGCCGGCGCTCGAGCTCTTCGACGATCACGTCGCCGCGGTCGTCGAGCGGCGCCACGACGAGCCGCGCCCCCTTCTCCGCGCAGAGCATCTGCCAGGGCACGAGGTTCGAATGATGCTCGAGGCCGGTGACCAGTACCTCGTCGCCCTCGCCGACACGCGCCCGCCCCCAGGCGCCCGCCATCAGGTTGATCGCTTCGGTCGTGCCGCGGACGAAGACGACCTCGGAGGGGTCGGCGGCGCCGAGGAAGCGCGCCACCGTGGCGCGCGCCCCCTCGTAGAGCGCGGTCGCCTCGCCCGAGAGCGTGTGGACGCCGCGCGCCACGTTCGAGCAGCTCTCCTCGTAGACGCGCGCGATGGCGGCGAGCACCGCCCGCGGCTTCTGGGTCGTCGCCGCGTTGTCGAGGTAGACGAGGGGCCGGCCGTGGACCCTGCGGGCGAGGATCGGGAAGTCCGCGCGCACCCGCTCGAGGTCGAAACCGGGCAGCGGCGCCTCGGCGCGCTCCACCGGTGCCGCGGCCGCGGCCATCGTCACACCGCCTGGCGCACTACCTCCCCCTTGGGGAGGCGGGTGAAGAGGAACTCCTCGAGGTCGCGCCGCACCGCCTCGACCTTCACCCGCTCGACGATGTCGCTGGCGAAGGCGTAGGTGAGGAGGCTGCGCGCCGCCTCGGCGCCGATGCCGCGCGAGCGCAGGTAGAAGATCGCGTCGTCGTCGAGCTGGCCGACGGTCGAGCCGTGCGTGCACTTGACGTCGTCGGCGAAGATCTCGAGCTGCGGGTTCGAGTTGGCCATGGCGTGGGGCGAGAGCAGGAGGTTGCGGTTGCTCTGCTTGGCGTCGGTCTTCTGCGCCCCCGGCCGGACGTAGATCAAGCCGTTGAAGACGGCCCGCGAGTGGCCGTCCAGGACGCCCTTGTACAGCTCGTGGCTGCCGCAGTGGGGCGCCGCGTGCTCGACGCGCATGTGGTTGTCGACGAACTGCCGCCCCTCGAGGACGTAGAGGCCGTTCAGGATGCAGTCAACCCCCTCGCCGGCGAGGAGGGCGTTGACGTCGTTGCGCACCAGCGCGCCGCCGAAGGCGAGCGAGTGCGACGACGGCGCGCTCTGCCGCTCGGCCTGGAGCTGGAAGGTCGCGAAATGGAAGGCCTCCGGGCTCTCGCGCTGCACCTTGTAGTGGTCGACGACGGCGCCGGGGCCGGCCAGCAGCTCGGTCACCGGCGCGGTGAGGTAGACGCCGGCGCCGGCGTAGGTCTCGACGACGGTGAGCTGGGAGGCCTCGCCGGCCACGATCAGGAGGCGCGGGAACGACGCCGTCGGCGCAGGGCCGCCGGCCGCGAGGAAGATCAGGTGGACCGGGGCTTCGAGCACCGCGCCCGCGGGGACCTCGACGTAGGCGCCGTCCTCGAGGAACGCGGTCGCCAGCGCCACGAACGGGTGGCGCTCGAAGCTGGCGTAGCGGCCGAGGTGCGGCAGCAGCCGCTCGGGGTCGCGCGCCAGCGGCTCGGCGAGGCCGGTCACGGCGGCGCCGGCCGGCAGCCCCGCGACCCGCGAGAGCTGCGGCACCAGGCGCCCGTCGGCGAAGACCAGCTCGAGCGCCCCGGGGATGCGGTGCGGCGCGACCTCCGCCTCGGCGGGGACGTAGACCCCCTCCTCGGCGCGGCGGAAGGCGCGCTGGGCGAGCGGCGCGAGGTCCATGAAGCGCCACTGCTCCTCGCGCTGGGAGGGGAAGCCCACCTCCGCGAAGCGCTCGAACGCACGCCGTCGAAGGGCGGCGAGGACGCCGGGCTCGCCGCGCGGCCGCGCGGCCGCGAAGCGCTCCCAGTCGGCGAGGAAGACGCTCTGCGCGTCGGCCGCGAGGCCGGCCGCCGGCGTCTCGACGGTCGCCGCCAAAGTCAGGCCTCCACCGGCGCCACGGGCGCCTTGGGCGCCGCGGGCGCTTCAGGCGCCGGGCGCTCGGGCGCCATGCCGTCGAGCCACGCGTAGCCCCGCTCCTCGAGCTCGAGCGCCAGCTCCTTGCCGCCGGAGCGGACGAACTGGCCGTCGACGAGCACGTGGACGCGGTCGGGCACGATGTAGTTGAGGAGGCGCTGGTAGTGGGTGATGACGAGGAAGCCGCGGTCGGGGCGGCGCAGGGTGTTGACGCCGTCTGCCACGATGCGCAGGGCGTCGATGTCGAGCCCCGAGTCGGTCTCGTCGAGCACCGCGAAGGTGGGCTCCAGCACCGCCATGTGGAAGATCTCGTTGCGCTTCTTCTCGCCGCCGGAGAAGCCCTCGTTGACCGGCCGGTTGAGCAGCGACTCCTCCATCTGCACCAGCTTCATCCGCTCGCGCACCAGCTTGAGGAACTCGAGGGCGTCGAGCTCCGGCAGCCCGCGGTGCTTGCGGATGGCGTTGAGCGCCGCCTTGAGGAAATAGGTGTTCGACACTCCGGGGATCTCGACCGGGTACTGGAAGGCCATGAACAGCCCCTCGCGCGCCCGCTCCTCGGGGTCCATCTCGAGCAGGTCCTTGCCGTTGAACAGGACCCGTCCGGCGGTGACCTCGTAGTCCTCCTGGCCCGCCAGCACCCGCGCCAGGGTGCTCTTGCCGGAACCGTTGGGCCCCATGACCGCGTGCACCTCGCCGGAGCCGACGGCCAGGTCGATCCCCTTGAGGATCTCCTGCCCCTCGACGGCGGCGTGCAGGTTGTTGATCTCGAGCATGACTAACCGACGCTCCCTTCCAGGTTCACGGCCAGGAGCTTCTGGGCCTCGACCGCGAACTCCATCGGCAGCTCGCGGAAGACCTCCTTGCAGAAGCCGTTGACGATCATCGACACCGCGTCCTCGGTGGAGATGCCGCGCTGGTTGCAGTAGAAGATCTGGTCCTCGCCGATCTTCGAGGTGGACGCCTCGTGCTCCATGTGCGCCGTCGGGTTCTGCACGTCGATGTAGGGGAAGGTGTGCGCGCCGCACTCCGAGCCGAGCAGCATCGAGTCGCACTGCGAGAAGTTGCGCGCCCGGTCGGCGCCCTTGAGGATCTTGACCGCGCCGCGGTAGGTGTTCTGGCCGTGGCCGGCGGAGATGCCCTTCGAGACGATCGTCGAGCGGGTGTCCTTGCCGATGTGGATCATCTTGGTCCCGGTGTCGGCCTGCTGCCACGCCTTGGTCAGGGCGACGGAGTAGAACTCGCCGATCGAGCCGTCCCCCTTCAAGATCACGCTCGGGTACTTCCAGGTGATCGCCGACCCGGTCTCGACCTGGGTCCAGGAGATCTTGGACTTCCGCCCCTCGCACTTGCCGCGCTTGGTGACGAAGTTGTAGATGCCGCCGCGCCCCTCCTCGTCGCCGGGGTACCAGTTCTGCACCGTCGAGTACTTGATCTGGGCGTTGTCGAGCGCGACGAGCTCGACGACCGCGGCGTGGAGCTGGTTCTCGTCCCGCCGCGGCGCCGTGCACCCCTCGAGGTAGGAGACGTAGGCCCCCTCGTCGGCGACGATCAGCGTGCGCTCGAACTGCCCGGAGTTGCGGGCGTTGATGCGGAAGTAGGTCGAGAGCTCCATCGGGCAGCGCACCCCCTTCGGCACGTAGACGAAGGAGCCGTCGGAGAACACCGCCGAGTTGAGCGTGGCGAAGAAGTTGTCGGTGTAGGGGACGACCGAGCCGAGGTACTTGCGCACCAGCTCGGGGTGCTCGCGCACGGCGTCGGAGAAGGAGCTGAAGATGATCCCGAGCTCGCCCAGCTTCTCCTTGAAGGTCGTGGCCACCGAGACGCTGTCGAACACGGCGTCGACCGCGACGCCGGCCAGCACCTCCTGCTCGCGCAGCGGGATGCCCAGCTTCGCGTAGGTGGCGAGGATCTCGGGATCGACCTCGTCGAGGCTCTGGGGGCCGTCGGCCCGCGACTTGGGCGCGGCGTAGTAGAGGATCGACTGGTAGTCGATCGGCCCGTACCGGATGTTGGCCCAGCGCGGCTCGCGCTGTCCGAGCCAGTGGCGGTAGGCCTTGAGGCGCCAGGCGAGGAGCCACTCGGGCTCCCCCTTCTTCTCGGAGATCAGGCGGACGACGTCTTCGGAGAGACCGACCGGGAAGGTCTCCTGCTCGACGTCGGTGATGAAGCCGAACTTGTAGTCTTCCCGTGCGAACTGCTCGAGGGTCTGGGTGGCGGTCAGCATCGTTTGCCTCGGTTCGGCTAAGCGTTCAGCGGGGCCGCCTGGGCGGTCCCGTTGGCGTCGGTGGTGGCGGCGGCCCGGCGGCCGCCGAGGGTGACGAGCTGCGCCGGCAGCGGTTGGCTCATCTCGGCGAGCGTGATGCCCTCGAGGGCGCGGCGCACGGCGTGGCTGATGACGTGCCAGTTGCTGCGCGACGGGCAGACGGGCTCGTGGGCGCAGAGTCCGCTCTCCCCGACGCACTCGGTCAGCGCGATGGGGCCTTCGAGGGCGGTGATGATCTCGGCCATGGAGATGTCTTCGGGGAGGCGCGCGAGGCTGTAGCCCCCCTTGACCCCGCGATGGGAGTCGAGGAGACCCTCGCGGGCCAGGAGCTTGAGGATCTTGGCGACCATGGGGACCGGCAGGTGCGCCTCGGAGGCCAGCTCCGGGGCGTTGTAGGGCCGGTCGGCGTGCGCCGCGAGGTGCGTCAGCAGGACGATGCCGTAGTCGGTCTGCCGTGTGATCCGGATCATTGGCGCTCCCCCGTCGAGTAAAACAGTACCAAATCGGTACCGATTACGTCAAGGCGCCGGGAGCCGCGTGGGGCGCGCCGGCGGCGGGGCTCAGCTCAGCTTGCCGATGGGGCCGAGGTCGAGGTTCAGCTCGTCGGGGGCGATGCCGAAGCGGCGGGCCAGCTCGTGGACCGTCTCCTCGAGCTGCATCAGGGCGACGCCGAGCTTTTCGACCTGCTCGGGGGAGAGGGTCTCCTCCTCCATGCGGCGGATCGCCTGGCGCTCCATGAGCTTGCGCAGGAACTCGACGAGGGCGAGGACGAGCTGGGCGACCGAGCGCTCGACGTCTTCGGGGTCGGCGTTCCAGCGCGGCGCGGGCTGGGCGCCGACGCGGCGCTCGAGCTCGGCGCGGAGGTCCTCGAGCTCCTGGATCTCCAGGCGGAGCGCGTCGCGGTCG
>DASUNQ010000137.1:0-2470 GCA_036277075.1 Thermoanaerobaculia bacterium
CCTTCAAGCGCGAGCTGCGCCGCGGCTTCCGCTAGCGCGCATACAATCCCCGGCGATGCGCGGCTTGGTGATCTGGGTACTCCTGGTCGCGCTCGCGCTGCCGGCGCTCGCCGCGGCGCAGGAACAAGAGCCGCCGCCGCCCGTCGAGGACGAGGAGATCGCCGAGCCGCCGGCCGAGGAAACGGCGCCACCGCCGCCGGCGGAGGAGCCCGCCGAGGAACCGGTTGTCGAGCCCGCCGTGGAGCCGGCCCCGGAGGCCGCGCCCGCGTCCCCCGACCTGCCGTCCGAGCCGCCGCCTCCGCCGCCGCGCGACAACGGCTCGCGCGAGCGGAGCCTCCCCCGCCTCGACGTCTACTTCCCCGAAGGCGACCTCGACTTCCGCCTCTCGCGCCTGGTCAACAAGGTCTTCTTCGAGGGGCAGGTCAAGTACAACTTCATCGACGGCGACATCTCGGCATTCCTCCGCTACCGCTACTACGGTCTCGAGCGGACGCTGCAGTTCGCCGTCTTCGACGCCATCGAGTTCCCCGACATCGAGGACTTCACCGACGACTTCGACCGCGTGCGCGGCGTCCTGCTGCTCGCCGAGTGGCCGCGCGACGCCCGCCACCGCACCTTCGTCCTCGGCGAGCTCGACCGGCTGAGCAACAACAAGGAGGGCCTCGAGTCGCAGAACAACCGCACCAACACCTACGTGCGGCTGGGCTACCAGCTCGGCACGCCGGAGGACGCGCGCTCCAACGCCATCGTCGGCGAGACCCGGGCGCGCCAGGAGCGGCTCTTCACCGCCTTCCGCGACCTGGGGCCCTGGAAGTTCGGGTTCACCGGCGCCCTCACCTACGGCTTCGACGTCGGCTGGGGGGACTTCGACTACGCCAAGGGCGAGCTCGAGGCCCTGAAGCGCCTCGACGTGACGCCGCACACCTTCGTCATCGGCCGCTTCCACGGCGGCTCGTTCCTGCGCAAGCGGGAGCTGGCGCGCGGCGAGGACCTGGGCGAGTTCGAGCGCTTCAACATCCCGCTCTCGGAGTTCTTCCGTCTCGACGGGCGGGAGTACCTCAAGGGGGTCAAGGCCCGGCTGCGCGGGACGGAGCAGCTGCACACCACCTGGGAGTACTTCTTCCCCTGGTTCCTCAACGCTCACCACGACTTCCTCCGGCTCGACTGGCAG
The DNA here is from genome assembly GCA_036277075.1 of Thermoanaerobaculia bacterium. Lineage (GTDB taxonomy): Bacteria > Acidobacteriota > Thermoanaerobaculia > Multivoradales > UBA5704 > DASUNQ01. The sequence continues at coordinate 1,172 of DASUNQ010000137.1, forward strand.
ACCTGGTACTGGGTGCTCTACGCCGGGGCGGGGACGGTGGGGTTCGACCGCTCGGTCTACACCGACATCTCCGAGTACGTCCCGGACGTCGGGGTGGGGTTCGAGTCAAGCTTCCGGTTCCGCCGGAAGTACCCTTTCTTCCTCTCCGGCATCGTGGCACAGGCTTTGAAGGGAGACGACGGAGTGGAGGCACGCATTTCTGTCAAGTCGTATCGCTAAGGGAGGCCTCCCTCTATTACTATGTGGTTGACGGCCCGCCGCTCCGGCGCGGGCGTACATGGGCAGCAAGGGCGTGCGCCCAATTGGAGGAGAGCTATGAAGCGGAGATGCGTGGTGTTGGTGGCGCTGTTGGGCCTGCTGGTCCCGATCGCCGCCACGGCCGGCGAGCAGGCGAACGCTCCGACCGCGACCGGCGAGACCGGGCTGTTCACGCTGCTCAGCGGCGAGACCGTCCCGCAGGGCGGCTGGTCCTTCAGCCTCTACTACAACAACTGGGACCGTCTGATCGACGTCAGGGACCCGTTCAACGACGTCAGCGTCGACTGGAACCGGCTCAGCGCGAGCCTCGGCTACGGCATCACCGATCGCTGGGAGTTCAGCGTCATGGTGCCGTACGACGACTTCGAGTTCGACGACGACGACCGGTTCTTCGACCCCGACATCGACCCCGACGCCAGCGGCCTCGGCAACATCCGAGTGGGCACCAAGTTCCGCCTGGGCGGGGACCCCGCCGCCGACGGCGGGACGGCGCTCGGCCTCTTCATCGAGGCGCCGACCGGCGACGACAAGGTGGCCTCCCAGGACCTGGGGTTCGGAGGCAGCTTCAACTGGAGCCGCGCGAACTGGGTCTTCTCGCTCGGCTACCGCTCGCCCGGCGAGCTCGAGGGCGAGGACGACGACCCGGACGACGACGTGGTCGGCCGCAGCCGGTTCGAGCTCCAGGACGAGCTCCACGCCGGGCTCGGCTACGCCACCGCCGTCTCGGAGCGCCTCGACTGGATCACCGAGCTGGTGGGTACGTTTTACACGGGCGGCGGCGTCGGCTTCGAGGACGCCATCGACCTGACCAGCGGCGGCCGCCTCTGGATGGGGGACGAGCGGCGCTGGGCGTTCAACTTCGCCCTGCGCACCGACCTCATGCAGATCTCCGACATCGACGAGCACTGCCCGATCGGGGGCCTGCTCGGGCTGACCTTCTTCCCGGCGCTGTTCGTGGAGCCGGAGCCGCCGCCGCCGCCGGCTGAGCCGCCGCCTCCGCCGCCGCCCCCGCCGCCGCCACCGCCCCCGCCGCCGCCGCCG
>DASUNQ010000138.1:0-2751 GCA_036277075.1 Thermoanaerobaculia bacterium
GGGACGCTGCCGGCCGACCTCTACGAGCGCACGGTGGCGCGCTCGAACCTCCGCCTGGCCGACGGCGCGGCGGTGGACCGGCTGGTCCTGCGGGTGCGGCCGCGCGATCCGGCCGTGGGGCTCCCCGACCTCGCGGCGCACAACCAGAGCGTCGCCGCCCGCGGCGGCGCGGCCCTCGTCGAGGTCCGCCGGCCGGCGCCGCCCGCGGGGACGGTGCCGCGCCGGCCGGCCGCGGCGGCGGAGCTGGCGCTCTACCTGGCGCCCAACGCGCTCGTCGAGTCCGGGCACCCGGAGATCGTCGCCCTGGCGCGCGAGATCGCCGGCGCGGAGCCCGACGCCTACCGCGCGGCGCTCGCCCTCACCCGCTGGACGGCCGAGCACATGACGATGGACGCCGGCATCGTCATGGCCCCCGCCTCCGAGCTGGTGCGCGAGCGCAAGGGGACCTGCATGGGCTACGCGACCCTCCTCGCCGCGCTGGCGCGCGCCGCCGGCATCCCGTCGCGCATCGTCATGGGCTACGTCTACTACGGCGGCATCTGGGGGGGCCACGCCTGGACGGAGATGTGGCTCGACGAGCGCTGGCTGCCCTTCGACGCCGCGGTCTACGCCCCGGGCCTGGCGAGCGCGGCGCGCCTCGCCGCCGGCGCCGGCAGCTTCGCGGACGGCGGCGGCGAGCTGCTCGGCGCGATCGGCCGACTCTTCGGCCGCGTCGAGGTCGAGATCGTGGAGGCCGAGGGCGCCGGCCGCGTCCTGCGCGTGCCGGAGGGGCGGGCGGCCTACACCGTTGAGGGGAGCGTCTACACGAACCCGGGGCTGGGGCTGCGGATCGACGCCGGGCCGTACGCGATCGAGCGCGCCGACTCGACATGGCCTTCGATGCTCGTCGTCGCCTTCCGCCGCGGCGCGACGACGATCGAGCTGCACCAACGCCCGCGCCATCCCGAGCGCGCCGCCGCCGAGCCGCCCGACGGCGGCGCCGTCGTCGCGGAGCCGGAAGGGGCGACGCTCTGGGTCTGGACGGCGGCGGGCCCGGACGCGGAGGGGGCGCTGCGTGATTTCCTCCAGCGCGTGGAGAAGCGGCCGGCCTGGTGACGCCCGAGGCGCGCTTCGCGGCGGTCCTGGAGCGGCACGGCCCGGCGCTGCGGCGGCTGGTCGCCGCCTGGGAGCGCGACGCGGCGGCGCGCGAGGACCTGCTCCAGGACGTCCTCCTCGCTCTCTGGCGCGCCCTGCCGCGCTTCCGCGGCGACTGCGCGGAGCGGACCTTCGTGCTGCGGGTGGCGAACAACCGGGTGCTCTCGCACCGCTTCCGCCGCCGGCCCGCCGGCGAGGAGCTCGACGGCGCCGGCGAGGTCCACGACCCCGCCCCGACGCCGGAGCGCGCGGCGACGGCGGCCGAGCGGCTGCGCCGCCTGGTGCGCGCGCTCGAGACGCTGCCGGACGGGACGCGGCAGGTCCTGACGCTGGCGCTCGAAGGGCTGACGCGGGGGGAGATCGCGGCGGTCCTCGGCGTCACCGAGAACAACGCGGCGGTGCGGCTCAGCCGCGCCCGCCGGGCGCTGCACGACGCGATGGAGAAAACGCCATGACGACCGACGAGCGGGAGTGGGAGGCCCTGGCCGAGGCCTGGAGCGCCGCGGCGCCGGAGGCGGCGTCCACGGCACTCGAGGCGGCGTCCGCGCCGCTCGCGCGGATCGTGCGGCGGCACCGCGTGCGGCTGGTCGCGGCGGCGGCGAGCGAGGCGGGGGTGCTCCTCGGCGCGGCCGCGCTCTCGGCCTGGGTGCTGCGCGACGGCCTGGCGGGGTGGGAGGCGGCCTGGCTGGCGACGCTCTGGGCCTTCGCCGCCATCGCCGCCGGCTTCGCCTGGTGGAACCGCCGCGGCACCTGGGCGCCGATCGGCGGCGGCGTCGCCGAGTACGCGCGCCTGACGCGGCTGCGCTGTCGCCGCCAGCGCCGCTCGATCCGCTTCGCCCTCGCCCTCTTCGCCGCCGAGGCCGCGGCCGTCGTCGCGCTGCTCGCCGGCTTCGACCGCCTGACACCGGTTTCCGGCGCTCTCCTCGCCCTCTCCGCCGCCGCCGTCGCCGCCTGGTGCTTCGCCACCGAGCGCCGCGTCGCCCGCGAGCTGGCGGCGGTCGAGGAGTTCGAGCGCGACGCCTCTCTCGCGGAGTGAGCTACGCCCCCACCGCCAGCCGGTCGGCCAGCGATCCCGGCAGCCCGGCGGCGCGGATGCGCGCTTGCGCCCGGCGGACCGGGTAGGCGACGCGGTACCAGCGCAGCACGGCGCGGTCGCTGTCGTAGGTCATGAAGGCGGCGCGCGGGTCGCGGTCGCGCGGCTGGCCGATCGAGCCGGGGTTGACGAGGTAGCGCCGCGCCGGGTCGAGGACGATGCGGCCGCGCAGCCCGTGCAGCGCCCGCACCCCGATGCCGCGCCGCTCGAGGATGAAGACCGAGGGGATGTGGGTGTGGCCGAAGAAGGTGAGCGGCGCGGGGTGGGCGGAGAAGATCGCGTAGGCGTCGGCGTCGGTGAAGACGTAGGCGTCCTCGTCGAGCGGCGAGCCGTGGCAGATGGCGAGCCCCGGCGCCACCTCGACCGGCCCGCGCGGGAGCTCTCGCACGTAGCGCAGGTTCGGGCGCGTCAGCCGCCCGGCGGTCCACTGCGCCGCGGCGAGCGCCGCCTGGTTGAAGCCGCCGCCGGTGTCGATCCGCGCCACCACCTTGTCGTGGTTGCCGCGCACCGTCCAGACCCGCCCG
>DASUNQ010000139.1:0-2348 GCA_036277075.1 Thermoanaerobaculia bacterium
CGGCACCGCCGTCCGGCGCCAGCTCGGCGGCCACCCGGCGCTCTCCCTGGCGCACTAACACCGCGCCGGCAGCGAGGCCCTGCGCGGCCTGCTCCGGCCGCCGCTGTCCTGGGACGCCCTGCACTACCACCTGCTGCTCGCCGCGACCTGGCTCCAGGAGGGGAACATCCGCCCGGTCTTCGGCGCCTTCCCGGTGAGCTACTACGGCTACGCGCCGGCGAACGGGTCGCTCTGGCTCTGGTGGTGGATGGCCCCCTCGCACAGCGAGCTCTACGTCAACCTGGCGTCGCTGCCGCAGTGGGCGCTGCTCGGGCTGGCGGTCGGCGGGGTGGCGCGGCGGCTGGGGGCCAAGCGGCACTGGCCGCTCGCCGCCTTCGCCGCTCTCTCGGTCCCCGCGGCGCTGCGCTTCGCGGCCACCCCCTACGTCGACGTTCTCACCGCCGCGGGGCTCCTCGCCGCGGCCTACTTCGGCCTGCGCTGGCTGCGCGAGCCGGCCTGGGGTGAGGCGGCGCTGGCCGGCGCCGGGCTGGGGATCGCGGCCGGTGCCAAGGTGCTCGGGGCGTTCTACGCGCTGAGTCTCGGCGCGGCGGTCGTCGCCGCCGCCCGCGGCGGCTGGCGGCGGCGCCTGCCGCAGCTCGCCGCGGCGCTCCTCGCGGCGGCCGCGCTGGGCGGCGGCTTCTACCTACGCAACGTGGCGCTGGGGGTGGACCCGCTGGCGCTGGAGTGCGAGGCGAGCGGGCGGGACGAGCCGCGCGCCGCGGCGCACCGCCTGCCGCGCGCGAGCTCGGTGGCCGACCTGGGGGAGCTGATGTGGGTCCGCGGCGAGGCGGTGCGCTCGCTCCTCGGCTCGACCGACCCGGCGTTGCTGGAGATGGGGGTGGGGCCGGTCGTCCTCCTGCTCGTGCCCGCCGCGCTCGTCCTGCCCTTCGCCGTGGCGCGGCGGCGGCGCCGGGAGGGGTGGGTGGCCTGGAGCCAGATCGTCGTCGAGGCCGCGTTCTGGGCGCTCGTCCCCTACGCCGCGTTCGGGCACGTCTACGCCAACACCCGCTACCTGCTGCCGGCCTGCGGGCTCGCCTTCGCCGCCGCGGTCGCCATCGGCGAGACCCATGGCGCCGGCGAGCGGCTGCTGCGCGGCCTGGCGCTGGCGGTGGTCCTCCAGGGGCTCCTCATGCTCCACGCCGAGCTGCCGCAGGGAGCGCGCGCCGCGATCGGCGTCGCGGACCTGGCGGTGGCCCTGCTCGCCCTCTCCCCCGCGGCGCGCGCCGCCCTCCGCCAGCGCTGGCGCCCGCTGGCCGCCCTGGCGCTGCTCGGCGTCCTGCTCGCCGCGCCGCTCCTCGCCCGCTTCCGCCTCCTCGATCGCGGCCGGGCGCTGCGCGAGGAGTTCACGGTCCACGTCACGCCGGCGCCGCTCTACGCCGCCGCCTGGGAGTGGCTCGACGCGCACGGCGGCGGCGGCACGGTGGCGGTCGCGAGCTCGGCCGTCCACGGCTTCCGCTACCCCGCCATGGGCCCGCGCCTCGAGCGCCGGGCGATCTACGTCAACCTCAACGCCGACGACCGCCGCGCCGCGGCGGCCTACCCCGGCTGCGACCCGCGGGTGCGCCCCAACGCCGCGGCCTGGCTGGCCAACCTGCGGCGGGCGGAGGTGCGCTGGGTGCACCTGATGCGCGAGCCGCGCACCGACTGGCCGATCGAGGCGAAGTGGGTCCACGAGCGGCCGGAGCGCTTCGCGGTCCGCCTCGCGGACGAGCTGAGCGTGCTCGTCGAGGTGCTGCCGGAGGGGCCGCTCACCGCTCCCCGAGCCGCGCCGCCAAGCGCCGTGCCGCCGGGTGGCGGGGGTCGAGCGCCAGCGCCCGGCGGTTGAGGGCGCGGGCGCGCGCCAGGTCCCCGGCGCGCGCGGCGAGGAGCGCCAGGTTGTGGACCGCCGGCAGGCTCGCCGGGTCGAGCGCCAGCGCCCGCTCGAGCGCGCGGCGGGCGCGCTCGAGGTCGCCGCGCGCCAGGTAGACGCCGCCGAGGTTGCTCCACACCTCCGGCGAGCGCGGCTCGAGGGCGGCCGCGCGGCGGAGGTGCGCGAGCGCCCGATCGAGATCGCCGCCGCGCGCGGCGCGGCTTCCCAGCGTCAAGTGGGGCAGGAAGGACGAGGGATCGAGGCGCAGCGCCTCGCGATCGTGGAGCGCCGCCTGCTCCGGCCGGCCGCCGGCCTCGGCGATCCGCGCCAGGTTGTAGTGGACGAGGTCCATGCGCGGCCGAAAGCCGGCGAGGTGGGGGGCGGCGAGCGCGGCGAGGCAGGCGACCGCGAGCAGCGCCCCCTGGGCCCGGTCGCCGGCGCGGAGCCGCTCGAGAGCGGC
>DASUNQ010000140.1:0-8361 GCA_036277075.1 Thermoanaerobaculia bacterium
ACGGCTCGCCGAGGCGCGGCAGGAGGGCGCGCGCGTCGTCGCGCGCGGTCTGGAGCCAGGCGAAGTCCGCCGCCAGGTCGGCGACGCGGAAGGCGGGGATCCCCGCCTGGCGCGTCCCCAGCAGCTCTCCCGGACCGCGCAGCGCGAGGTCGGCCTCGGCGATGGCGAAGCCGTCGGTGGTGCCGGCGAAGACCTCGAGCCGCCGCCGCGCCTCCTCGGTCAGCGCGCCGTGGAGCGCGACGCAGCGCGAGGGGCGCGGCCCGCGGCCGACGCGGCCGCGGAGCTGGTGGAGCTGCGCCAGCCCGAAGCGCTCGGCGCTCTCGATCACCATCCAGGTCGCCTCCGGGACGTCGACGCCGACCTCGACGACCGTCGTCGCGACGAGCACCCGCACGTCGCCGCGCGCGAAGGCGCGCATCACCTCGTCCCGCTCGGACGGCGGGATGCGGCCGTGCAGGACGGCGCTCGGCCAGTCGGCGAGGAAGCGGCGCACGCGCTCCCCCATCGCCGCCACCGAGGCCGCGCCCCCCTCCTCCTCGCCCTCGATCTGGGGGAAGACCACGTAGGCGCTCCCGCCGGCCGCCAGCTCCTCGCGCAGCCGGCGGTAGACGTCGCGGCGGCGGCCCGCCGGCACGACCTCGGTGGCGATCGGCGTCCGGCCCGGCGGCAGCTCGTCGAGGACCGACTGGTCGAGGTCGCCGTAGGCGGCGAGGGCGAGCGAGCGCGGGATCGGCGTCGCGGTCATCACCAGCACGTCGGGCCGCTCCCCCTTCGCCGCCAGGAGCTGCCGCTGGACGACGCCGAAGCGGTGCTGCTCGTCGATGACGCAGAGGCCAAGCCGGCGGAAGCGGATCCCCTCCTGCACCAGCGCGTGGGTGCCGACCGCGAGGTCGAGCGTGCCGGCGGCGAGCTCCGCGCGCAGGGCCGCGGCGCTCGCCGCGCCGGCGCCGCGGTGCGAGCCGGTCAGCAGACCGATGCGGCAGCGCCCGCCGAGGAGGCGCGCCAGCCCCGCGTAGTGCTGCTCGGCGAGCAGCTCGGTCGGCGCCATGAAGGCGCCCTGGTAGCCGCTCGCGAGCGCGATCAGCAGGGCCAGCGCGGCGACGATCGTCTTGCCGCTGCCGACGTCGCCCTGGAGGAGGCGGAGCATCGGGTAGGGGCTCTGGAGGTCGGCCACGATCTCGCGCAGCACCCGCTTCTGCGCCGCGGTCAGGCGGAAGGGCAGCGCCTCGCGCGCGGCCTGGCGGACCCGGTCGTCGATCGTGTAGGCGTGGCGGCGCGGCTCGCGCACCGCGCGCTCGCGCAGCAGGGCCAGCTCGAGCTGGAGCTCCAGCAGCTCGCCGTAGATGAGCCGCCGGTGGGCGGGGCTGCGGCGGCCGGCGAGGGCCTCGAGGTCGACACCTTCCGGCGGCTCGTGGAGGTGCGCGAGCGCCTCGGCGAGCGGCGGCAGGCCGTGCCGGTCGCGGAGCTCGGCGGGCAGCGGGTCGGGAAGGCCGCGCGGCAGGTCGAGCGCCGCCAGGACCTGCGGCAGCAGGCGCCGGAGCGCCGCCGGTCCGACGCCGCGCACGGCCGGGTAGACCGGCGCCACCCGCCCGCCGTGGAGCGCCGTGGCGGCGCGTTCGCACGAGGGGTTCACCAGCTCGAGCGCGCCGCTCCGGCCGGCGCGCACGGGACCGTGGAGGAGGTAGTCCTCCTGCGCGTCCGCCCAGCTCGTCAGGTAGGGCCGGTTGAACCAGACGACCGGCAGGCGGCCCGTGCCGTCGTCGACCGTGCCGCGCACCAGCGCCAGGCCGCGCCGCCGCAGGCGCACCGCCCGGAGCCCCGCGAGCCGCCCGCGTACCGTCGCCTCGCACGCGGCGACGAGCTCGCCGATCGGCGTCACCGCGCGGCGGTCCTCGTAACGCTGCGGCAGGTGGAAGAGGAGGTCGCGGACCGTCGTGTACCCGGCCGCCGCGAACGCCCGGGCACGCGCCGGCCCGATGCCGCGCACCGCGGTCAGCGGCGTCTCGAGGCTTTGAGTCATTCAGGAATTACAGCTCTAACCCGCGATCAGTTTCAAAGGTTCGAGCTTCGCGATGTGGCTGAAGATCTGGTCTCGTGCCAGGAGGTGGGCGTCCCGGTCGAGCGCGCACTGAGCGACGTGCGGATCCGGAGTCGAGATCGAAAGCCCGCGTGCGTTGAGCCGGCGCCGAGGCTCGGCGACGCGAATCCAGTGTCCGACGGGGGTCTCGTGAACCGCGAAATCGGCGACGAGCGCCGAGATCTTCTCCCGGCCGCTCGCGGTCGGAGCCCGCTGACCAGCTTCCACCACCACCGGGGCGAGGACGATCTGGCCCGCAGCCAGGGCGTCCTCAAGTCCAGGCACCTCGCGGCCAGCGAAGAACTCAATCCATGCCGAGGTGTCGACGACCACGCCGCTCACGCGACTCCTCGAGGTCGACCTCCAAACGCAGCTTGCCTTTTAGTGCCATGGCCCGCTCGAACGCTCGCCGCTGCCGCACGAGCTGCAGCCCTTCGACTAGAGTCTCCGTGATCCCTTTGCCGGTGACGGTCATGGCGTCGTCAAGCAGCCGCTCGGGCAGATTTGCGGTGATGCGTTTCACCGAGCCCATAAGACCATCCTGATGGTAATCAAGACGAGTGTCAATTACGGCGTTCGAGCGACGCCCTTGAAGGACCTGGAGAACATCGCCACCAAGTCCGTCAAATAGAGGACGGCGAAGCCAATGAGAACGGCATCCGGACACAAGGAGGCGTCTGTGCACCCGAAAGCTCGGAACGTCCATCGGGTCTGGCTCATCGTGGTATTCGTGCTGGTTTCCCTCGGTAGAGGCGGCAACGAAGCCTGGGCCTTCAAGGGCAAGGAACATAGTGGGATCTCGGAGACGGCATTGGCGACCGCGCTGGAAGCTCTGTCTCCGGGTCTCGCCTCCGACGAGCTGCAGCAGATTCGCGAACGGTTCCTGGACTGTCCAACGAAAAAGGTCGGCAAGGTAGACGGATCTGCCCGGTGTCTACCGTTCGGGGACCTGACCAACGGACCTGACCTCGTGTTTCACGCCGAGAACCTTGTCCAGGACCCCAAGTCGTGCCTCGAAGGCCTTCGTTGGACGGGCGAGAGAGTGCCGAAGCGCTGCGAACAACCCATCGAGCAGTGCAAGCCCAAGGTCATTCGGCGCTTGAGGGGGGCCTCCGATCCTGACCTCGAAGTCTTTGCGGCCGCGGGCGAGCGTCTCGACGCGAAGGCCCGTGCAGTGCTCAACCGGCTGCTGGCGGCTCACCGCAATACAAGCCACTTCGAGGCATGCGCAGCCGAAAGCTACAATCGTCTCCATCATCTCGCCATCGTCCAGGCAAGGGAACGTGTCGGCACCCGCGATGACTGGTGGCTCGTGCCGCTGGCTACCGAAGCAGTTGCACTTCACTTCCTTCAGGATTCCTTCCCACCGGGTCATCTCCTGACGCCGCGTACCTCGACTCATGATCTCCTCGCGAGAGGCATGCACAACCGAAACAATCGCGAGGGGGCGGAGGCGTTCGTCGACACCACTCCGAGCCTAGCTGCGCTGTCGGCGGCGCTGGTGCAGAGCTCTGATGCACGAGTTCGACTGGAGAAGCAGCTGGGGCTCACCGAACCGGCACTGGTCGCAGCCTCGCTAGCCGCTTCCGGTAAATTGGAGTTCTTCGGTGATGGCTCCCTGGGCTCCGGACATGCCGAAGAAACACTGGCGCTCGTTCTTACTTCGGCACGGTCGATCACCGAGGTCCTCGCTGTTGGCATCGACGACACCAAGATGGATCCGTCAGCGTGGAAGCCGCAGCCTGGGGCGCGTACGGCGCTTGAGTTCACTTCCTGGTGCGGCGAACCGCTGTCTTCGAGCGAAGACGCCCCGCTCGACCTCGACTCGCTGATCCGCCCGGGCCTCCAGCTACGCGTCCAAGACGATCAGGGCCGTGTCGTCGAGCGGCTTGCGGGCTACGATCGGCGGCCGATGGCCGAGCTGGACCGGTGGGATGGAATGCGGTTCGAGGTCGGCGGCGGCATCATGGCGAGCACCGAGGGAGGCTCCGGCCGATGGGTGGAACTCGCCAGCGTCGGCGGATTTCCAGGAACTGCCGACGTGCAGTTTTGTGACGAGAACGGAAATCCCACGGCGCGGTCAGTCAAAAAGAGCAGCCAGTTCGTCGTCGCAGGGAATCTGCGCCGCGAGGACTGGGGAGGCGAGGAGGGCGTTTGGGGCGCGTCGTTCCTGATCTATCCGTGGATGAAGCGGCTAGGCTGGCTGCATGTGGACTCATACCTCGGCATGGAGCTGGGCGTCGAGCGGTATCCGTTCAGGGACGACACCAGCGACCGCTTCATCTGGGGCGCGCGCGGCGGGATCGGGCTGGGGATCGTCTTCGTGGAGCTTGGTGCCGAACGCGGCTATGTACCGCTCGCCGGGGATCGCCTAGAAAAAGACACGAGCTTCTCGTTGGGGGCTCGCGTCCAGATCCTCTATTGAGAGACTGGCTCTACGGCAGCTCGAAGCGCAGCGCCACCACCCCGCACCGCACTTGATCGCCGGGTCGCAGCTCGGCCGGGACGCCGGTGTCGAGGCGGGTGCCGTTGATGGAGGTGCTGTTCATGGTGCCGATCTCCTCGCCGAGGAAGTACTTGGCGCCGCGGCGGTAGATCTTGGCGTGGCGGCGGGAGATCGAGCGCTGCGAATCGACCGGCGTCAGGTCGATGTCGGGATAGATCCCGGTGACCGGGTCCTTGCGCCCGATCGTCGTCTCCGAGCCGCGCGACAGGGGGAACTCCATGCCCGACGTTTCGTGCACCAGGCGCTCGGGGGCGTCGCCGCGCCGCGGCGCCTGGAGCGACGGCACGTCCGAGAAGCCGCGGTTGGTCTGGTCCATCAGGTCGCGGAGCTGCTGATCGGTCTCGCGCAGGCGGCGCGACAGCTTGCGCATCATGCGCACCGCGATCTCCGGGTTGTCGCGCAGCATCTGGTCGAAGGTCGAGCCGTTGATCTGCACCAGCTTGACGTGGACGAGCGCGCGCGCCGAGCCGGCGCGCGGCAGGTCCTCGAGCAGCGCCATCTCGCCGAAGAAGTCCCCCTTCTCGAGCACCGCGAGCTGCCGCTCCTCGCCCGCGGCGCGCTTGGTGATCTCGACCTGCCCCTCCTGGATGATGAACATCTCCCGCCCCAGCTCCCCTTCGCGGAAGACGTAGCTGCCGGCCGAGTGCTCGACGGCGGTGTAGACGGGAGGCTTCTTGGCGCCGGGCACGGCAGCGGTGCTCTTGAAGACGGGGTTGCTCATCGCTCGCGGATCCGCTCGCTGCCCAGCGTCAGGCGGGCGCCCTCGAGCCGCGCCGGCAGGCCCAGCGGCAGCGTCAGGTTGGGGGCGCGGTGGCCGCTCCGCTCCCCCCACGCCAGCGGCCACGGGAAGTCGGCGAGGCTCTCCGCGAGCAGGGCGAGGCGGGCCTCGACCTCGGCGCCCGGAGGCTCCGAGCCGTCGCCGTCGAAGTGCCCGATCACCATGCCGCGGATGGCGGCGAGGCTACCCGACAAGCGCAGGTGGGTCAACATTCGGTCGAGCCGGTAGAGCGGCTCGTGGACGTCCTCCAGGAAGACGATGCCGCCGGCGAGAGCGGGCGCCCACGGCGTGCCCAGCGTCCCCACCAGCAGCGACAGGCAGCCGCCGAGGAGCGGCCCCTCCCCCACGCCGTCGCGCAGCGCGCCGGCCAACGGGTGCGTCACCGGATAGTCGCCGGCGAGGGCGCCCAGGAGCGACTCCTCCTCCTCCGGCAGCAGGCCGCGCGCCAGCTCGGCGGCCACGAGCGGGCCGTGGAAGGCGGCGACGCCGAGCCGCCGCACGACCGCGAGCAGGAAGGGCGTCAGGTCGGAGTAGCCGACGTAGGCGCGCGGCGTGCGCGCCAGGAGGTCCCAATCGAGCCGCGGCAGGAGCCGCAGCAGGCCGTGGCCGCCGCGGGCGAAGAGGACCGCCGGCAGGTCCGGGTCGGCCGCCAGCTCGTGGAAGGCGGCGAGGCGCTCCTCGTCGTCGCCGGCGAAGCGCACCTCGCCGGTGCCCGCGACCGCCGCCACGTTGCGCGCCGGCACGGGCTCGAAGCCCAGCCGCGCCAGCTCCGCGAGGCCGCGCCGCAGCCGCTCGGGATCGACCGCGCCGGAGAGCGCCGCCACCCCCACGCGCGCCCCCGGGCGGACCGGGGGCGGGAGGAGGGCGGCGGCCATCCTAGTTGTCGTTCTCGATCGACGGGATCGAGCGCAGGAACTCGTAGACGGCGCGCAGGTCGCGCTCGATCATGTGGCTGTAGACCGGCCAGGGCATGACCTGGAGGAGCGGCCCGAGCTGCGGGTGGCGGTCGGGGGCGTGGCCGGTGCGTATCAGGTTCCGGAACTCCCCATAGCTGAGGCCGGCCGGGCGGCCGTTCTCGTCCGGCGTGATGTTGGCCGAGATGAAGGGGCCGAAGGCGGTGCCGCCGGCGAGGTAGCCGTCGGTGTTGATCTGCTCCGGCTCGCCGTTGAAGGGGTCGCCCCCCGGGGCGTAGGGCGGGTTGGTGTGGCAGTCGTTGCAGCCGCCCTGCGCGTTGACGATGTAGCTGCCGAGGCCCACCAGCGCGCGGTTGCGGCCGCGCAGCTTGAGCGGCACCGGCGAAATGCTGAAGCCGCGGATGATGCGCTGCGTCTCGGCGTTGGGCGCCGCGGGTGGCTGCCCCTGGACCTCGGACAGGGCGAAAGCGAGCAGGACGGGGACGGCCAGCAAGGGGACCCAGGTCTTCGCTCTCATCGGTTTCTCTCCTCTCTCCTCCTCGGCGGTTCAAGCGAGCGCTTGCAGGAGATCTGCCACCAGGTCGTCGGGGTGCTCGAGGCCGATCGAGGCGCGGAGGAGGTTCTCGGGCGTGGGGCTCCCCGGCCCCTCGCTGGAGGCGCGGTGCTCGATCAGGCTTTCGGTCCCGCCCAGGCTGGTGGCGTTGACGAAAAGCCGCAGGCGCGAGGCGGCCTCGAGCGTCCGCGCGCGGCCGCCGCGTACTTGCAGCGAGAGCATGCCGCCGAAGGCGCGCATCTGGCGGCGAGCGACCTCGTGGCCGCGGTGGGACGGGAGGCCGGGGTAGTGCACGGCCTCGATTTCTGCGTGCCCGGCGAGCGCCTGCGCCACCGCCAGGGCGTTCGCCGAGTGCCGCTCCATCCGGCAGGCGAGCGAGCGCAGGCCGCGCAGCACGAGCCAGGAGTTGAAAGGCGAGGCCACCCCCCCGGTGATGTGCCGCAGGTGGGCGGCGCGCTCGACGACGTCGTCCGCCGCCGCGAAGACCAGCGCCCCCGCCTGCACGTCGCCGTGGCCGCCGAGGTACTTGGTGGCGGAGTGAAGGACGACGGAAGCGCCGAGCGCCAGCGGACGCTGCAAGGCCGGGGTGGCGAAGGTGCCGTCGACCAGCAGGCGCGCGCCGGCGCCGCGCGCCAGCTCGGCCACCGCCGCCAGGTCGACGACCTGCATCAACGGGTTCGAAGGGCTCTCGGTCCAGAGGAGCCCGGTCTCGGGGCGGAGGGCGGCGCGCAGGACGTCGAGGTTGCGGAAGTCGGCGAAGCTCGCCGCCAGCCCCCAGCGCGGCAAGAGCTCTCGCGCCAGCTTGCGGAAGCCGTAGTAGAGGTCCTCCTGGAAGAGGACGTGGGTGCCGGCGGGGAGGGCCTGGAGGTAGGCGGTGCCGGCCGCCATCCCGGAAGCGAAGACGAGGGCCGCCGCGCCCCCTTCGACCGCGGTCAGCGCCTCCTCCAGCCGCACCTGGGTGGGGTTGCCCTCGCGGATGTACATCCAGCCGTGCGGCCGCTCGCCGGCCGGGCCGTGCTCGTAGGTGGTGGAGAGATGGATGGGGGGCGCTACCGACCCCGTGGCGGGGTCGCGCTCCCCTCCGGCGTGGACGGCGAGGGTCTCGAATTTCACGAACGGTTCATGAGAACGCGGGAGAGGTCCGTAAGCCGAGTTCTGTTTGTGCGGTCATTCCTCTGGGACCGCCGTTGCCGGCGGCCTCGAGCGACCTACCCGGAAGCGGCCGACCCGGCGAACCGGACCGGAGCGGGACGGGCGGCCCGCATTTCCGCTCCCCTATTTGGTCTTGCGCCGCATGGGGTTTGCCGTGCCGGGGACCGTCGCCGGCCCCGCGGTGCGCTCTTACCGCACCGTTTCACCCTTACCGAGGACCCGAAGACCCCCGGCGGTCTGCTCTCTGTTGCACTTTCCGTCGCGTCGCCGCGCCTCGCCGTTAGCGAGCATGCTGCCCGTGGGAGCTCGGACTTTCCTCCCCTCCCCGAAGGAAGGGGCGACCGCTTGGACCTCTCCCGCGACCGCTATTGTAACGGTTCC
>DASUNQ010000141.1:0-10177 GCA_036277075.1 Thermoanaerobaculia bacterium
TCGCTCGCCGGCACGGCCCGCTCCTCGACCGCGAGGAGCGGCTCGCCGGTCTCGCGGTGGAGGAGGAAGAGGTCCCCATCTTGGTGTTCACGGCCACCGCCGGGACCTCCGCGCCCCCGCGCCGCACGCTGACCAGCAGCGGCTGCGCCGCGACGTCGTAGTCCCAGAGGTCGTGGTGGACGACCTGGAAGCTCCAGACCAGCTCGCCGGTCGAGGCGCGCAGCGCGGCGACCGAGTTGGCGTGCCGGTTCTCGCCGGGGCGCAGCCCGCCGAAGTAGTCGGGACTGGCGCTGCCCGTCGGCACGAAGACGAGGTCGCGCGCGGGGTCGGCCGAGATCGTCGACCAGGCGTTGGCCGCGCCCGTCGCGCCGACGCCGGGGAGGAGCGGGTCCCAGCTCCAGCGCAGGCGCCCGGAGCGGACGTCGAAGGCGCGCACGACGCCCCGCTCCTTGTCGTAGCGGCCGTTGTCGCCGATCGAGGAGCCGACGACGACGAGGTCGCCGACGACCGTCGGCGCCGACGTCACCTGGTAGTCCCCCGCGAGCTTGAGCTCGACCTCCGCGGTCAGGTCGACCTCGCCGTCGCGGCCGAAGTCGGCGCAGCGGCGGCCGCTCGCCGCGTCGAGCGCCACGAGACGGGCGTCGAGGGTGCCGAGGAGGACGCGCGCGGCGCAGGCGCCCCCCTCCCCGCCGCCGCGCCAGACGGCGACGCCGCGCGAGGTGACCTCGGAGTAGGAGCCTTGGCGGTCGATGCCCGGGTCGAAGCGCCAGCGCTCGGCGCCGCTCACCGGGTCGAGCGCGAATACCTGGTCGAAGGGGGAGGTGACGTAGAGCGTGCCGCCGACGACGATCGGGGTCGACTCGAACGCCGCCTTCGCGTTGAGCTCGGTCGCCGGCTCGAGCGCCCCGGTGCGGAAGGTCCAGGCGGCGCGCAGCCGGCCGACGTTGCCGCGGTCGATCTGCGCCAGCTGCGAGTAGCGCGAGCCGCCCGGGTCGTTGCCGTAGGCCGGCCACTCGCCGCCGGTGGCGGCGGGGGAGGAGGCCGGCGGCGGCACCGCCGGCTCCGGCGCGGAGCTCGCGCCGCCGCCGGCGCAGGCCGCGAGCGGCGAGACCATGGCGAGGAGCGCCGCGGCCGCGCGGAGAGGGGCCGAAGACCTGCGCATGAGGTGCCCTCCGGAGAGGCGGAGTCTAGCGGAGGCGGAATCCTCCTCGGCTGCCCCGTTAACCCTGGCAGGCGCACCTCCCTAGGATGGAGCCCGCGTGTTGCGGGCGACCAACCTCCCTTCGCGGGAGAAGGAGCAAGGAATGAAGCGATGCACATGGGTGGGCCTGCTGCTGCTGGCCATCGCCGCGGCGGCCCCGGCAACGGCTTCGACCTTCGTGGCGATGAGCCACGAGCAGCTCGTCGCGGCCTCCGCGGCGGTCGTGCAGGGGCGGGTCATCAAGACCGACTCGTTCTGGACCCCTTCGGGACGGCTGATCGTCACCGAGGCGATGGTCCAGGTCGAGGAGGTGATCGTCGGCGCCGCGCCCTCGGTGGCGGTCGTCCGCACCGCCGGCGGCAAGGTCCAGGGCTTCACCGTCGAGGCCCACGGCTTCCCGCAGTTCGAGGTGGGGCAGCGGGTCGTCCTCTTCCTGCAGGCCGGCGACCCGGCGCAGGTCACCGGCTACCGGCTGGGCCACTACCGGATCGCGGCGGACGGCCGCGGCAACGAGGTCGCCGTGCCGACGCTCGAGCGCGGCGTCCAGCTCCTGACCGCCGACGGCAGCCCCGCGCCGCGCCCCCGGGTCATGCGGCTCGACACCCTCAAGGACCAGGTCCGCGCGCATGCGGCGCGCATCGTTCGCTAGGCGGAAAGGGGAACCGACCATGAAGACGACGAACCTCTCCCGTGTCCTCCTCTGCTGCCTGGTGGGCGTCCTGACCGTGACGGCGCTCTCCGCCTACGTCCTGCTCAGCCCACGGCGCACCTGGGACAGCGCGCCGCACATCATCGTCGACAGCCGAGGCCAGTCCTCGGTCACCGACGGCGACGGCGGGGCCACCCGCACCGTCAACGCCATCACCTCGAGCCAGGCCTGGAACGGCGCCGGGGCCGGGACCGTGGTCACCGCGGTCAAGGGCTCGGTGGCGAGCTGGCAGCTCGGCGACGGCATCCCGATGCTCAACTTCCGCGACCCCGAGCGCGTCTGCAACGGCAACTGCCTGGCCGCCACCTTCACCGGCTTCTACGAGCCGCGCGGCGACGGCACCTACCGCATCTTCGACGCCGACGTCGTGACCTCCGGTTCGAAGAGAATCGCCTGGACCTCGGCCGGCGAGCCGGACGGCTGCTCCGGCGAGTACTACATCGAGGGCGTCATGGTGCACGAGGTCGGGCACGTCCTCGGCATCGGCCACACCGATGTCACCGGCGCCACGATGTACCCCTCGGTCTCGGCCTGCAACAACGGTCCCGCCACGACCGAGGCGGACGACGAAGCCGCGCTCAACGACCTCTACTAGCCACGATCCATAGGCAGGATGCGGCCGTGGCGCCGGAGCGACGCAAGCTCCGGCGCCATGCCCTCCTCGAGGGGCGCGGTCTACCGGCCGCGCTCCCACTCCGCGATCGGTCCGGGCAGGACGCGGAAGAGCGGGTGGGGGTCGGGCTCGGCGACCCCGCGCAGCGCGCGGTACGCCGGCGGCGAGCGGACGCGCAGCTTCCGCCGCAGGTGCCGCCACTCGTGGAGGAGCTGGCCGCGGGTGGCGGCGAGCGGCGGACACGGCCCGCAGGCGTCGAGCTGCCCACGGTCGAACGCGTAGCCGCGCGTCCGGCCCGCGAGCACCGCCCGGGCGAGCAGCCCCTCGCGCCAGAGGGCGAGGATCCCCTGGCGGTCGAGGTAGCGGGGGTGCAGAGTCCAGAGCCGCATCGCGGCGCGAGCATAAGCGCCGGCCCGGCGCGGCGAGCGACGTAAGCTTTCGCCCGATGCTCCCGCTCTCCCGTCGTCCTGTCCCGGCGCCCGCGGCCGCCCGGCGCCTCCGCCGGGGGCTCTTCGCCGCCGGCCTCGCGCTCTCGGCCTGGATGGTGGCGCGCAGCCAGGTCGGGGGCGACCAGTTGAACCTGCTGGCGCGCGGCTGGCTGCTCGTCGCCGACGGGACGTGGGTGCCCTACGGCAACCCGACGTCGCTCGGCGGCGCACAGCCGGGGGGGCTCACCTCGCTCCTCGTCGCCGCGCCGCTCTGGCTGTGGCGCGACCACCGCGCGGCGGCGGCGCTCGTCCTGCTGACCCACGTCGCGGCGTATCTCCTGCTCGACCGTGTGTTGCGCCGCGCGCTGACCCCCTGGGGCCGGGTGCTCTTCGCCGTCCTCTACTGGCTCAACCCCTGGCGGCTCTACTTCTCGGCCTTCCTCTGGAACCCCAACTGGCTCTTCCTGCCCGCCGCCGTCCATCTCTGGAGCGCCTGGGCGCAGCGCGAGCGGGCGCGCTTCGGGCCGTCGTTCCTGCACGTCCTGGCCCTCGGCGCGGCGTTCCAGCTCCACGCCTCGGTCGTGCTCCTGGGGATCGCCACGGCCGTGCTCGTGGCGCGCCGGACGATGCGGCTCCACTGGGGGGGCGCGGTCGCGGCCGCCGCGGTGAGCGCCGCCTCGTTGGTGCCGTGGGCGCTCGCGGCGGGGGCGGACGCCGGGAGCCTGCCGGCGCAGAAGGGGTTCCTCGGCCGCGGCCTGCTGCTCGTGCAGCCGCTGCTCAAGGGGCTCCTCTACTGGTTCCGCTACGCCTCGCTCTCCCTCGGCAAGCGCGTCATCGACCTCGACTTCGCGCCGAGTCTCGGCGACGCCGCCGACCGTTGGCTCGAGCCGATCGCGGAGGGACTGCTCGTCGCGCTCGGCCTGACCGTCGTCGTGCCGCTGCTCGCCAACGCGCGGCTCTGGCGCCGGCCGCGGCGCTGGGTGCGGCGGCGGCCGGCGGCCTCGGCGCGCGGCTGGGTGCGCGCCTACGCCGCGGCCTGCTTCGCCGCCGCCGTCCTTGCTTTCGCCCTGGCGCCGACGACGATCATGATGTGGCAGGCCCTGCTCGTCCTGCACGCCGCGGTGCTGCCGCCGGTGCTCTGGGCCGAGGCGCTGGCGCGCAGCCGGCGGTGGGGGAGGACGGCCGTGCGCGGCGCCTGGGCGTGGACCGCGGCGTCCTTCGTCTGCCTCCTGCTCCTCGCGCTCGGCAGCCCCCACTACCGCTGCGGCGGCGACGCCACGGTCCGCCTCGCCCTTCGCCACGACCACCCGATGCTCCACCAGCTCGGCGTCCACCGCAGCTGCCCGCTGCCGATCGCGCCCGGCAGTTGGTGGCCCGACGTCCTCCCCGAGCCCGGCGGCGCCGTCCGCGGCGCCGGCCGCGCCGTCCGCGGGGAAGGGGGGCTGCCGCCGTAGCGGGAGGACCGCTCCCGATACCAGGGAGCCGCGCCGTGCTCGACTACCTGGCCACGCGCGCCCGTCGCGGTTTGGTCGGCGGGCGCTGGGGGCGCGGTGCCTCGCCGGCGGGCCCGAAGAAGCTGCCGAAGGCGTCATCCTGCGGTCCCCAGCCGCGAACCTTCCGCGCCCGGTTGGCTCCCTCCAGGAATTCCTCGGGGCGCAGCGTCCGCATCCCCCAGCAGCAGCCGCGCGCGAAGGCGATGCCGCGCTTGCGGTCCTCGAAAGGCTTCTCGAACGCCACCAGCACGTTGCGCGGGGGGATGCCAACGATCGGCGTGCAGATCGCCACCCCCATCTGTGCATCGATGATCTTCTCGCGGTTCATGAACACGTCGTAGCAGGCGCTGTAGATGATGGTGGCCGGGAAGTCGGGACCGTCTTGGTTTGCGAAGCAGATGCTCTTGGGCTGGCGCTGGGGGGGCGGCGTGAGGCTGAAGGTGATCGACACGTCGCCGCCGAACTTTTCCGACAGAAGCTCGCTTCGGCCGTACAGCTCCCAGACCGCGATGGTGAACTCGAACTGCGTGCGGCCGAGCAGGTTACGGGTGCGGCGCTCCAGCTCCAGGCGCATGAAGGCTTTGAAGTCCACCTCTTCGGTGCTGATCCAGCCGTTGGGGAGCGAAGCGACGATGGGGATGGTGATCGTCGATCCCTCGAACTCGATCTCGGCCCCGACGGGGAAGTGCCCGAGAGCGCCGGTCACCACCTGCTGGAAGCGTTCGCTGCGGAAGGTCTCGTCCACCTGCCACCTCCTCAATTGGAGAGTCAATCGTTACGTAGAGATTCAGATCTCAATCGTAACAACTAAGTTTACTCCAGTCGGTGGGAGTGGAAACAGGCCTACCGCTCGAGGTCGGACGGCAAGCGCGGCGACGAGAGGAGCTCGGTGAACACCCGCCAGCGCACGTCGGGCCGGTCGGCGGTGCCGCCCTGCGCCTCGACGTGCTCCCGCACCAAGTCCTGCCCCAGGTTGTAATTGATTACGTAGCTCCGGTACTTGTCGAAGAAGGCGACCCGCTGCTTGGCCCGCTCGGGCGAGACGAGGGTGTAGCGCACCAGCCAGTCGGCGGCCTGCTCGGCGGTGAAGGCGCCGTCGAGGTAGCGGCGCGCCGCCTGGTTGCCGGCGTAGGAGAGGCGCTGGAGGAGCTGCTGCACGCCGTAGTACTCCGCCGCCTGCGCCGGGTCGAGGCCGGCGAGCGGGAAGAGCCGCTCGCGCTCGAAGGCGATGCGCTCGGCGCCGGGGAAGACGACCTCGATGCCGAAGTTGGCGGTGCCCTCGGCGATCAGCGACTGCGGCGAGAAGAGGTTGTAGACCGAGTGCTCGACCCAGCCGCGCTCGCGCACCAGGCGCGCCTCGAGCAGCGCGTTGTAGACGTGGTGCCCCGGGTAGCCCTCGTGGCAGGCGAGGTCGATGGCGCGGTCGATGAAGATCGGCAGCTCGGTGTTGACCTGGATGAGGCTGTGGAAGCCCCCTTGGTACCAGTTGTAGCCGCTCCAGGCGCGGCCGGTGACGTACTCGACCCGGAAGCTCTCGCCGGACGGCAGCTCGACGTGCGCCAGAGTGCGGGGGCGGCACTCGTCGATCGCGGCGCGGAAGACGGCGTCGAGCTTCTCGCGCGGGATCGCGAAGCGCTGGCGGAAGGCCTCGACGCGCTGCGGCAGCGGGCCGTCACCGGGTACCCGCGGCGCGAGCTCGGCGAGGACCGCCTCGAAGTGCTCGGCCGGCCGGTGCGGCGCCACGGCGTCGTAGAGGGCCCGCGACTCCTCGTCGAAGCTGAGGCGGGCCCCGGAGAGCATGTCCAGCCGCGCGGCGAGCGCCTGGAGCTGGCGCAGCAGGTAGGCGTGGCGGAGGAAGTGGATCTCCTCGATCGCGGCGGCCGGGTGCGGGCGGCGGGCCTCGGTCGCGGCGATGAGCGCGGCGACGCGCGTCTTCAGCTCCGGTAGCGGCACCGTCGCCGCCTCGGCCGCGGCCTTCCACTCCGCCGGACCGTAGTAGGCGTCCACCAGGTCGGCATCGTGCCGCCCGGCGGCGAGCACCAGCTTGACGTACTGCTCGGCGATCGAGTCCATGGTCCGGGGCTCCGGGGCGGCGGGTGGGGCGGGCGAGGCGCAGGCGAGGATCGCGGCGAGCGGCAGGGCGGAGAGGCGCTTCAGGCCCACGCGGCCGATGATCTCAGAAGCGGTAGGCGAAGCCGAAGGAGAGGACTGGGTAGAGGTCGAAGTCGGCGAACTCCTCCTCGAGGTTCCGCTCCTCCTCGTCGAGCTGGGTGCGGAGGAGCGCGCGGCCGACCGGGTTGTCGAGGGGGCTGCCGGGGGCGAAGACCGGGGTGAGCGTCACCTGCGGCTCGCCCTGGAAGATCACGCCGACGTCGAGCGCGAAGCTCCACCCGCCGTCGCCGCCGAACGGATTGCCGAAGCCGAGGCCGGCGTAAGGCGCCACCGAGTCCCACTCGGCCTTCCCCTGCAGCGTCCCGAGCAGCGCCACCGGCACCTGCACGTCGCCGATCTCATAGAACCCGGAGGCCGGGGGCAGGCTCTCCCCCTCGACCTCGTTGCCATTGAACACCGCCCCGCCGCTCAGCCGGAAGCTGCCGCCGCCGGGATGCCAGTCCAGCAGCGCCGTCCCCGCGCGCACCTCGGCCGTGGCGTCGTACTCGATGTCGTCCGCCACCCGCCGGTCGTCATAGCTCCCGGCGTGCGCCCCGACCCGCAAGTTCACCTGCCGTCCCAGCCCCGCCGTGAGCTCCACGCCCAGGCCGAGCGTTCCCACCGTCCCGCCGATCGCGAGCTCGGCGGCAGAAGCCGGCAGCGCCAGAAAAAGGATCAGGTAAGGAAGAGCACGCACGCGCACGCCGCGCTCTCGATGCAAGTCAGAGGCCGAGCCACGCGCCACCGGTGGCAGGGCGTGGGGATGCTTGCGCCCGGGAAGCTGTGAGCAAGCGCCGGCAGGTGACCTTGCAGTCCGACAGCGATCGAGCGCGCAGCGAACTGCAGGCGCGAGCCTCAGATCCTGCAGGCTCCGATGCTCGCGCCGGTTCCCGGGCGCAAGCATCCCCACGCCCCCTCCTCAGCGCGCCTCTTTCTTGGTTTTAGTACGCGTTGTGCCGAAGGCCGTGCCGCAGCGTCATCCAGAGGATCTTGAGATCGAGCGTGAGCGACCAGTTCTCGATGTAGTAGAGGTCGTACTGGATCCGCTTCTTGATCGACGTGTTGCCGCGCCAGCCGTGCACCTGCGCCCAGCCGGTGATCCCGCTCTTGACCCGGTGCCGCACCATGTACTGCGGGATCTTGTGCTTGAACTCCCGCACGAAGCTCGGGCGCTCCGGCCGCGGCCCGACGATCGACATGTCCCCGACCAGCACGTTCCAGAGCTGCGGCAGCTCGTCCAGCGACCAGCGCCGGAGCAGCCGCCCCACCCGCGTCCGCCGCGGGTCGTTGCGGATCGCCCAGACCGGCCCGCTCGACGCCTCCGCGTCCGGGCGCATCGAGCGGAACTTCAAGATCATGAACGGCTTGCCGTCGAGCCCCATGCGCTCCTGCCGGTAGAAGATCGGCCCGCGGTCCTCCAGCCAGATGGCGAGCGCGGCGAGCGGGAAGAAGGGCGCCACCACGAGCAGCGCCGCCGCCGACATCGCCATGTCCATGCCCCGCTTGACCAGACTGCTCCACCCCTGGAGCGGCACCTGCGAGAGGTTGATGACCGGCGTGCCGTCGACGTCCTCGAGCGTCGCCTTCAGCGTCGCGTACTGCAGGACGTCGGGGACCAGCTTGATGTCCACCATCTCGCGCCCCATGCGCTGGAGGATCTGGAGCGTCTTCTTGTGCGCCTCGAGCGGCAGGGCGATGTAGACGTGGTCGACGGCGTGCCGCGAGACCGCCTCCTCGGCCTGCTTGAGGCCGCCCAGCACCGGCACGCCGGCGAAGCTGGTGCCGAGCTTGCCGGGATCGTCGTCGAGGAAACCGACGACCTCGAAGCCGAGGTCGCGGTGGGCGACGAGCTTCTGCGTGATCTCGCGGCCGAGCTGCCCGGCGCCGATGACCAGGATGCGCTGCAGGTTGTGGCCCGAGAGGCGGACCCGCCGCAGCAGCGCCCGGATGGCCATGCGCGCCCCGGAGACGCAGAGCAGGTCGGTCAGCGCGAAGAGGGCGAGGAAGGCGCGGCTGTAAGTGAAGTACTCGGTGCTCCCGGGGGCCGCCGGCGGGCGGTACCAGGCGATGACCACCGAGAGCAGGACCGTCGCCACGAGCACCGCGACGAGGATCGTCAGCACCTCGTCGACGCGGCTCCGCCCGCGGCGGGTCTGGTAGAGGCCGTGGAAGTGGAAGACGACGGGGAAGAGGACGAGGACGACCGGCAGCAGCGTCAGGTAGGGCTCGACCGCCGGCACGTTCTTGGTGACCGGGATGACCTCCACCTCGAAGCGGAGGAGCCAGGCGCCGACGTAGGCGAGGGCGGTGGCGAGGACGTCGCCGGCGAGATAGACGCTCTTCGAGACGCGGTGGCGCTGGCGGATCAAGAGGCGGAACCCCTCACAAGGGACGAGACTGCCGGCTTCGGGAGCAGCAGAGAACGCATACGATCGGCGAAGCGCTGTGCCGAAAACGCCTCCGCGCGGGCTCGTAAACTCATCGCACTAAAGCACATCCGCCGCACCCTGTCAACCGCGGCGGCGAGCTCCTCGACGTCCCCCTCGCGCGTGGTGAGGATGCCGTGCACGCCGTCCTCGACGACGTCGAGCACCCCGCCCTGGCCCAGCGCGACGACCGGCGTGCCGCAAGAGAGGGCCTCGGCCGAGGCGATGCCGAAGTCCTCGACCCCGGGTTGGAGCAGGCAGAGGGCGCCGCGGTAGAGGTCGCGCAGGGCGGCGCCGTCGACCCGGCCGAGGAGGCGTGTGCGCGGCCCCGCCGCCCGGGCCAGGCGCTCGCGCTCGGGCCCGTCGCCGACGATCCTCAGCTCGACGCCCAGCTTCTCGCAGGCGGCGATCGCCCACTCCAGCCGCTTGTAGGGCGCCAGCGCGGAGACGACGAGGCAGTAGTCGCCCGGCGTCGCACGGCGCGCAGCGCCCATCGCCTCGACCGGCGTGAAGAAGTCCGTGTCGACCGGCGGGTGCACCACCTCGGCGTCGCGGCCGTAGTAGCGCCGGATGCGCTGGGCGACGAAGGAGGAGTTCGCCACGAAACGGTGTACGCGCGGGGAGGAGGCGACGTCCCAGGCGCGCAGGCGCGCCAGGACGAGCCCGCGCAGCCGCGCCGCGGGGCCGGTGCGACGCGGGAAGTAGGCGTGCTCCTGGTCCCAGACGTAGCGCATCGGCGTGTGGCAGTAGCAGAGGTGGAAGGCGCCGGGCGCGGGGCGCGCCCCCTTGGCCACGCAGTGGCTGGTCGAGACCACGAGGTCGTAGCCGCTCAAGTCGAAGCGCTCGATCGCCGCCGGGAAGAGCGGCAGGTAGCGCCGGTAGTGGCGGCGCAGGCCGGGAGCGCGCTGGAGGAAGCTGGTGCGGATCGGATGGCGCTCGATCGCCGCGCCGACGCTGCCCGGGAAGTGGAAGAGCGTGTAGACGGGTGCGGCGGGGAAGAGGTCGCAGAGGACCTCCAGCACCTTCTCGCCGCCGCGCGTGCCGGTGAGCCAGTCGTGGACCAGCGCGGCGCGCGGCGCCGCCACGCTCAAGGCGCCGCCCCGGTCCGCCACTCGCCGGACTGCGCTTCGGCCGGCACGGGCGGCGCCGGCTCGGG
>DASUNQ010000142.1:0-3014 GCA_036277075.1 Thermoanaerobaculia bacterium
GATGCGCACCATCTCGAGGTACACCTCGTCGACCAGCACGCGGGCGCCGGCGCGGCGGGCGAGGGCGCCGAGCGCGGCGAGCGTCGTGGCGTCGAGCCGCGCGCCGCTCGGGTTGTGGAGGTCGCTGAGCACGATGAGACGCGTGCGCGGCGTCGTCAGGCGCTCGACCTCCTCGACGTCGATCGCCCACTCGGTCTCGGGCCGCCGCGCGAAGCGCTTCACCTCCGCGCCCAGGTAGCGGGCGAGCGCCAGGATCGGCTCGTAGACCGGGTGCTCGAGGAGGACCTCGTCGCCGGGCGCGACGAGCGCCGCCATCGCCAGGTGGTTGGCAAGCGAGGTGCCGACCGCCGCCACCACCTGCTCCTCCGGCACACCGCAGTGCGCCGCGAGCGCGCGCTGGAGCGGCGGGTAGCCGTCGAGGCTGGGGCCGGTCAGCTCCAGGTCGTCGATCCCGGCCCCCAGCTCGGCCAGCGGCAGCGGGTCGATGCCGCTCGTCGCCAGGTCGAAGCGCGCCCGCGCGCGGGTCTTCGCCCACTCCTGATACTCCGATCTCAGGACGCGCGGCGCGGCCATCGCCGCTCCTTCCAGCGCCAAGCGGCGTAGACCGGCAGGCCGGCGAGCAGGATGCCGAAGCCCTTGGCGCTCTCGGCCGGGAACTTGTAGACGGTGTTGGCAACGACGAGCGCCGAGACCGCGACGAACGCGGCCGTCGTCCAGGGGTGGCCCGGCGCGCGGTAGGCCGGGGGCTCGGCGCCGGCGGCGCGGTCGCGGCGGCGCAGCACGAAGAGGCAGCTCGCCGCGAGGCCGAAGAAGACCCAGTCGACCGCCACGACGTAGCTCAGGATCTGCTCGTAGCGGCCGGAGAGGGCGATGACGGTCGCCCAGGCGCCCTGCAGGGCGATGGCCAGGACCGGCACGCGCGTCCGCGGGTGGACCCGGGCGAGGGCGCCGAGGAAGAGGCCGTCGGCGGCCATCGCGTAGTAGACGCGCGGGGCGGTGAGCATGCTCTGGGCGAGGAAGCCGAAGGTCGAAACCGCGATCCCCAGGGCGATGAGCCGGGCGCCGGGAGCGCCGAGGGCGGCGCGCATCACGTCCGAGGCCGGGGTCGTCGTGGCGGCGAGGCCGCCCGGGCCGAGGACCCGGAGGCAGACCGCGTTGACCGCCAGGTAGAGGACCACCACGCCGGCGACCCCGAAGAGGAGCCCGCGCGGCAGGTTGCGCCGCGGCTCGCGCACCTCGCCGGCGACGAAGGAGGCGGTCTGCCAGCCGCCGTAGGCGAAGAGCACCGGCACCAGCGCGGCGCCGAAGGCGGTCAGCAGGTCGAGGGACGGGGGGCGGTCCAGGAGGGCGCCGCCGGGGCCGGCCGCGGCGCGCGCCGGGGTCGCGGCGCCCGCGAGGAGGAGGCCGCAGGCGACGAGCGCCACGATGGCGGCGATCTTGAGCACCATGAGCGCGCTCTGCACCGCGCTGCCGGTGCGCACGCCGAGGCAGTTGACGGCGGTGAGCAGCGCGAGCGCGATCGCGGCCACCGCGCCGTCGGCGAGCCGCGCCCCGGAGAGCTCGAGCGTGTACCGCGCGAAGGTCACCGCCACGGCCGCCATGCCGCCGCTCTGGGTCACCAGCAGGAGCCCCCAGCCGTAGAGGAAGGCGGCGAGTGGGTGGAAGGCCTCGCGGATGTAGGCGTACTGGCCGCCGACCTGCGGGCGGCGCGCCGCGAGCTCGGCGTAGATGAAGGCGCCGGCCAGGGCGATCAGGCCGCCGGCGGCCCAGGTGCCGAGGATCAGGAACGGCGTGTGGACGTGCCGCGCGACGACATAAGGGTTCATGAAGATTCCCGAGCCGACGATGCCCCCCATGACCAGCATGGTGGCGTCGAACGGCCCGAGCCGCCGCGCGAGGGCGGGGGTGGCGGGGGACGCTACCAAGCGCGCGCCGTCATCGCGGCGCGGCCGGCTCGCGGTGGCGGTCGACCCAGAAGCCCCAGGCGACGAGCAGCCACATCGCCTGCGCCGCCCAGGCGATGGCGGCGGGGCTCGGCGGCGGCGGCGCGAAGAGGTTCGCGAGGTAGACGACGAGCAGGAACGCGGCGAGCGCCCAGAGGGCGAGGCGCCCGGTGCGGTCGCGCGCCGCGGTGGCGCGAGCGTAGAGCGCGAGGCCGGCGAGGAAGAGGAGGAGCTCGACGGCGATGGTGCCGGGAACGGAGCTCCAGAGGCCCAGCCCGAGCTTCTCGCCGCCCGCGATCGTGACCGGGACGTCGGGACGGTGGGTGACGACGTCGAGCACCCAGTGGCTGACGACGAGGGCGGCGATCCAAAGCGCGGCGGCGGCGCGCCCGCGGCGGAGCGCGAGCCAGAGGCCGCCGAGGGCCAGGCCCCAACCGAGGAGGGCCACGAGACTGTGCGAGTAGGGGTAGTGGACGAAGTCGAGGGGCGTCGCGGCGGTGGCGCCCGGCTCGATCTCGACCCGCTCGAGCCCGAGGAGCACGAAGTTGGGCCAGAGGAGGTCGGCGAGCTGGCCGGCCAGGAAGAGAGTCCCGAGCGACACCTCCGGCGCCGCGCGCTTGGCGGCGAACCCGACGGCGAAGTGTCCGAGGAACACGCGCGTGTCTCGCGAGGGTCGATCGACGATAGCACGCGGCCCGCGCCGCGGCGGCGCGGTACGATCGCGGCGTGCCTGCCCGCGCGCCGAGCCTCGACGACGAGATCCGGGACCTCTACCGCGGCCCGCTCGGCGACTTCACGGCCGGGCGGCAGGCGCTCGCGAAGCGGCTGCGGCAGGACAAGGACCCGCGGGAGGCCGAGGTCAAGGAGCTGGGCAAGCCGCCGCTCTCGGCCTGGGCCGTCAACCAGCTCTTCGCACGCGAGGCGAAGGGGATGGCGGCGCTGGTCGGCGCCGGCGAGCGGGCGCGGGCGGCGCAGCGGCGGGTGGTGACGGGCGGCGAGGCCGGGCCGCTCCGGCAGGCGATCGAGACCGTCCGCGGCGAGGTGGAGCGGCTCGCGGAGCGCGGCGCGGCG
>DASUNQ010000143.1:0-11695 GCA_036277075.1 Thermoanaerobaculia bacterium
GGCGCCGGCGCCCCGAGGGGCAGATCGAACAGCGTCGGCTCGTCGTCGCCTTCCGCCCAGCGGCGCGGCATCGATTAAGGCCCGCGGAAGGGGAGGTGCTTGACGTAGATGCGGTAGAGGAGGTCCGGCGTCCGCTGCTGGTAGGTCTGCGCGAAGAGCAGATGCCGGTGGGTCTCGGCGTCGTCGGGAGCGAGCTGCAGCGCCTCCTTGAAGTGCGACTCGGCGCGCTGCGCCTCTTCCTGCTGCAGTGCTTGCACGCCGAGGTTGTGGTACGAGTCGACGAGCAGCCGCCGGACGGTGGCGTCGGCAGGGTTGGCCTCGCGCAGCCGCCAGAGCTGCGGCACCACGAACTCCCAGTCCTGCTGCTCGAACATGGCGAGCTGCGGCGCCAGCGGCGCCAGCCCGGCGCGCGCTTGGCGGAGGAGCTCGGCCTCCGGCGCCGCCAGGCGCTGCACGCCTTGCGCCTGCTCCAGCCTCTCGACCGCCGCCAGGTAGTCGCCGCCGCCGAGCGCCGCCCGCGCGGCGCCGATCATCTCCTCGCGCCGGGCGGCCAGCTCGGGGGCGAGGGCGGCGGGCTGCGGCAAGGGCGCCGCCGGGCCCCCCTCCCACTGCCGCAGGAGCGTCTGCGCGCGGGCGTAGCGCGGGTCGTCCGGGGGCAGGCGGCGGAGCTGGGCGACGGCGAGCGCCGTCCGCCCCTCGGCGTGGAGCGCCGTGGCGCGGGCGATGGGATCGACCGGGGCCGCCGCCGCCGGCGGCGCGTCCGAGTTGGGGAAGAGGCGCGCGCGGTTCTGGAAGAGGAACCAGCCGCCGGCGAGGACGAGCAGAGCCACGGCGCCGCCCACCAGCGCGAAGGTGCCCAGGCCGCGCCCGCGCCGCGCCGCCGCGGCGGGGGCGGAGCTCTCGGCCGGCCGCGGGCGGCCCTCCCCGGGCTCCGGCGGGACCAGGATCTCTTCCTTGAGCTCGGCACCGGCCGCGGCCGCGCCGCCGCCGTCGCGCAGCGGGCCGTCGAGGGGCGCCAGGGGCGTCGCCGGCCGCGCCGCCGGAGTCTTCCCGGCCTCGATCTGCTGCAGGAGATCGCGCGCCACGAGGTGGCCCGGCTGCATCTCGAGCACCTGCTCGAAGCTGCGCCGGGCCGCCGCCGGGTCGCCGGCGTCGAGGTGGCCGAGCCCCTCGTGGAAGACCTCTTCGACCTGCCGCTCCCCCTCGGCCTTGAGCTTGCGCGCCTGCTCGATGCGCTGCGCCGCCTCCTGGTGGTCGATGTCGATCAGGAAGATGCGCGACCAGGCGTCGATCGCCCCCTGGTAGTCGCCGCGGTCGTAGGCCCCCTGCCCCTCGCCGAGGAGGTCGGCGATGCGGCGGTCGCTCTCGGTCTCGCCGCTGCCGGCGCGGCGCTCGAACTCGGCGTTGTCGCCGAAGAGCACATCGGCGGCGAAGGGGACGGCGAGGTCCGGTCCGACGATGGCCGGCGGCGCGACGGCGTCGGGCGCCGGCGGCTCCGGGGCCGGCTCGGCCGCCGCCGGCGGGCCATCGAGCCGGACGACCTCGGGGTGGCTGGCGTCGAGGGAGCGCGCCTTCGCCAGGAGGCGCCCGGCCTCGGCCGCGTTGCCCTCTTCGCGGGCGGCGCGCGCGGCCGCCAGGAAGCGCTCGACGTAGGGCCCGGCCTCGAGGCGCGATTGCGCGGTCTCGACGAGCGCCGCGAGCTCCGGGTCGCCCGCGACCGCCTGCGGCTCGCGCGCGGCGGCCGCCAGCGCGGCGTCAAAGGCGCGCCGCTCGAGCAGGGCGGCGACCTCGGCGCGCAGGGCGGCGCGGCCGTCCGGAGCGGCGGGGGCGGTCTCGGGGAAGTCGAGCGGCGGCAGGTCCGGCAGCTCCTCGAGCTCGAGGCCGGTCCAGAGCTCCTCCGCCGGCTCGGCCGCCGGAACGGCGGGCTCCGGCCCGGCGCCGTCCACCCCGAGCCGCAGGTCCTTCACCTGGACCGCGCCGCTCGCTTCGCCGAGCCGCTCCTGGAGCCGGCGGGCCGGCTCGAAGCGCGGGTCCATGCGCAGGATGAAGTCGCAGCCGAGCAGGGCCTCCTGGCGGTTGCCTTCCTCGGCCAGCGCGAGGGTCTGGTCGAACGTCCCCTCGATGCGGCGCTGGGCGTCGGGCGGGAGGGCGGAGTTGCCGCGATACGTCATGCCGGGCGTCGGGACTCGGAAATCCGCTGCGGATCTCGGGTGCTGCGCCTATCGTAGCAGACCGGCGGCTTATACTTTGCCGCGACTTGCCGCTGCTCGAGTGCGTGCCGAACGTGAGCGAGGGGCGCCGTCCCGAGGTCGTGGCGGCGCTGGCCCGCACGGCCGCGTCGCCGGGGGTCACCCTCCTCGACGTCTCCTCCGACCCGGACCACGACCGCACCGTCCTCACCCTCGCCGGCGAGCCCGAGCCGCTCCACGAGGCCCTGCTGGGGCTGTACGCCGAGGCCGTCGCCGCGATCGACCTGACCCGCCACCGCGGCGTCCACCCGCGCGTCGGCGCCGTCGACGTCGTGCCGTTCGTCCCGCTCGCCGGCGCGACGATGGCCGAGGCCGTGGCCGCGGCGCTGCGCCTGGCCGAGGCGGTGGCGGCCCGCTTCGAGCTCCCGGTCTTCCTGTACGAAGAGGCGGCGCGTCGCGCCGAGCGCCGCCGCCTCCCCGACCTCCGCCGCGGCGGCTTCGAAGGCCTGCCGGCGCGGCTCGCCGATCCCGCCTGGGAACCGGACTTCGGCCCCCCGCGCCTCCACCCCACGGCCGGCGCCACGATCATCGGCGCCCGGCCCTTCCTCATCGCGTTCAACGCCTTGCTGGAGACCGGCGACCCGGCCTTGGCGCGGCGGATCGCGTCGCGGGTCCGCGAGTCGGCCGCGGGAGGGCTGCCGGCGGTGCGCGCGATCGGCGTCTACCTGGAGAGCCGGCGCCGGGCGCAGGTGTCGATGAACCTCCTCGACTTCCGGCGCACCTCTCTCACCGCCGCGCTGGAGAGGGTGCGCCGGGAGGCCGAGGCGCTGGGAACCTGCGTCGTGGCGAGCGAGATCGTCGGTCTGGTCCCGGAGGAAGCGCTCCTCGGCGCCCTGCGCGAGGCGCTGCTGCTCGAGCGCTTCGACGCCGACCTGGTGCTGGAGCGGCGGCTGGAGCGGGCGGGGGGCGTTACCGGCGCTCGTTGATCGCGATCTCACGCACGATCAGCAGGACGCCGACGATGATGGAGATGAAGATCAGCGCAAGGGGCCAGGAGGTCATTCGATTCGCTCCAACTCCCGGATCCGACGATACGCGAGGACGTTGAGCCAGACAAGCACAGCGACGAGGATCAGGATCACCGCGACGGCGAGAGCGGTGAGGACACGCTTAGGGCCGCCAAGGTTCTGAGCGACCCAGGCGACGAGCGACGCGTCGATGGCGACTACGACTCCGAACACCAGCTTGAGCCAGCCCAGCTCTTCCTTGATGCTGTCGCTCCTCGCCACGGTTTCTCCCCGAGCCGCCTGCTGGTAGAGACGGAAAATGGGAACGCAGCAATGCAAGCAAGCCGGTGAGATAGATCGGCGTCGACTTCAGCCCTCGGGAACCCACGCCCGTGAGCGCGTCCGCCAGCCGGTGCGGGAGCCCTTCGAAGGACGACATGGTGACGAGGACGTCGCCGGGCGCGCTTCGGCGAGGGCGCGGACGAAGACCTTCTCGGCGTCCACGCCCTCCTCGACTGACGACCCGTCGTGGCGCGGCGGATCGCGTCGCGGGTCGGGTCCGCGAGTCGGCCGCGGGAGGGCTGCCGGCGGTGCGCGCGATCGGCGTCTATCTGGAGAGCCGGCGCCGGGCGCAGGTGTCGATGAACCTCCTGGGAACCTGCGTCGTGGCGAGCGAGATCGTCGGGCTTGTCCCCGGAGGAAGCGCTCCTCGGCGCCCTGCGGGAGGCGCTGCTGCTCGAGCACCTCGACGCCGACCTCGTGCTGGAGCGGCGGCTGGAGCGGGCGGGGTCGGCGCCGTGATCAGCCGGCGACAACGCGCGCCGCGAGGCCTTCGACCAGCCGGTGCGGCAGACCTTCGAAGGCTCCCGACGACATGGTGACGAGGACGTCCCCCGTCCCGGCTTCGGCGAGGGCGCGGGAGAGCACCTCCTCGGCGTCCATGCAAAGCGCGGCCGGGACGCCGGCGCCGGAGAGCTCGCGGGCGAGGGCGCCGAAGTCGAGGCGGTCTTCGGGGGCGAGACGGTCGGAATGGAACGTCGGGGCGAAGAGGACGCGGTCGGCGTCGGCGAAGGCGGCGCGGTAGGGGTCGAAGAACATCCGCCGGCCGGCGGTGAGGCTCCGCGGCTCGAAGAGGACGACGAGGCGGCGGCCGGGGTAGCGCTGGCGCAGGGCGCCGAGGGTGGCCGCGACCGCGGTCGGGTGGTGCGCGAAGTCGTCGACCACGGTCACGCCCTCCGCCGTGCCCAGCTCGTCGAGCCGCCGGCGGACGCCGTGGAACCTCCCCAGGGCCGCGGCCACCGCCCGCGCCGGGATCCCGTCCCGCCGCGCGGCGGCCCAGACCGCCAGGGCGTTGGCGACGTTGTGCGCCCCCGCCAGCGGCAGGTGCACCTCGATCGTCCCGGCCTCGGGGTCCTCGATCCGGAAGCGGCTCCCCTCCGGTGCGGCAACGACCGGTCCGCCCGGGCGCACGACGTTCTCCTCGCCCAATCCGTAGAACACCACAGGGCAGGGTGCGTCCACCGCCAGCTCGCGCACGGCCGGGTCGTCGCCGCAGGCGACGAGGCAGCCGTCCGGAGGCAGCAGCGCGAGGAGCTGCGCGAAGGCGGCGCGCAAGGCCTCCGGCGTCGGGTAGAGGTCGGCGTGGTCGTACTCGACGCTGGTCAGGATCAGGGTCTCCGGCCGGTAGTGGAGGAACTTGGGGCCGCGGTCGAAGTAGGCGGCGTTGTACTCGTCGCCCTCGATCACGAAGCGGTCGCCGCCGCCGCTGGCGAAGCTCGCCGGCAGGTCGAGCGGCGCGCCGCCGATCAGGTAGCCGGGGTCGCGGCCGCAGGCGGTCCAGACCCAGGCGGCGAGGGCGGTGGTGGTCGTCTTGCCGTGCGTGCCGGCGACCACGAGCGGCCGCCGGCCGGCGAGGAAGAAGCGGGCCAGGGCCTGCGGCATCGAGAGCAGCGGCAGCCCGCGGCGCTCGGCCTCGACGGCCTCCGGGTTGTCGCGGCGGATCGCGTTGCCGACGACGACGAGGTCCGGGGGCGGGTCGAGGTGGGCCGGGTCGTAGCCGGTGAGCGGCCGGATGCCGGCACGCTCGAGCAGGGTCGACATCGGGGGGTAGAGCGGGCCGTCGACGCCGCGCACCCGGTGCCCCTGCTGACGCAGCAGGCAGGCGAGCGGAGCCATCCCCGTCCCGCCGACGGCGAGACAGTAGACGTCGAGCGGTGGGGATTTCACGGCGCGCCTTCTGTGTTGAAGGCGGCGAGTGTAGCATTGGGCAGAGGAGCCTCCCGTATGAGAAACGCCGTATTGACGTGGTCTGCCGCGGTCTTTCTGATCGCGGCCCCGGCCGTCTTCGCCGCCGCCCCCAAGGCGGTGGCCGTGGAGCCGGTCAAGGACGTGGGCACCGTCGCCAAAGGGGACAAGGTGCTCCACGAGTTCGTGATCAAGAACGACGGCGACGCGCCGCTCGAGATCACCGAGGTGCAGGCCGCCTGCGGCTGCACCGCCACCAGCTACGACCGCACGATCGCCCCGGGCAAGACCGGCGTGGTGCGGGCCGAGCTCGACACGATCTCCTTCAACGGCGGCATCGCCAAGGCCGTGACGGCCTACACGAACGACCCGGTGACCCCGCGGATCGAGCTGACCATCAAGGCCAAGGTCGAGCCGCTGCTCGCCGCGAGGCCCGGCTACGCCCGCTTCATCAAGCAGGGGCCGGACGGCATCGGGCACGTCGAGCAGATCGTCTGGTCGCCCAAGGGGGAGGCCTTCGAGGTCACCAAGGTCGAGAGCCCGTACCCGTTCCTCAAGGTGACCTACCACCCGGCGACCGCCGAGGAGCGCCGGGAGGTCAACGCCGCGAGCGGCGGCTACGTCTTCGACTTCGCGCTCGACTATGCGGCGGCGCCGGTCGGCGCCATCGCCGACCACGTGCTGATCCACACCACCCACGCGAGGCAGAAGGTGGTGCCGATCCCGGTCTCCGGCTTCGTGCGGCCGGCGGTCGCGGTGACGCCGGCGGTGATCGACTTCGGCGACCTCCAGGTCACCGGCCCGGTCCGCGCCACGGTCCACGTCCAGGGCTTCCTCGAGGGGACCGACTTCACGGTGACCAGGGTCGAGGGCGACGTGACCGGCATGGAGGCCAACGTCGAGCCGGTGGCCAACGCGGTCGGCCGGGAGTTCAACGTCCGCCTCCTGCTCGACCCGAAGATGCCGAAGGGCGCCTTCAACGGCACCCTCAAGCTCTTCACCAACCATCCCAAGAAGCCGGTGGTCGAGGTGCCGATCAAGGGGCGCATCCTGTAGACGGCTGGGGCGCGGTCGACCTGCTGCCCGGCGCGTGGGTCGCCGCGCTCGGCGCGCTCCTCGCTCTCGCGCTCCGGCGCTGGTACGATCGCGTGCCGGCGCCGGCCTGGGCGGCCTTCGCGGTCGCCCTCGCCCTGCTCTTCGGGCCGGTCCTCCTCGGCGGCCAGCTCCTCCTCCCGCTCGACAACCTCCGCGGCCAGGCGCCGTTCCGGCAGCTTGCGCCGACCGATCCCCACGGCAACCCCCTCCAGGGGGACCTGATCACCCTCGTCACCCCGTCGCTCGCCGAGGTGCGGCGGGCCTACGACGCGGGACGCTGGCCGCTCTGGAACCCGCTGGTCGGCACCGGCATGCCGCTCCTCGCCGACCCGCAGGCGCAGGCGCTCCAGCCGCTGGCCCTGCTCGCCTTTCCGCTGCCGCTCCTCCGCGCCGCCGCGGTGACGGCGGCGCTGCGGGTGCTGGTGGCGCTGGTCTTCGCCTTTCTGCTGCTGCGGCGGCAGGGCGCCGGGACCGGGCCGGCGCTGGCGGGGGCGTTCGCGTACGGCCTCGGCGGCTTCCTGGTCCTCTGGGTGGGGTGGCCGCTGGCCAACGCCGCGGCCTGGCTGCCGGCCGTGCTCTACGCGCTGGTGCGGGTGGCGCGCGGCGGGGAACGGCGCGACGTCCTGCTGCTCGCCGCCGCGCTCTGGGGGCTCCTCCTCGCGGGGCACCCGGAGGCGATGGCGTACGCGCTCGGCCTGGCGGCCGTCTTCGCGGCCAGCCTGGCGCGCGAGCGGCCGCCGGAGCTCCGGCCGCGGTTCCTTCGCGGCGCCGGGCTCGCGCTGCTCCTCGCCGGCGCCGCCGCGGCGCCGGCGCTCCTGCCGGCGCTCGACTACCTGCCGCAGAGCCTGCGCGCGGAACGCCTCGCCGAGGGAAGCCTGGCGCCGCCAAAGGCCGGATCCGCGGCGCCGGAGCGCTGGGTGCCGCTCGTCGCCCCGAACGCGTTCGGCAACAACCGCTACGCCCAGTACTGGGGCTTCTCGAACACCAATGAAGACGCCGCGGGGTTCGCCGGGACGGCGACGCTGCTGCTGGCGCTCCTCGCGCTCGGCGGCAAGCCGCGGCTGCCGCAGGAGCGCGTGGTGCTCGGGGCGGGGCTCGTCGCGCTCCTCTGGGTGGTGCTGGGCGAGCCCTTGGAAACCCGGCGGCCGCTGCTGCTGGTGAGCTTCGCTCTGGCCTATCTCGCCGCCTGCACGCTGGAGCGCTGGAGCCGGAGTCGAGGGCCCGTCGCGCCCGTGCTCCTCGCCGCCGCGGCGCTCGCCGCGATCCTCGTCTGGGCGACGATGACGTTTCGCCACCCGGAAGCCCCGGAGACCCTCGCCGTCCTCCGTTGGGGCTGGCTTCACTGGCAGACGCGCTTCCTGGCGCTCGCCGCGCTCGTCCTCCTCCTCGCCCGCGGCCGCCGCTGGGCGCCGACGGTCGTCGCCGGGCTCATCGCCGCCGAGCTCCTCCTCCTCCACCTGCCCGCGCACCCGCCGATGCCGCGGCGCCTGGCGCTGCCCAAGACCGAGTCGATCCGCTTCCTTCAGCGCGAGGTCGGCAACGACCGCATGGCGGCGCTCGGCGCGAGCTTCCCCCCGAACCTCCCCGCCCTCTACGGCCTGACCGACGCGCGCCTCTACAACCCCCTCGCCCCCCGCGCCTACGTCGCGCTCACCGCGCCGGTGCGCGTCGGCTGGGACGGCGAGGTGCCGGTCTGGGGGCGCGCGGAGCACCCGCTCTACCGGACGCTCGGCATCCGCTGGCTGCTCACCGGCCCGGAGGAGCGGGCGCCGGCGCCCTGGGCCCTCGCCTTCCGCGACGCCAGCGCCGCCGTCTGGCGCCGCCCCCGCGCCCTCCGCCGCCTCCACTTGAGCGACCGCCCCCGCGGCGCCGGCGTCCGCTGGTTCGAGCTCGAAGCCAACCGGATGACCGCCCGCCTGCGCCTGCCGGCGCCCGGGCGCCTCGGCTCCAACGTCTACCAGGACGGCAACTGGCGCCTCCTCGTCGACGGCCACCGCCACCCGGCGAGCCCGGCCGAAACCCTCCTCGGAGCCCCCCTCCCCGCCGGGGCACGCCGGCTGGACCTCCTCTACCGCCCCCGCGCCTTCCTCGCCGGCATGGCCCTGGCCGCCGCAGCCCTTGCCGTCGCTGCTTTGTGGTTGCTCCCTCCCCCGAAGTTTGTTCGTTCCAGGTAGAAGGGTGCCCGAGGGGCGGGAGGGGCTGCTCCGTCCGGGGAGCTCTCCGCAAGCGCCGGGCAAGCCCCACCGCGGTCCACGATCGACCGAGCGCGCAGCGGAGTGCAGGCGCGCGCCCACCCCCCGCAGTCTTCCAAGCGCGCGCCGGTCCCCGGACGGAGCAGCCCCTCCCGCCCCTCGCCGCCACTCCCCTACAATGCCGCCATGGCCGAGACCCGCAAGCTCACCGTCCGCTGCCCCGAGTGCAGCTCCGACCTGGTCGTGGACGCCGCCACCGGCGAGGTGCTTTCGCACCGCGCTCCCAAGCGGCCGCCGGCGGGGGGCAAGGACTTCGACGCCCTGATGCGCGGCCTCGACGAGGACCGCGAGAAGGCCGAGGACGTCTTCGCGCGCGAGGTCGCGGCATTCAAGGACCGCGACCGGCTGCTGGAAGAGAAGTTCCGCGAGGCGATGAAGCGGGCGGAAGAGGACCCCGACACCGGGCCGCCCCGCCGCCCGTTCGATCTCGACTAGGCTGCCGGCCTAGACCTCGAGCTCCCGCCGCGCCGCGCGCACCAGGAGCGCGCAGAGCACCAGGAAGGCGGCGACCGCGATCAGGTCCCCCACGCCGCCGAGCGTCTCCCAGTTCGGCGCGCCCCCCTGCCCCACCCCGAAGAGGCCGTTGATCCAGCCGTGGAGCCTGGCGAGCACCGTCATCTCCGCGTCGGCGGGGCCGACCCGCCAGCCCTGGAGCCCGGCGATCAGCACGCCGGAGAGCGCCCCGCCGGCGACCAGTCCCGTCGCGTAGAGCATGCCGGAGGAGAGCTCCGACTCCGCCTCCGCCCCTTTGCGGCGCTCGACGAGCCCGCGCAGCATGCCGCCGACGAAGATCGGCAGCGTCGTCCCGAGCGGCAGATAGAGCCCGACCGCGAACGACAACGACTTCACCCCGCAGAGCTCCACCACGACGGCGATCGCCATCCCCACGAAGATCAGTCCCCAGGGGAGGTTCTGCGCCAGGATGCCCTGGATGATGGTGGCCATGAGCGTCGCCTGCGGCGCCGGGTAGCGGGCCGAGCCGATGGCATGCCCGGGCACCAGGGGCTCGGCGACGACGGCGTTGTCGATGATGTTGATGGTGAAGCCGATGGCGAAGACCGACGCGGCGACGCCGATGATGAGGCCTAGCTGCTGGTAAAGGGGGGTCGCCCCCACCAGGTAGCCGGTCTTGAGGTCCTGGCTGGTGTTGCCGGCGTTGGCGGCCGCGATGCAGACGATGCCGCCGACGCAGAGCGCCAGCGCCTGGTGGGCCTCGCCGGTCCAGCCCAGGGCCACGAACATGAGGCAGGTGGCCATCAGGGTCGCGATCGTCATCCCGGAGATGGGGTTCGACGACGAGCCGATGATGCCGACGATGCGCGAGGAGACGGTGACGAAGAAGAAGCCGAAGACCACGACCAGAAGCCCCATCAGGACGCGGCCGAGAACGCCGGTCCTCGGGAGCTGGGGCAGGAGGGCGACGACCACGACGAGGAGCAGCGAGCCGAGGACCACGACGGTGATCGGGATGTCCCTCTCGGTGCGGATGGGGCGGGCGCCGGTCTTCAAGTTCCGCAGGCTGGAGAAGCTCTCGCGGAACGCGCCGACGATCGTGGGCAGCGTCTTGATCAGCGTGATCAGGCCCGCCGCCGCCACCGCCCCGGCGCCGATGTAGCGGACGTAGCCGCCGCGGATCGCGCCGTAGTCCATGTTGCGGATCAGGTCCCCGCCCGGGGGCAGCACCCCGGGAAGCGCGTCGCCGAAGATCGAGATGAGGGGGATCAGCACCAGGTACGAGAGGACGCCCCCCGCCACCAGGACGCCGGCGATCCGCGGGCCGATGATGTAGCCGACTCCCAGGTACTCGGGAGTCACCGCGTTCTCCACCGTGGCGCGAGGGAACGCGGAGTCGCGCGCCGCCGACCAGACGGGGTTCTCCTTCCACAGCCCGAGGATGGACATCAGGAAGCGATAGCCGATGGCGACGCCGAGACCGGCGAACACCATGCGCGCGAGGTTGCCGCCGCGCTCGCCGGCGATCAGTACGTCGGCCGCGGCGGTCCCCTCTGGGTAGGGCAGGACGCCGTGCTCCTGGACGATCAGGGCGCGCCGCAGCGGCACCATGAAGAGGACGCCGAGCGTGCCGCCGACGAGCGAGAGCGAGAAGATGTTGGCGTAGTTGAAGTACGCCGCGCCGCCGGCGAGGAAGATGAGCGCCGGGATGGTGAAGGCGACGCCGGCGGCGATCGATTCGCCGGCCGAGCCGATCGTCTGCACGATGTTGTTCTCGAGGATCGTCGAGCCGAAGCGCCGCAGGACGGCGATGGCGAGGACGGCGATCGGGATCGAGGCGGTGACGGTCAGCCCGGCGGTGAGCGCCAGGTACACCGTGGCGGCGCCGAAGATGATGCCGAAGAGGGCGCCGAGGACGATGGCGCGGAGGGTGAACTCGGGGGGGGACTGCGAGGGGGGGACGAAGGGCTCGAACTTCCGCGCTTGCGGCTCGGCGGCCATGACTCCTCCCGAATTGGAGAGCGCATCCTATCCGCGGCCCGTGAAAGCCCGCAAGCCGTTGATTTGAGGGGGTCGTGCGATGTGCGGTAGAATGCGCCTCCGGCTTCCGGCCGGCCCCGCCGCACGCGGTCCCCCCCGAAGCGAACTCCAGAACCGAACGAAGAAAGGAACTCCCACGTGAGCCCATGGTGGTTGCGCCCCACGGCCGAGGGCGCCGCAGACGACGAACGCGACGAACCCAGCCCCCCCGCACCCGACGCCGCTCCGCACGAGGCGGAGCCGACGATCCCGCAAGCAGCCTCCGCCTCCGCCGAGAGGCCCATCCCTCCGATCGAGCCCTATCGGCCCGTCGAGGCCCATCGCCCCGCCGAGGCCCGCACCGACGAGTGGCCGTCGCCGGAGGCGCTCGCCGCGCCGGCCGCGCCGCCGTTCGCGGCCGCCGCCGAGCCCCTCG
>DASUNQ010000144.1:0-5615 GCA_036277075.1 Thermoanaerobaculia bacterium
CCCCTCCCAGCGCTCGAGCACGAGCTCCGGCGCGCCGCCGGGTCCGAGCGGCGGCGTCGCCTCGAAGGCCGTGCGCAGCCGGTGGAACAGGCGCTGCGCCTCGCCGCCGCCGCCACGCCCCGCGAGGCTGGCGAGGCGGGCCGTGAAGTAGGCGGGCTCGGGCGGCGCGAAGCGGGAGCGCCAGCGCAGCTGGTACTCCCCGGCGACGAGCGACAGCTCGTTGGTGCCGTTGGCGAGGTAGAGCTCGGAGAGCGCGCCGTCCGGCGCCGCGCGGAAGAGGCTGGGGGCCGCCGCGGGCAGCGCCCGGCCGCCGGCGGCCTCGACGAGCGTCGCCCAGAGCCGCGCCGTCGCCACCGGCCGCGAGGGCGGCGGCGCCAGCCTCCGCGCGAAGCCGCGCGGCAGCTTGACCAGGAGCGGCACCTCGATCTGCTCGCGCGCCAGGCTGCCGCCGTGACCGGCCTGCCCGTGCTCGCCGAAGGCCTCGCCGTAGGTCGCGGTCACGACGAGGAGAGTGCGGTCCCACTGGCCGCTCCGCCGGATCGCGGCGAGGAGGCGCCCGAGACGGAGGTCCGCCCAGGCGACGTTCAACCGGTACATCGACCACAGGAGCTGGCGCTCCGCCTCCGGCAGCGGCCGCTGCGGATCGAACCACTGCTCGAGGCGCACCGCGCCGACCCGCGACGGCAGGCCGGGCGGCGCGTCCGGGACGCGCGCCAGGAGGCCATCGTGCCGGCGGTACGGGGCCTCGGGCTCCGGCACGTGCAGCCAGACGAGCTCGCGTCCCGAGAGGCGGGCGAGGCGGGCTTCGGCCTTGTGACCCAGCCCCAGCTCGCGCATGCGGTCAAACCCCTGCTCGTAGCCGAAGCGCGGCGAGAACCAGTGGCCGGAGGGGAACGCCAGGGTGCGCCACCCGGCGCGCGCGAGCGCCTCGGCGAGGGTCGTGAGGTCGGGATGGAGGCCGGCGCGGCCGGCGTGCAGGGCGCCGTGCTGCCAGGGCTGGAGACCGGTCGCCAGCGAGGCCAGCGCCGGCACCCCCCAGCTCGAGGCGGCGATGCCCCGCCCCGCCCAGTCGCTCCGCGCGGCGAGGCGGTCCAGGTGCGGGGTGAGGCCCGGCGGGCCGCCGAGCGCCCCGACGACGTCGGCGCGGAGGGCGTCGAAGGTGACGAGGACGATCGGGCCGTCGTGCGCGGGGGGAACTGTCGCGGGCGCGGCGCAGGCGGCGGCCGCGAGGGCCGCCGCGAGCAGGAGGGCCCGCCGGCGCAAGCGCCTAGCCGGTGGATTCCGGATAGAGCTGCCGGTAGCTGTCGGAGAGCACGAGGATGCGCTTGACGTAGGTCCGCGACTCCTCGAGGTCGAGGGTCTCCAGGAAGCGGTCGAGCTCGCGCTCGCCAGACTCGCGCCACAGCCGCTTGATCCGGTACGGGCCGCCGTTGTAGCCCGCGAGCGCCAGCTCGACGTTGCCGTCGAACATCGTCAGCACCTGGCGGAAGTAACTGGTGCCGAGCTGCACGTTGTAGGCCGGATCGGAGAGCCGTTCCGAGGAGTAGCCGAGGCCGAGGCGGCCGGCCACCTCCCGCGCGGTGCCCGGCATGAGCTGCATCAAGCCGCGCGCGCCGGCCCAGGAGACGGCGGTGCGGTCGAAGGCGCTCTCCTGCCGGATGATCCCGAGCACCAGCGGCACCGGCAGGCCGTTGCCGCGTGCGGCGCCGCGCACCGTCGCCTCGTGATCGAGCGGGTAGTAGAGGCGGCGCGCGGCGTCCGGCAGGCCCGCCTGATGCGCGCCGCCGAGCGCCGGGTAGGCGCGCGAGATGACCTGGATGCTCGGTCGGCGCTGCCCCTTGTTGGCGAGGACGAGCGCCTCGGTGGCGTGGACGGCGCGCAGCTGCGCGCGCTCGCGCACCAGACCGATCTCGGAGAGGGCGAGGTCGTCGAGCCCGAGGTCGGTCAGCAGCCGCGCCTGTCGCAGCAGCGGCTCCTCGGGCCAAGGCTCGGCCGCCGCCGGTGTGCCGGCGGGGACGGCGCGGCGCACGCGCGCGAGGGCGTTCTTGCGGTAGAAGTCGGTGGTGTCGGCCGTGGCCACCTCGCCGTAGATCTGCGCCGCCCGTTCCCCCTCGCCCAGCGTCTCGAAGGCGCGGGCGGTCCAGTAGCGGCCGCGCCGCGCCGCCGCGTTCTCCGGGTAGAGCAGGGCGAGCTCGGTCCAGATGCCGATGGCGCCGGTGTAGTTGTCGCGGCGGTACTCGCGCCAGCCGAGGTCCCAGAGGTCGCGCGCGCCGGTCGTGTCGGCGGGATCGAGCAGGCGCAGCCGGCGCAGCGCGTCGAGCGCCGCGTCGGTGCCGTCGTCGGCGCCGAGGTCGTCGTAGAGCGCGCGCAGCGCCGCGACGGAGCGCTCGCGGTTGACCCCGAGCTGCACCACCCGCTCCAGATGCTGGTGGCCCTGCCGGCGGAGGAGCGCCCGTTCCTCCGGACGCAGGTTGGCGCGGCCGCGCCGGGCGGCGGCCGCCTCGAGCGCGGCGCGGGCGCGCGCCCACTCGAGCTCCACCCGCTCGAGCGCTCCCTGCGGACGCCAGGGTGCGAGAAGGTCGAGCGCCTCGGCCCCGCGCCGCCCGGCGAGGAGCACCTCGGCCTTGGCGAGGGCCCAGGCGAAGTCGCGGTCGCGCGAGGGCACGGAGTCGAGCGCGGTGAGCGCGCTGTCGGGGATGCCGAGCGCGAGCAGCGAGGCGGCGCGGCGGCGCAGCGCCTCGGGCGCCAGGATCTGCGACCAGAGCAGGGCGCCGTCCGGCCGGCGGAAGAGCTCCACGACCTCGAGCTCCGCCGCGCGCGCCGGCGCGTCGGCCAGGAGGCGCCGCGCCGCCGTCTCCTGCACCTCGCGGTCAGCGAGCGCGCCGCCGATCGTCCAGGCGAGGGATTCGAGCCGCGCGCCGACCTCCCCGACCGTCGACTCGCGCCGGCCGGCGGCGACCAGGTCGAGCGCGCGGCGGGAGTCCCCGCGCCGCCACGCCAGCTCGGCGGCCTTGACCAGGGCCTCGGCGCGGAGCGCCGAGCCGGGATAGTCGGCGACGAGCTTGGCCAGCGCGGCCTGCGACACCAGGACGTGGCCGCGCGCCGCGGCGGCGTCCGCGAGGACGTAGAGGCGCCAGTCTTCGAGCGGGCCGCCGGGGTGGGCGGCGGCGTAGAGACGCTCCTCGGCGGCGGCCAAGTCCTCGCAGGCGTGGGCGTGGAGACCGCTCACCAGGCGCGCGAAGGCGGCGTCCGCGGTCCGGCCGCGGGCAAGCGGGTCGAGCAGCTCGCGGGCGTACCCGCACTGCCGGGCGCGGAGCGCCGCGGCGGCCTGGACGTAGCGTGCGGCGGTGCCGTCGGCGCGCGGGAAGCCGGCGGGGGCGGCCGGCTCGGGCGCGTGTTGGGCGGACCCGAGCAGGACCGGCACGAGCAGCACGACGAGGGCGGGGAGGACCTTCCGGCGACCGTCTACACGTCTCACGGCAACTTCAACTCCTGCAAGCCGAACGCGATTCCCCAAGGATGCGCCAACTCGGGGCGGAGGCGCCGCGGGAGATCAGATCCCCAGCGCCCGCGAATCTCCCGCCGCCAGGATGCGCACCAGCTCCTGGTAGAAGTAGTCCGTCGTGTTGAGGACGTTCGCGTCGACCCGCTCCTCGTACATCTGGCGCGATCGGTCGATGTCCTCCTTCAAGCGCTCGTAGAGGTCGCGGTTGCGACGCCCCTCCTCGACCTGCTCTTCGTTGTAGAGCTTGATCTCGGAAACCAGCAGGCGGGCGAGCCGCCGCGCCTCCTCGTGCTGCGCCTCCTCCCCGGAGGTCGGGGCGCGGGAGCCGGAGAAGGCCCAGCCGGGGCCCTGGACGCCCGAAGGCGGCTGCACCTCCGAGCCCACCGCCGCGATGCGCACCGGCGGCGCCGGGGCGGCCGCGGCGGGACCGAACGCCGGCGCTTCGGCGTAGGGGGAGGGGACCGGCTCCGTCAGCGGCGAGCGCAGCATCACGGTCTCCTGAGGGTGCGGGGGCGGCTCTGCGGCCCAGGGCGCCGCGCCGACCGGCGTAGTCTCCGGCTCGGCCGCTTCCGGCGCCGCCGCGACGGTCGGCTCCTCGAGCGTTGCGCTGGTCCCCGCGGGCCCTTCGGCGGCGGTGTCGTCGCGCTCGAGCGCCAAGGTCGCGGCCTCCGGCTCCGCCGCCAACCCCTCGTCCTCGAGGCGCCAGCCGGCACCGCTCACCTCCTCGACCGGCGAGCCGAGGATGGCGGCGGTGTCGTCGAGCGCGGCCGGCGCCATGCCGGCGGTGTCCTCCTCCTCGACGGGCGCGCCCCACACCGGAGCGGCTTCGGCCGCACTCTCGGGCGCGGGCTCCACCGGCCAGGCGCCGGTCCCGGCCGGAACCGACTCGGCCTCGGTCGAGGCGACCGCCGGCTCACCCTCCCAGGGCTCTTCCGCGGTCTCGGCGGCCGCCGTCTCGGCCGGCGGCTCCAGGATCGTCTCGGGGACGCTCGGCTCCACCTCGGCCGCGATCATCCCTTCGACCGCGGGGGGCGCCTCCGGCTCGGCGACGGCGGCGGCGGCCTCCGCCGGCGCCGCGGGCGCCGACGGCGCTTCCTCCCCCCAGAGAGCGAGGGCGG
Source organism: Thermoanaerobaculia bacterium (assembly GCA_036277075.1). Classification (GTDB taxonomy): domain Bacteria; phylum Acidobacteriota; class Thermoanaerobaculia; order Multivoradales; family UBA5704; genus DASUNQ01. The sequence continues at coordinate 4,624 of DASUNQ010000144.1, forward strand.
GCGCCGCGGCTCCGCCGTCGCCGGCCTCGGCGAGGTGCAGGGTCGGCGTCGAGCCCCGCTCGCGGAAGGGGAGGGACTCGATCGCCTGGGCGGCGGCGTAGACCAGCGCCTGGAGAGGCTCGAGGAGGAGCTCGTCGCCGCCGGTGCGGTCGGCGTAGAGCGCGGCCGCGACGCGGTCGCGCAGCACGAGGGGGACGAGCACCCCTTCGCGCGGCAGCTCGCTCTCGAGACGGCTGCAGAGCTCGGCGCATTGCGACGCCCCGAGCGGGACCGTGCCGCGGCCGGCGGCGAGCGCCGCCCAAGGTCCGTCGCCGGGGAGCGGCAGCGCGACCCCCGCCGCCTCGTCGCCGAAGCCGTACGCCCCCCAGCCGCGCAGCTCGCCGGGACGGGTCAAGAGCAGGAGGGCGCGCGAGGCGTAGCGGCCGACCCCTTCGAGGAGCGCCGAGAGCACATCGGCCTGGGAGCGGGCGCGGTCGAGCGCCGCCAGGCCGTCGCGCAGCTCGGCGAAGGCGGCGCGGCGCGCCGTCGCGGCCTCCTGCTCGGCGAGCGGCGCGAGCTCGGAGAGGGGCAGGAGCTCGGCGGGCAGGGTGGGCTCGAGCTCCTCGATGTGCAGCACCAGCTCGTCGGTCGAGCGGCGGAGACGGGCCGCCAGCTCTTCGCGCAGCTCGGTGAGCGCCCGCGCCACCGTGCTGCGGATCTCGCGGTCCAGCTCCTCGACTCTTGCGGAAAACGCCATCTTCCGACTCCCGCCGCGCTGTGCGTTGAAGGGAGAGGAGATTATTTTGCTGCGAGGCGGGCGTCAATCCTTTCGTGCGGCGCTTCGGCCGTGTTACCTTCGCGCCTCGCACGTGGCAGGAGAGCGGAGCATGCGCAGAGGTCGGGGTCGGCTCTTCCGCGCCGGCGCGCTCGCCGCGGCGGCGATCCCGGGACTCCTCGCCGCCGCCTGCGCACCGCGCGGCGAGGACGGCGCAGCCGCCGCGGTCGGCGCGGCG
>DASUNQ010000145.1:0-4377 GCA_036277075.1 Thermoanaerobaculia bacterium
CCCGCCGACGGGGCGGAAACCTACCTAGCCATTAGAAGGTTTCCGCCCCGTCGGCGAACGCAGCGCTTCGTCCCTCGCCGTCCGGCGCCACGCGTCCCGCCAACCCCCGGTCCTAAGCAGGCGGCAGCAGATTCACCGCGGCGGCGAGGCCGACCGCGACCAGGGTGATCGCGTAGCCGGTGTAGCCGCTGAAGGCGAACAGGACGGCGGCGATCGCGCAGATCGCGACGACGGTGATCCAAGAGGCCCGGGCGAGGGACATGGTCGGTATTTTCACCGAGATGCCCGACGCTGCCACCGAGCCCCGCGCCGAGGGCGCCGCAGACGCTGCGCTCGCCCTGCTCACCGAGATGTCCACCGACCTTCGGGGGGCGGCGATCCTCGGCGCCGACGGTGCTGTGCTGGCCGCCTCGGCCGAGCCCGAGCGCTGGCGCGAGGATGCCGCCAATTTGTTCGCGGTCGCCGACGCGGCCGGCGGGGAGCGGGTCGACCAGGTCCACGTCGCGACCGAGCAGGGCGAGGTCTTCGCTCTCCGCCACGACGGCCTCGCCGCCGTGGCCGTGACCGAGCGGTTCGCCCTCGCTTCGCTGATGTTCTTCGACATGCGCTCTGCGCTTCGCGAACTGGGCAAGGGGAGGGCCGGTGCCGCCTAAGCCGCACCGGATCCTGCTGCAGCGGGTCTCCGGCTACGCCGACGAGGCAGCCGCCTTCATGCGCCGCCGCCGCGCTGCCCGCCGCCCCTTCGCGCGCCTCTACTACGCCGGCGGTCGCAGCGCCGACCACGCCGGCGACACGACCAAGGGCGCCGAGCTGTTCGTCGCCGCCGGGAAGCTGATCGAGGTTGCGGGCCCCCGGCCCAGGGACAGGTCCTGAGCCGTGACCGAGCTGCTCGATCCCGCCGTCGCCGAGCGGGTCCTGGCGCGGGCGCTCGCCAACGGGGGGCGCTTCGCCGAGGTCTTCGCCGAACGCCGCCGCGGCCTCTCGATGTCGATCGACGAGTCGCGGATCGAGTCGGTTCAGTCCGGCGCCGAGGTGGGCGCCGGCGTCCGGGTCGTCGACGGCGGCACCACCTACTTCGCCCACGTCGACGGCCTCGATCCGGCCGACCTCGAGCGGGCCGCCGAGGAGGCCGCCTCCGCGGTTCGCGGGGACCGCGCCGAGCCGCGGGCGCTGCGGGCCCAGGCACCGGCGCCGCTGCCGATCGAGCACCGCCCGGAGGAGGTCCCGGCGGAGCGCAAGGCCGCGCTGCTGCGCGAGCTCGACGAGCGGGCCCGGGACCAGGGCGCCGAGATCTCCCAGTTCACCTCCTCCTACGGGGAGGGCCGGCGCCAGGTCACGGTCGCCAACTCCGAGGGCCTGTTCAGCGGCGACGACCGCACCCGGGTCCGGATCGGGGCCCAGGCCGTCGCCCGCCGTGGCTCGGTGGTCGAGACCGGGGCTGAGACCCTCGGCGCCCACCGCGGCTTCGAGCTGCTCGAAGACGACCCGGGCCTGATCGCCGAGCAGGCCGCCCGCAAGGCGCTCACCCTGCTCGACGCCGGCCCCGCCCCCTCGGGCTCGATGCCGGTCGTCGTCGGCGGCGGCTTCGGCGGCGTCCTCTTCCACGAGATGACCGGCCACGGCCTCGAGGCCGACCACATCCACAAGGGGGCGAGCGTCTACATCGGCAAGCTCGGCGAGCAGGTCGCCCAGCCCCACCTCGACGCCTACGACGACGGCCGCCTGCCGGGCGAGTGGGGCAGCGACGCGGTCGACGACGAGGGGACGCCGACGCAGAAGACGCAGGTGATCGAGGGCGGCCGTCTCACCTCCTACCTCTACGACCACCTCAGCGCCGAGCGCGACGGCGTCGCCTCGACCGGCAACGGGCGCCGCGAGAGCTTCCGCCACCTGCCGATCCCGCGCATGACCAACACCTACATCGCTCCCGGCGACGCCACTCCCGAGCAGCTGATCGCCGAGATCGACCGCGGCTTCTACGCGGTCTCCTTCGGCGGCGGCCAGGTCGACCCGGCGACCGGGGACTTCGTCTTCGGCGTCTCCGAGGGCTACCTGATCGAGGCCGGCGAGGTGACCCGTCCCTGCCGCGGCGCGACCCTGATCGGCAACTGCCTCGATGCGCTGCGCGCGATCGACGCGACCGCCTCCGACTTCTTCATGAAGACCGGGATCTGCGGCAAGGGCGGCCAGAAAGTCCCGGTCGGGACCGGCCAGGGACATGTGCGCGTCGGCGCGATGACGGTCGGGGGGACCGAGCGGTGAGCGAGCTGAGCGAGGTCGCCCGTCGCGCCGTCGAGGCCGCGCTCGGGACCGGCGCCGGCGAGGCCGAGGCCTACGTCTCGCGCGAGAGCGGGCGCGAGGTCAGGGTCCACGGCGGCGAGGTCGAGAGCCTCACCGCGGCGACCCAGAGCGGCCTCGGTGTCCGCGCCTGGATCGAGGGCCGGCTCGGCTACGCCTACGGGACCGACCTCGGTGAGAGCGGGGTGGCGGCGATCGCCGGCCGCGCGGTCGAGGCGGCCCGGGTGGCCGATCCCGACGAGTTCGCGGCGCCGCCGGCGCCGGCCGAGGTCGAGGCGCTGCCCGGGTTGAGCGACGCCACGGTCGCCGAGTGGGAGGTCTCGCGGGTCGCCGACCTGGCGCTCGCGGTCGAGCGCGCCGCGCTCGCGGCCGACCCCCGCGTGGCCGGGGTCGAGCAGGCGGTCTACGCCGATGCCGCCGAGCGGGTCTCGATCGCCTCCTCGGCAGGGGTTGGCGGTGAGTACGAGGCCTCCAGCTGCTTCGCCTACGTGCAGGCTCTTGCCGAGGGCGAGGGGGGCACCGAGACCGGCCTCGGCTTCGGCCTCGCCCGCGGCCCGGCGGGTCTCGAGCCGGAGCAGATCGGGCGCGAGGGCGGCGAGCGCGCGGCCTCGATGATCGGGGCGTCCAAGCCCGCCTCGCGCTCTTGCCCGGTGGTCCTCGACCCAACCGTCGCCGCCAGCTTCGCCGGCCTGATCGGCGGCGCGCTGAGCGCGAGGGCGGTCCAGCGTGGCCGCTCGCCCTTCGCCGGGCGGCTCGGCGAGGAGCTGGCGAGCGAGGCCTTCATCCTTCACGACGACGGCCGGGACCCCGGTGGGCCGGCCTCGGCGCCGTTCGACGGCGAGGGCGTCCCCCGCCGCCGCACCGCGCTGTTCGAGGGCGGCCGTCTGCAGTCCTACCTCTACGACACCTACACGGCGAATCGCGAGGGCCGCGGCTCGACCGGCAGCGCCTCGCGCCAGGGCTACCGGTCGCTGCCCTCGGTCTCGGCCTCCAACCTCCTGCTCGGCCCCGGCGAGCTCTCCGAGCCGGAGCTGCTCGGGCAGGCCGGGGAGGGGATCCTCGTCACCGATGTCGCCGGCCTGCACTCCGGCGTCAACCCGGTCACCGGGGTCTTCTCGGTCGGCGCCTCCGGGCGGGCAATCCGGGCGGGCGAGCTGGCCGAGCCGGTGCGCGAGTTCACCATCGCCGGCGATCTCGTCGGCATGCTCAGGTCCGTGCGGGCGGCCGGCCGGGAGGCTCGCTGGGTCCCCTTCGGCGGCTCGGTCAGCGCTCCGCCGCTGCTGATCGGTGAGATCGCGATCAGCGGCTCGTAACGTGACGCCGAGGCCGCTGTTAGATTCCGCCGCATCTCGAACCCCCTTTAGGAGGACTACGACGTGACCAAGGCTGAGTTTCTGGATCAACTGGCCGGCGACGACCGGCTCGGCAGCAAGAAAGCTGCCAGCGACGCGGTCGATGCTGTTCTCGACGCCATCACCGGCGCTCTGAGCTCCGGCGAGGAGGTCAGCTTCACCGGATTCGGCAAATTCCACGTGGCCGAGCGTGGTCCTCGGCAAGGGGTCAACCCCCGCACCGGCGAGCGGATCACGATCCCGGGCGGCAAGGTCCCCCGCTTCTCCGCCGGCTCGGCGCTGAAGACCAAGGTCAAGGGCGGCTGATCACGCCATTCGCCGATCGGCTCGCGGCGCTGGTAGCTGAGCGCCGCAGCCAGATCTGCCTCGGCCTCGACCCCGACCCGGCGCAGCTCGCCGGCGTCGAGGCCGGCGACCGGCCCCCAGGGGGTCGGGGTCTCCCCGACCAGGGCCTGGGCGTAGGCGGCGGCGGTGACCGGGACGTCGCCCCGCTTGCCGTCGGCGATCACCATCAGGCCCGCCCCCCGGGCGAAGGCGCAGACACGGTCGAGGGCCTGCCAACCGGGGGCGCCGAGGCGCTCGAAGCAGGCGAGCTGCGGCTTGACCGCGACGCAGGCGGGGCCGGCGCGCTCGATCAGCGAGCGGCAGTGGGCCGCGACCGCGGCGGCGACCCGCTCGGCGACCGGGGCGCCATCGCCGGCCTCGACGCCGGCGAGCTGCGCCGGGT
>DASUNQ010000146.1:0-5044 GCA_036277075.1 Thermoanaerobaculia bacterium
CGATGCGCGGCGACAGGAGCGGCGTGTAGAGCGCCCGCGCGACCCAGGGTTCGGCATCCGGGTGGACCACCGCGGCGCGCTCGCGCAGGAGCGGCACCAGGAGGACCGCCTGCCCCTGCCGCTCGAGCTCCACCGCTTCGCGCAGGATGAAGGTCTCGGTGACCAGCGGAAAGCGCGACAGCAGCACCGCCACCGGTCCGTTGAGCGCCGGGCCGACCGTCATGCCGCCGCCGGCCGCTCCTCCGGCTCGCCGAGCGAGAGCGCCGCCGCGAAGGCGAAGAGCAGAAAGAGGTAGCGCTGGTAGTGGCCGTGGAGGAAGAGGCTCGAGACCAGGTACCCGGCGAGCGCGATGGCGAAGGCGTGCGCCAGCCCGGCCATGTGCCCCTGTCCCGCCCGCTCCCAGCGCCGCCGCGCCCGCAGCAGGGCGGCGAACGCCGCCGCCAGCGCGGCGGCGAAGGCCGCGAGCCCGAGCACGCCGGTCTCCGCGGCGATCTCGAGGTACAGGTTGTGCGGGTATTGCCGCTCCTCGGCTTCGCCGTATTGCCGCGCCGCCGAGCCCACCTGCGCGGCGTAGCGGTCGAAGTGGACGGTGTAGTTGCCGGCGCCGACGCCCGCCAGCGGGTGGTCGAGGAAGACCTCCCAGGCGACGAGGCCGAGGAGGCGTCGCTTCTCGAACGAGCTGTCGGGGTGGAGGGTCTCCTCGCCGCCCGGCACGACCTCCGAGAGCGTCGTCAGCCGCCGCGCGAACTCGTCCGGCGCCGCCACGACGAGGGCGGCGAGGAGCGCCGCGCCGAGCGCCAGGTCCCCGCGGCGCACGCGCCGCGCGAGGAAGGCCAGACCGAGCACACAGCCGAGCGCCAGCGCCCCGCCGCGCGAGTAGGTCAGGACGATCGCCGCCGTCACCAGGCCGGCGCCGGCCAGGGCCGCGAGGTGGGCGCCGCGGCCGCGCGCCTCCCAGGCGGCGAAGAGGGCGAGCGGCACGGCGACCAGCAGCGCCTGGGCGAAGAAGTTGGGATCGCCGAGCGGACCCGCGATGCGCGGCTCGAAGACCTCGCCCACGATGTGCGCGTCCTTGACGCGCGCCAGGCCGCCGAGCTCGTTCTCGAAGCCGGCGGTCGCGAACTGCACGACGCCGAGCGCGGCGAGGAAGGCGGCGCAGGCCACGACGGTCCGTGCCCCCGCCGCGAGCCGCCGCGGCGTGCTGGCGAGCTGCGCGACGAGCAGGTAGAGGACGAACGCCTTGAACGCCTCGATCCCGCGCTCGTCGGCCAGCTCGCGGTCCCAGGCGAGCGTCGTCGAGACGAGGAGGACGAGCAGGTAGGCGGCGAGGGCGAGAGTCAGCGGGTGGAGGGCGAGCCGGCGGAGCCGCGCCGGCCCGGTCTCGGCGGCGGCGTCGCCGGTGCGCTCCGCCAGCGCGGCGACCGCCACGAGCAGCGTCAGGAGCTGGAGGAGCGAGGGGAGACCGTGCTGGCGGACGAGGACCTCGGAGAGGTTGAGGTAGATCGCGCCGACCACGAGGAGCAGCCCGAGCCCGGGGCGGCGGAGCACCGCCGCGGCGAGGAGCGCGGCGACCAGGACGCCGGCGAGGGCCGCGGGGCCGGCGGCGACCTCGAGGAGGTCGAGCCGCACGAGGTCCGGGCGGCGCACGGCGAGGAGACCGGCCCCCCAGGCCGCCAGCGCGGTCGCGCCGGCGATCGGCGCCGCACGAGAGAGGAGGGGACGGCGCGGGTCGGCCGCCGCGGGCATCGCCCCCACCGCGGCTCAAAACCCGGTCGCGCCGACCGTCGGCGTGCGCCACCGGGCGAGGAGCAGCGCCCCGATCGCCCCGACGAAGAGCCCGAGGACGGCGGCCACGACGTAGTTGCGGCGCGGGGTCGGGTAGACCGGCCGGCCTGGCGGCCTCGCCTCCTCGAGCGTGCGCATGGTGTAGATGCGGTACATGCTGCGCGCCTCGCGCCGCGTCGCCTCGGCGGCGGCATTGGCGAGCGCCGCGGCGGTCCGGGCGTCCGGACCCTCCGCCTGGAGCTGGATGATGTTGGTGTTGGGCAGCACCGAGCCGCGCAGCCGATAGGCGCGCAGCGCCCGTTCGCGCAGCGCCAGCGCCCGCGCCGCCGCCCTGCGCGTCTCGGCCGTGCCGGGGACCTTGGCGAAGGTGGCGACGACGGTGCGCCGCTCCAGCGTGTCGAGGCTGCGTAGGATGTCCTCCGTCCCCTCGACCTCCGAGACGGGGACCACCGCGAGCGTGGTCGTGGCCCGAAAGACCGGCTCCTGGCGGGCGGTGTAGAAGGCCGCCGCCGCGAGCGCGACCGCCAGTCCCAGCAACAGCAGCCACCACCCGCGGATCAGCGCCCAGCGATCGATCAGCTCGCCCCCTTGGTCGAGAGTACCACCGGGATGGTGCGTGCCAGGATGGCGACGTCGAGCCCCGGCGTCCAGCGGTCGACGTACTCGAGGTCGAGCCGGATGCGCTCCGCGTCGGAGACGCCGCTGCGCCCGCTCACCTGCCACAGTCCGGTGATCCCCGGCTTCATGGCGAAGCGCCGCATCTGCTCGCGCTTGGGGAACTTGCGGAAGTCGGTGAGGAGCAGCGGCCGCGGCCCGACCAGGCTCATGTCGCCGCGCAGGACGTTCCAGAGCTGCGGCAGCTCGTCGATGCTCGCCCGGCGCAGGAAGCGGCCGAGCGGCGTCACCCGCGGGTCGTCGGCGAGCTTGAGGAACACCCGGCCCGCGCGCTGCTGCCGCCGCGCCAGCTCCTCCTCGAAGTGCTCGGCGCCGTGCCGCATCGTGCGCAGCTTGAGCATGCGGAACTTCCGCCCGCGGTACCCGATCCGCCTCTGCACGAAGAGCGCGGGCCCCGGGCTGGTCAGCTTGACCGCCAGCATCGCGGCGAGGAGGACCGGGGAGCAGAGCAGCAGGAAGAGGCTGCCGAGGACGAGGTCCATGCCGCGCTTGATGAAGGCGCCGACCGGGTCCCAGCTCCGCAGCCCGGGAGGGACCCAGACGAAGGTGCCGGTGTCGTCGAGCGCCAGGCTGCCGTCCGGCCCCACGAACCCGCCCGGTTCGAGGCTGTAGAGGGGGGTATGGGCGTCCGGGGGCTCGGCTCGACGGCTCATGGCTCGCTTCACAGATGAAGACTTCACGACGCCAGCATGCGCGCCACGGGGTCGCCACCCCCGTGCAAGCCCCTGCCAACCAAGTGCAGGGGCACCGCCGTCGCTCTGTCCCCGAGCTCCCGGCGGAAGGTTCAAAACCCCCGCTCTCCGCCCCGCATTCCGCGTTCGGCTAGAATCCGTGGGTTCCGCCCCAGCCGGCCGCCCGCGGCCGCGCCGCCCCCGTCACTCAGGAGAACCCGCTTTTGGCCCGCAAGATGCTCATCAACGCGCAGCGCCCCGAGGAGCTGCGCGTCGCCATCGTTTCCGGCTCGCACCTCGAGAGCTATCAGGTCGAGGTCGCCACGTCCGGGCTCACCCGCGGCAACATCTACCGCGGCCTGATCGCCAACATCCAGCCGGCCTTGAACGCCGCCTTCATCGACTACGGCGGCGACCGCCACGGCTTCCTGGCCATCCAGGACGTCGTGCCGGAGGCCTACTACCACTCGCCGCGCGCCGGCGGCAAGGCGCGCATCGAGGAGGTGCTCGACAAGGCGCGGCCGATCGTCGTCCAGGTGACGCGCGAGCCCGAGGGGGGCAAGGGGGCGGCGCTCACCACCAACCTCTCGCTCGCCGGCCGCTACCTGGTGTTGACCCCGTTCGACGACACCCGCGGCGTCTCGCGCAAGGTCGAGGACGAGGAGGCCCGGCGGCAGCTCAAGGAGCTGGCCGGCCGGCTCGAGCTGCCTTCCGGCTGCGGCGCCATCCTGCGCACCAACGCCCTCGACCAGACCAAGGCGACGCTGGGACGCGACCTCGCCGCCCTGCTGCGCATCTGGAAGCGGGTGCAGGCCGAGGCGCGGCAGGGGAAGGGGACGCGGCTCCTCTACAGCGACCAGGGGCTCATCCTCCAGGCGCTGCGCGACCACCTCGACAGCTCGATCGACGAGGTCCTGGTCGACGACGACGACGCTCACGAGGAGGCGCGCGCCTACCTCCAGGGCTTCGCGCCCCGCACCCGCATCCGGCTCGAGCGCTACACCGACCGCGTGCCGCTCTTCTCGCGCTACGGCGTCGAGCCGCAGGTCGACCGCATCTACGAGCGCACCGTGCAGCTCCCGGGCGGCGGCTCGATCGTCATCGACCGCACCGAGGCGCTGACCGCCATCGACGTCAACTCCGGGCGCGGCTCGCGCGGCGCCAACCAGGAGGAGACGGCGCTGCAGACCAACCTGGAGGCCGCCAACGAGGTGGCGCGCCAGCTCCGCCTGCGCGACCTCGGCGGCCTCGTGGTCGTCGACTTCATCGACATGCGCAGCGCGAAGTACCAGCGCAACGTCGAGAAGGAGCTCAAGGAGGCGATGAAGGCCGACCGCGCGCGGTCGACGGTCGGGCGCATCAGCCCCAACGGCCTGCTCGAGATCAACCGCCAGCGCGTCCAGCAGGCGCTCCAGATGCGCACCCATCGCCCCTGCCCGACCTGCGCCGGCACCGGGAGGATCGCCAGCCCCGAGATGGTCGGCCTCAACCTGCTGCGGCGGATCGAAGAGCGGGCGGCGGCCGGCTCGATCGGCGGCGTGCGGGTCGAGCTGCATCCCGAGCTCGCCGACGCCTTCCAGAACAGCCGCCGCCGCGAGATCGCCGCGCTCGAGGAAGAGTTCGGGATCCGCGTCGAGGTGATCGCCTCGCCGCGCCTCCACCGGCCGCAGGAGGAGGTGGAGTGGCTGCCGCGCGACGGTTCGGCGCCCCCGCCGAAGCCGCGGGCCCCGCGCCCGGCCGTGACGGCGGCGGAGCTGGCGGAGCCGGAGCCGGCCGTGCCCGGGCCGGTCCGGGCGGCGGCGCCGCGGGAGGACGACGACGAGCCGGAAGAGGACCGCGAGAAGCGCGCGCGGCGGCGGCGCGGCGGGCGGGGGCGGCGGAAGAGGGGCCCGGTCGCCCCGGGTGGCGAGCCG
>DASUNQ010000147.1:0-21120 GCA_036277075.1 Thermoanaerobaculia bacterium
CCGGCGGCAGGCAGCCTAGATGCACGCCACTGCTGGCGCGCTCCGCGTTTTCCGTCGGACTGCGGGGGGGCAGCTGCTCGCTTCAATCATGAGAGGAGACCCCAAACTTCAACCGTCCACCAAACCGGGGTAAGTCCACCCCGGAGCTCGGGGGCGGCGCCCGCGTCGTGGGGAATTCGCCCCACTCGACGGGGAAGACTCCCCGGCCGGTGGGGAACGCTCCCCGGCCGGTGGGAAACATTCCCCGTGCGATGGGGAACGTTCCCCCGCGGGCGGGCAACGTTCCCCGCGAGCTGGGACACCCTCCCCCGCCGGCGGGGAGTCTTCCCCCGGGCGCGGGGAGTCTTCCCCAGGTCGCGGGGTAGTGGGCTAAGACACTAATAGCCCACTACCGGTCGCGGGGAACATTCCTTACGCGATGGGGAGCTTTCCCCGGGCCGGGCTCCGGGTCATCAGCCCCGGCCTGGGCGGCGGGACGGCGGGGATGCCGCGCCGTGGTGGCACCCGCGCCCGATTCCGTCCGGTCGGACGGCTCCCCCAGGAGGGATGGCGGAGGGCCCGCGAGGGGAGCGCGCTCCCCCGCGCGGGTCGAGCCCGCGTCCAGAAGGTCGCCGCCCGCTCCCGCGCGAGAATGAGGTCGGCCCGCCAGGGAGCGGTGCGCCCCCGCGCGGTCCGCACCCGTTCCCGAGCGGCCCGGACGCTCCCCCGCGAGGTCCGAGGTCCTCCTCTCGGGGGTCGCCGCTTCCCCCCTGAGGACGCAACCCTCCCCCAGGAGGGCCAGCCGGCTCTCCTCGAGGTCCGCGCCTGGGCGCGAGCGTGGGTGCGGTCGTGTGCGGTTCTCACGTTCGCCTGTCTGGTTCATGAGGTGGCTGCCGGTGGCATCGAAGGTAAAGGTCAGCTCGCAGTCGCGCAGCACCCGTCCGAAGCGGACATAGGAGTAGAGGACGGGCTCCGGGAGATCGCGGTCAGTCACCCCTTTGAAATGGGAACCGCCGGGTACAGCGGACCGCCATTGCGAGAAAGACTAGACGGCTCCTGGCGATCTTGCCGCATCCGCAATCCGCGCGACCTGCGTGGGGGCGTCAGCCGAGAATGAGCGCTGGCGGCGCCGAGCCCTCATTAATTACACGTCCGTGCTTTACCACTCACAAATACCGGTATGCTTGAGATGCTTGATGCACTCCCATAGCATACGATGCGTCCTGAGTCCAAGCTCGCGATTACGATCAACTGTCTCTCCATGGAGAAGAAACAGGCACGGCGCCAGACAAGCACTTCAAGTGGGGAATCTCGGACATCGTCCAGCGAGCCTGGTGGAATAACCAGCAGGCCCACCGCTTGGTTGTACAGGTCTGGTGCGACTGTTCGGAAGCGAGAATCAGGCGGTCCTAAGTCCTGCACAAGCCTGTTCGATAATCCCTCTAGCAGCGTGGCTGGAACAGACGCGGGAAGGTCGCGCGCTCGACAGCGCCGGTACTCCAGGATCAGGCCGCCTGATATGAGCGCGAGCAGAACGAGCGCTGCCCGCACAATCACCTTGACCACAGTGGCCTTCCGCAACGTATGAAGGGATTGAACTCGTATAGCACTTGCTGTTGCAGCGACAGCCACCAGAGGCTTTGCTTTGCTTTTTGGAACAGCGTTTGGCGTGCTGTTTGACTGGCCTCTTCGCACTCTTGCCGGGAGTTGTAGCGCCGACGCTCAACAGGCAACAGGATGCCGTCTGCGATGTCTTGTACGTAATGTTCGGCGATCGTCACATGGCCTTGCTCATGGCCTAGCGTGCATGAGTCCCCGGGCGGCGAGTAGAGTTTGAAGTGGAGCATTACTCGGAAGGAGGTGCACCAAGCTCCATTCTCGCAACAGTAGCACTCGTAATCGCTGTTCCAGTTATGAGGAATCGTCAGGCCATTGCCCGGGAAGTAGTCAGTGAAACTTTCGACCACAAAGAGGCCGAGTGGATCTGTACTGATCAGCGGACGGTTCTCGGCGTAGATGTATGTATTACGATCAGAGTTGAAGCCTGCTGGATCGCGCTGTGAGTACCTTCCCAAGAGCGTGTGATACCACCGATGGACGTTGTAGTAGAGCCCGCCGCGGAGGCCGTGGGAGTGGAAGCTCGGGTCGTCCCACTGGCCGGGGAAGCGCAGGAACAAGCCCACGGTCTCCAGGGCTAGAGAGGTGGCCTCCAGGCCTTCTTCCTCGCCTCCACCTCCGCCGCCGTCGCCGTCGTCGGGAGGCCCGGAGGGGTCCTCATCGTCCGGCGGGCCCGTGCGGGGGAAGGCGAACGGTTCGCCGAACGGGTCAAGGCCGCCCTGCCAGGCCACGCCACCCGCGGCGTCTGCGGCGAGGATCGGCACGCCGAGGTGATCGGTGGTCACGAACAGCAGCTCGTCGGCACCGCCTCCGGCTTCGTGCCGGCGAAGCTGCGCCACCGGCCGGCCGGCGAAGTAGAGGAGCAATGTCGCGTGCTTGATCACCGGGTGCGTGGCGGAGCCACCGTCCCCTGGGCCTCTGCGGGTGTTCTGGTGGTGGAGCTTCCGCGCGTAGAGGAGCCCCTCGGAGCTGTAGACCGGCTCGGTCTGGATGAAGTCGTTCGAGTCGGAGAAGGCGAGCCGCGACCGCCGCAGGAAGCCGCGCCCGTCGTAGGAGAGCTCCGTCGTGCCGGTGGCGTCGCTCGTGTGGAGCTGGGCCAGCCGTCCCTCGGCGCTGTAGTCAAGGATGCTCGTACGGCCCGGGCTCTCCTCACCGCTGGTCACGCCGACCGTCGTTTGATTCCCGGCCGCGTCGTAGCTGTAGGTGAGGAAGCTCCCGGGCTCGCCGCCCGGAGCTGGCGTGAGGTCGGAGAGTTTCGGCGTGTTGCCGCCGGCGGGGTTGGGGTGGTAGCCGTAGGTGTAGCTCTCGGGAAGATCGGCGTCAGGCGGGACCACCTCCTCGTCGAGGCGGTTGCCGATCCGGTCGTATGACCATGCTCGCCGCCCCCAGGGGCCGCTGCCCTCCGTCAGGAAGTACTGCGGCGCTCGGTAGTCGTAGGTGGCGAAGAACCGGTCCGCCCCGACGGCACGGTCGATCGAGCGAATGTTGCCGACACCATCCGTCTCATAGCGCTGGTCGAGACGGCCCGGCACGTCGATGGCGGTCGGGCGGTAGCGCTGGTCGAAGCTCCGGCTCTCCGAGAGCCCGTTACCGAGAGCGAGGGAGGCGAGGGGGCCGAAGGCTTTATAGGAGGAACCGGAGACGATCGGCAGCGGCGCCGCGGAGCCCACCTGGACCTCCAGGCTCTCCTCGCGGTCGGCGAAGTCGTGACTGAACCGAGCCGTCACGCTCCCAGGATAGCCGATCGTGGTGCGGTTGCCGTTGGCATCGAAGGTAAAGGTCAGCTCACCGTCGCGCAGCACCCGGCCGAAGCGGTCATAGCCGTAGGGGACCGCCGAGCCGCTTCGCGAGATTGCGGTCAGCCGCCCTTTCGAGAAAGGCACCGCTGGGTCATCGTAGCTGTAGGTCGTGTCGAGCGCCGGGTCGGGGGAGTCGAGCGCGGTGACCCGGTCGAGAGGATCGACGGTCCGGGTGAGCGTCACGCCCCGCGCATCGGTCTCGGAGATCAGCTCGCCGTGGTCGTTGTAGGCGTAGGTCGTGGTACCCGAGACCGGGGACTCCTGCCGGGTCATCAGGTCCCGGTCGCCATAGAGATAACTCGTGGTATTGCTCTCCGCGTCCGTCACGAGAACAAGATGGTCCTGGACGTCGTAACCGTAGGTCGTGACCGCCTCTCCTCCCCCGGCCCCGGTCCACGGCTGGCGCACGCGGACGAGCCGGTCGAGGGCGTCGTACTCGTAGACCTGCGTCGGCTCGTTCGGACCTCCGCCGAGTGGCCCGCAGGGCGGCTCGTCGCAGTCGTCTCCGCCGCCGCCGCCTTCCGACGACCCCTCCCGCGGATGGTTCTCGTCCCAGACCTTCTCCAGGTTGCCGTCGCAGTCGTAGGCGTGCTCGGTTGCCGTGCCGTCGGCGTGGACGACCTTGCCGACCTGGCAGCGGTTCGCGTAGCGGTAGTCGGTGAAGGAATCCGTCACCCAGCCCTCGGCGACCCAGCGCTGGAGCTCCTCGCGCACGCGGCTGCCGCTTCCGTCCAAGGTGTAGACCGTGCGCTCGCCGGGCGTCGCGGCGTCCGGCTTGCGCTCGACCACGACGAGCCGGCCGGCCGCGTCGTAGCCGTACTCGACCAGGTTGCCGCGCGGCAACGTCGTCCGCACGAGGTCGCCGAAGGCGTTGTAGGCGTGGCGCGTCACCAGGTCGTCCGCCGACGAGGCGCCGCGCTGGAGCACGGCGACCACGCGGTCCGCCGCGTCGTAGACCGTCTCGGTGCGGAGGCCGTTCGGATCGACGACCGCCGTGCGGCGGTTGAAGGGGTCGTGCTCGAAGGAGGTCGGCCCGACGAGCGGGTCCGTGCGGGTGAGCGGCAGGAGGTGGCCGCGGAGAGGATCGTAAGTGAAGCTCGTTCGGTCGTCCGTGCCGTAGCCCGGCGGGTCGATCGTGACCGGCTGGCCCGCGGCGTTGAAGGCGGTCACCGTCTCGAGGTCGAAGAAGCTCCCGGCCTCGACGCCCTGGACTCTTCGGCTCGTGGCGTTGCCTACCGCGTCGTAGCCGAAGATCGTCGTCCGCAGCGCCGCGCCGCCGGAGGTGGACGGCACCTCGATCCGGGCCGGCAGCGCCGGGAACGTGGGATCGTAAGCCCACGTGGTCGTCCGGCTCTCCGCCGTCCCTGCCGCCTCGACCTTCTCGACGAGCGTCCCGTTCGCGTCGTAGCTCATCAGGGTCTCGTGCCCCCTGCCGTCGACCGTCCGCGTCGGCCGCAGAGGGTTGGCGGCATCGTCGTAGAAGAGCTGGGCGTTCGGACCCAGGCCGCAGCTCGAGCAGTCCCCGGAGATCGAGGTGATCCGCGCTTTGGCCCCGACCCACCGCGCGGTGCGCGAGAGGGTGTAGACGACCGTGTCGCGCTCGGTCGCGCTGCGGTGGAAGGTGACCGTCGTCTCCTCCGGCTCGAAGGGGTTGTCGTAGGCGAGCTCGACGCGATCGACGCCGGAGGCGAAGTCCTCCGCGCCGCGCCAGGTGCGCAGCACGTTGCCCTCGGCGTCGTAGTCCCAGGCCCGCTCTACCCGCTCGGGGCGCGGAGTGCCCGGGTCGCCGTCGTCGGCTCCGGTGAGGAGGCTTCGGGTCATCAGCCCCGGATGGCGGCCGTCACCGTAGACGAAGCGCAGCTCGGTCCCGTCCGGGCGCTCGATGGCGACCAGGTCGCCGCCCGACCACCGATAGCCCCAGCTCCGCTGGGCCGCTCCGCCGACGCCCACCTCGGTGATCGCAGCGAGCTTGCCCGCGGCGTCGTAGCCGAAGTCCTCCCGCCGGCCGTCGGGCATCGTCACCGCGACGAGCCGCCCGTCCGCGTAACTCGCGGTCTTCGCGTTGCCGTGACGGTCGCGCGTCGCGCTCCACCGCCCTGTGCTGTCGAAGGAGTGGACTGTTCCCTCGAGATCCCTCAGCTCCCACCCGGCGCCCACCCGCGAGAGTGTCCGATAGGTGTCCTCCGGCGCGACGGCCTCGTAGACGCCGTCGCCGTTGGCGTCGGTGTAGCGCTCGAACGCGGCGTCGCGCGTGAGGAGCCAGACGCGGCCCGCCACGCTCGGATCGGCGACGATCCTCTCGGCGTAGTCGTGCGACCAGTGGCGGCCGAGGGTCACGCTCCACTCGGCCCGGCCCGGATTGCCCGGGCTCCCCACGCCGCCGCCGAGGTAGGAGAGCTGCGCGCCGGGGCCCGAGTCGCCGAGGCCGAAGCCCGGCGGGCCGCCCGGAGGCCCGCCGCCGCCCACGCAGCCGCACTGGTTCTTGCACGGGTGGAACCGCGGCGGCTTCGGGCAGGCGGGCAGCGCGACCACGGCTTCCGCCGTCGTCTCGCCGCAGGCTTCCGCGGTCGCCACCAACAGGCGGTTCGCGCCATCGGCGCAGGAGACGGTCCAGCCCGATCGCGATCCCTCGCGTTCCTCGGGACGGAAGAGGGTCACGAGCCCGCCCGCGGGGTGCGAGCGCACCGTCACCAGCCGCTGGCCCGCGCCCTGGGTCTGCGGGAAGCCGAAGCTCACCGTCACCACCTGCCGGCCGGCCGGGTGGGAAGGATCTTCCGGCGCCAGAGACAACGACACGTGAGGCTTGTGATCAACCACCACCTGCGATCGCGCCTCGGTCTGATAGGCGGGGTCGCTCTCGTTGCACGCCACCGCCAAAGCCGTCAGCTCGTGGCTCCCTTGCGTCCAGCAGACGGTGTCGACCGGCTCGGTCCAGGTGCCCGCGATCGACTCGGGGCTGATCCTGCGCAAGAGTTCTCCGCTGAGGTAGAGCGCCAAGTCGCGACTGCCCGAGCCGGCGGTGTTCTCGAAGTCGAAGAGGACCGACGCGGTAGCCTGCCCCGCGCCGTCCGGGCCGCCGAGGCTCAACCCGACCTCCGGCTTGGTGCCGACGGTCACGGTCGTTGCGGCCTCCGCCCGGTAGGCCTCGTCGTGCCCCTCGCCGCAGGCAATCGCCACCGCCTTGATCTCGTGCGCCCCCTCCTTCCAGCAGGCGGTGCTGAGCGGCTCGGTCCAGGTGCCGGAGAGCTCGGGCGGGTTGATTCTCCGGTCGAATTCCCCGTCGACGTACGCGCTCACTTCCCGACTGCCGGAACCGGGAGTGTTGGGAAATGAAAAGGGCGCGGACAGAGAACCACTGCCCAGCGCATCCGGTCCGTTGAACGACACCGACACCGTCGGCGTCGTGTCGACGAAGAACTCCGTCGCGGCTTGGCCCGAGTCGCTGTCGCAGGTGGGCTGACCGTCCGGGCCCGGCACGAGCTGACCGCACCAGCAGGTCGCGCTTGCCGTGTGCGTCCCGGTGCGGAGACAGGCGATCGAATCGGTCGCGCTGTGGCTGCAGCTCGTGCCCGTGCCGCAAGTGCGCTGGCTGAACAGATCCCCGTCGCGATGGAAGGCGATGCCGATGCCGTAGGCGCAGGCGCCGCCGCTGGAGCCGGACACCGCGAGCGTCGGCGGGGAAGCCGAGGCCGACACCGTGCAGGTGCAGGTCGCGGCAAGGGGGGAGGGGGCGAGGGTCCCGGCGAGCAGGACCAGCAGAGAACGGATGGCGCCGGCGACGGGGAGCGACCTCCGACGGTGCTTCATGAGGCCTCCGGGCGAGGCCCCTCCAGGCTGCATGCCCGAGGGTGATGCTACTTACGAAGGTTCTACTTCGAGCCTTCGCAAAAGGGAAGGGGGTGCGGCCGACTTTCTTTGGGTGTTTTTTACTAGTACGAGTGGCCGGGCCGCTCGCGTTCGAGGCGCTTCAACAAGGCGGCCGCCAGGCGGAGGGCATCGAGGTCGGCGGCATCGCGACGGAGGGCGTCCCTCTCTGGGAATCTGTCGTTGATGATGCGGGCGGCTGGCCGTTTGGATCGATCGTGCATTTCCGTTCTCCTCGGCCACGGGACGTCCGCGTGGGTTCGTTGTAGCAGGCAAGTCGCCCAACGCACCGCCGAGGCGTCGGTCCGCCGCCACTTCGCACGAAACCTGGCGGCGGCACGCGAGGCCCGCCGCCTGGGCCAGAAGCAGCTCGCTGCAAGAGTGGGCGTCCACACCTCCACGATCAGCAAGTACGAGTGCGGCGAGAGCCTGCCGGGTCTGGAGGTCCTCCGCCGGCTCGCCGAGGTCCTGGACCTGAGCTGTGACGCCCTCGCCGGCAGGACGGGGCGGGCGCGCCGCTCCGCGGAAGTGGAGCTGCGCCTCGATCGGCTCGCCGAGCTGATCGAGCAACTGCCCGCCGCGAGCCGCGCGGCGATCCTCCATGCGGTGGATGAGATCGAGAGCGAGGTCCGCAAGGTGCTTCGGCGCGCATGATCGTCGCCCTTCCCTACCCGACCGAGCTGCTCCTGGCCCTCGACAGCCTCCCGGAGGGGGAGCGGGCCGTCCTCGGTCACCTCCTTGCCTGCCGGCGGTGCAAGCGCCTGGCGCCGCAGGTGGCGGCCGAGCGGGCCACGGTGTCACCGCCGGTGCCGCACGCTTGGCCGTTGCTCGACGTGCTGCGGGCGCTCCCTCCCGCCCGCTTCGCGCGGGAGCGGCGCGAGGCGAGAAAGCGCCTGCACGCGATCCTTCACAGCAGTTCGCCCGAGCGCTGGCCCGAACGGCTCGCGGTCGACCGCGCAGTGCCCACGCCGATGTTTGCCTGGCTCGTCTTGAGCGGAAGCTACGAGCTGAGCTTCGAAGATCCCGCGGCCTCCGAGGTGCTCGCCCGGCTTGCGCTCGCCGCCGCGCAGCGCCTGCCCGCGCGCCTGGATGCGGTGGCCGCGCACGTTGAAGCCCAGGGCTGGATTCTCGTCGGCCATGCCCGCACCTTGTGTCGAGCGGGTGAGGAAGCCGAAAAGGCCTTCGCCGAAGCGGAGCGGCGCCAGCCCGCTCGCGAGCCCCTCGAAGCCGCCCTCTTCTGCCGCTTCCTCGCGGGGCTGCGCCGTGCGCAGAGGCGCGTCGCGGAGGCGCTCGCGCTGACCCGCCGCGCCATCGTCCTGTTCCAGGAAGCCGGCTGTGCGGGGCAGGAGGTGGCCGCCCGGAATGACCAAGGCATCCTCTACCTCTCGCTCGGGGAGCGAGCCGCCGCGCTCCGCGAGATCGCACGCGCCTTGCTCGTGGCCGAGCGCTGGATGTCTCTCGATGTGGCGCTCCGCTGCCGCGAAGGGCTCGCGCGGTGCGCTCTGGAGCTCCATCAGCTCCCCCTCGCCTGGGCCTTGCTCACCGACCATCAGGCGGATGAAACGCGCGTCGCACCGCAGGTGCGAGCTCAGCTCGGTCTTGGCAGGAGCACCGCCGCTCTGCGGATCGGGCAGACCGAGGTGGCCGAGGCGGCCTTGCGGCGGGTGACGAGGGAGGCGTCGAGGACCGAGCTGCTCCTCGAAGAGCGCCTCGCCGCCGCCCTGCTGGCCGCGCTTCGCCGTCAGGAGGGTCGGCGAGACAAGCTGGAGCCGTTGTCGTTGCCGGCCGCCCGGCGCGAGCGGAAGTCGGATCCCCGGCGGCTCGAGGTGCTCAGGGCCCTCGAGGAGCTCCGAGACGACGCCCACGCCGGCAAGATCACCCTCGCAGCCGCGATGGTCCAGGCCGAAGCGCTCCGGAGAACGGCTCTCGCGCGCGGCGACGAAGTGCTCGCCAACCTGGCGTGGATCAGTGCCCTCCTGGATGAGTCTGCGCGCGGGCGAGGAACGGACAGCGTTCGTCCAGGCCCAGGCGTCTGATGGGCTCCGAGACGCCGCCGGGAAGCAGGTACGGCCGCATCTGGCGCGGACTGACGCAGCGTCTGGCGGGCGTGCTCGAGACCGCCCGGGACCAGACGGCGGCGGCTCCCCAGCTCCTCGACGAGTTGCTCCGCCATCCGCACGCGGAGCGCCTCCGGGTCATCCAGAGCCGGCACGAGTTTCGGACGGCTCCTCTGTGCGCGGCGCTGCTCGAGAAGAGCTACGAGCTGCTGGCGCGCGATGCCGAGGAGGCCGAGCGCCTCGCTCTGCTCGCGATCACGCTCCTCCCGGAGCTCAAGGCCCCCGGGATCGGCCCGATGCTTCTGGCCGAGCTTGCGGCTCGCGCCTGGTGTCTGGTGGCGGATGCCCGTCGCCGGCGCGGGATCCACGACGACGCCGAGGAGGCCTTCGCGGAAGCCGCCGAGTGACTGTCCCTCGCGTCGAGCGATCTGGAGCAGGCCGCCTTTTGCGCGCTGCTCGCGGAGCTTCGCCGCGCGCAGGGCCGCGTCGTCGAAGCGCGAGCGCTTTCCGCTCACGCTTCGGCGCTCTTCGCCGCGGCGACCGAGCTGCGGCAGCACGGCGAGGCGCTCGAAGAGCAGGCGCACCTCCAGCTCGCCCTGACGCGCGTCGACGAGGCGATCGGCGCCTTGGCCCAGGCCTTCGCCCTCGCCGAGCCGCGCCTCGACGCCGTCACCTCCATCGAGGCGCGCTATCACCTGGCTCAGTGCTTCGCGGCTCAAGGGAAGTTCGAGCCAGCCCTGGCGGCGCTCCGAGCCCGCGGCCGCGAGAATCCTGCCCTGTCGCCCGATCTCCGCCGGCGCATCGAGGCGCTTGTCGCTCGCCTGCACGTGGACGCTTCGGGCGCAGAAGCCGCCGGCGCTCCGGGCCGGACGCTCTTCGAGCTGCTCCTCCAGACCCGAGCCCGCCTCACGGCCGCTGCCGGGCCGTGGGGGGTGCCCGGTCCGGGGCCCTGAGGTGCACACCGGTCCTGAGGAGTTTGAGGAGCCCTCGGCGGCTGTCGCTGAGGCCCAGAGGGTGCTGCGCGAGGTTGCCGGTAAGCTGGCGACGCTGGTGCTCCGGCTCGAGTCGCTCACCACGGCCCTGCCGCGCTCGGGCGAGGAGGACTCGATGCTGGAGCTCCTCATCCCCTCCGATGTTCCGACCGAGGTTCGCACCACGATCGAGTGCGTTCTCCATGACGACCTGCGCCCCGCGATCCGAGCGCTAACCCAAGCCTCGGAAGTCACGGAAGAGGAGCTACGCCGTGACTTCCAGGGCGCCCGGCGATCTTGGTGACTCCTCATCCGCTCACGGCGCGCCGGTGGTGTCGCGAGCGACCCGTGGGCCTCAGCGGATCGGCGCGCTCCCCAGCAGGTACTTGAGGTAGTCGTCGCGCCAGCGGATGCCGCCGCCGAGGAAGAAGCTGTCGTCCTCCAGGAAGTCGTCGTAGCCGCCCATGAGATAGAGGTTGGGGTGGAAGAGCCAGCGGGTGCTGAGCCGCAGGTGCGGATCGAGGTCCTCGCGGTTGAAATCGAAGGCCTCGAGCGACAGCCAGAGGCGGCGGTCGAAGAGCGGGTACTCCACCTGCGCGCCGCCGCTGTCCTCGATCAGCCCCGCCCAGAGGTTGACGTCGTTCCGGCCGCGGTAGCCGAAGAGGGCGGTGATCACCCGCTCGTCCTCCTGGGTCAAGGTCTCGACCGTCGTCGTCTCGCTGGTGCCGTCCGGCTTCGTCACCGTGATTCGCTGCGTCTTCGACTTGGTGTCCCCGCGCGGCGTGTTGGCGATCCCCACCCGGTACATCCGCGGCTCGTCCTTGGGGCCGATGTCGAGGCGGAAGGCCGACTGCGTCTCCTCGACGTCCTGGAGGTAGAACCCCTCCATCCCGACGTCCACCTGGAACTTCTGGATCGTCCCCAGCGCGCCGCTCAGCGTCTCGACGCCTCCCTGGATGCTGTCGAGCGTCGCCACCAGCTCGTCGTGCGCCGTCGGGTCGCTCACCAGCTTGCCGAGCGTCCCCTCGCCGCGCGCGACGCGGCCGGTGATCTCGTTGAGGTTGTCGACCGAGGTCTGGAGCCGCGCCGTCAGCTCGCGCACGTTGTCGACGCTGGCGCCGATGTCCTGGCGGTTCTCGGCCACCAGCCCGGCGATCTGGCCGACGGCACGCTGCATCTCGGCGGTGAGGCGCGGCAGCTCGCGCGCCAGCGTCCCGGAGAAGCTCTCGAGGTTGCGCACCGCCGAGGCGATCTGCGCCTGGTTGGCGGCCACCAGCAGGCGGATCTCGGCGCTGGTCGCCTGCACGTCGACGAGCAGGCGGTTGACCGCGGCGCCGAGGTCCTGCCCCGCGAAGGAGCCGGTGAGCCCCTGGATGGAGTCGCCGAGGCGGTTGAGCTTGGCCAGCGCCTCGTCGAAGGTGACCGGCGTCTCGCCCGGGAGGACGGCGTCCGGGGGCAGGGCCGGCGCGCCGGCCGGCCCCGGGATCAGCTCGACGTACTTGTCGCCGAGGAGCCCCATGTTGGCGATCCGCGCCCGCGAGCCGACGGTCAGCGCCAGCGGCTCGTCGAGGAGGAGCTCGACCCGCGCCTGCCGTCCGGCGAGCGTGATGCCGTCCACCCGCCCGACGCGCACGCCCGCCACGCGCACCGCCGCCTGGTCGTCGAGGCCGGAGACGTCGCGGAACTGCGCCGCCAGCCGCGCCGGCTCGTCGCCGAAGAGCGAGAGGTCCTCGACGCGCAGCACGAAGATCGCCAGCGCGATGAGGCAGACGGTCATGAAGATGCCGACCTTGACTGCGTTGGCCATCGTCTCCCTTTCCTACTGCCGCTCCGGCCCGCCGTCCGACAGCGGCCCGCGCGCCTCGCCGCGGATGAACTGCTGCACCCGCGGGTCGGGCAGCTCGCGCAGCTCCGCCGGCGGCGCCAGAGCGATCAGCTTCCCGCCGTGGAGCATGCCGATGCGGTCGGCGATGCGGTAGGCGCTCTCCATGTCGTGGGTGATCGTGACGGTCGTCGAGTGCAGGCGGTTCGAGAGGTCGGCGATGACCTCGTCGATGAGCGCCGTGGTGACCGGATCGAGACCGCTCGTCGGCTCGTCGAAGAGGAGGATCTGCGGCTCCAGCGCCACCGCGCGGGCGAAGCCCACCCGCCGCCGCATGCCGCCGGAGAGCTCCGAGGGCAGCTTCTTCCCCACCCCTTCGAGGCGCACCAGCGCCAGGCACTCCTCCACCCTCTCGGCGATCTCCGCCCGCGGCAGGCGCGACTGGCGCTTGAGCGGGAAGCCGACGTTGTCGGCGACCGACATCGAGTCGAAGAGCGCCCCCTCCTGGAAGGCCATGCCGAAGCGGCGGCGGAACTCGGTGATCTCGCGGTAGTCGAGGCCGTGGACGTCGACGCCGTCCACCTCGACCGTGCCGGAGTCCGGCCGCAGCAGCCCGATGATGTGCTTGATGAGCACGCTCTTGCCGGTCCCCGAGGCGCCGATGACGACCGTCGACTCGCCTGCCAGCACGTCGAGGTCCACGCCGTCGAGCACCCGCTTGGGGCCGAAGGACTTCACCAGCCCGCGCACTCGGATCTTGACCTCGGCCATCAGAAGAGCAGCTTGGTGAGGAAGAAGTCGGCGATGAGGATGCAGATCGAAGCGAGGACGACCGAGCTGGTCGTCGAGCGCCCGACCCCCTCGGCGCCGCCGGTCGTGTAGAAGCCCTTCTGACAGCCGATCACCGCCACCAGCAGCCCGAAGACCGCCGCCTTGATCAGGCCGGAGGTGAAGTCGTTGAGCTCCATGAAGCGGAAGGTGTTCTCCATGTAGACGACCGGGTTGGCGTCCATGAGCACCACCGAGACGAGGTAGCCGCCGTAGATGCCGACCGCGTCCGCCAGCACGACGAGGAGCGGCAGCATCAGGACCGCCGCCCAGACCCGCGGCACGACCAGGAAGTGGATCGGGTCGGTGGCCATCACCTCGAGGGCGTCGATCTGCTCGGTCACCCGCATGCTGCCGAGCTCCGCCCCCATCGCCGAGCCGGCGCGTCCGGCCAGGATCAGCGCCGAGAGGACCGCCGCCAGCTCGCGGACCATCGACAGCGCGACGATCGAGCCGACGTAGCCCTCGGCGTTGAAGCGCTGGAGGACGCTGAAGATCTGCAGCGCCATGACCATGCCGGTGAACATCGCGGTCAGCATCACCACCGGCACCGAGTCGACGCCGACCCGAACCATCTGCCGCAGCAGCTCGCGCCAGTCGTACGGCGGGCGCACGGTCCAGACCAGAACCCGCCAGAGCATGACGAAGAAGCGGCCGACGTCCAGGAAGAAGCGCTCGAGCGGCCGCGGCAGCGCGGGAGCGGGCGCGACGGCGGCCATCACACCCCGCCGGGGCGGAAACGCGACACCAGGTCCACCGTGCGGCCGCCGCGCAGCAGTCGGCGCGGCAGCCGCTGTCCGAGGCTGCAGAGAACCTCCCAGGCGATCGTGCCGGCGTGGTCGGCCAGCTCCGCGGCCGTGACCTCCTCGCCGCCTTGCCGCCCCAGCAGCACCGCTTCCTCCCCCAGCTCGCCGCCGCTGTCGGTCACGTCGAGGAGCGTCATGTCCATCGTCACCGAGCCGGCCACCGGCACCCGCCGTCCGCGGACGAGCGCCTCGGCTCGGCCGGTCGAACGCCAGGTGTAGCCGTCGGCGTAGCCGACGGGCACGACCGCGATGCGGCTCGGCCGCGCCGTCACCGTGCGCCCGCCGTAGGAGAGCGGGGTGCCGGCGGGGACCTCGCGCACCTGCACGACCCGGGCCGTGACGCCCATGACCGGCCGCAGGGCGGCGTCGCGGCCGAGCGGGTCGAGGCCGTAGAGAGCGATGCCGAGGCGCACGAGATCGAAGCGGCTGGCCGGCCGGTGGAGGGCGGCGGCGCTGTTCGCCATGTGGAGGAGAGCGCCGGCGCGCTCGGCCGCGGTGAGCAGGGCGACGACGGCGGCGAAGCGCTCCTCCTGCTGCGGGTTGCGCGGGCTCTCCGGCAGGTCGGCCTCGGCGAAGTGCGAGAGCAGGCCGGCGAGGCGGAGGCTCGGCGTGCGGCGCAGCAAGTCGAGCGCCGCGCCCACTTCCGCCAGCGCCACGCCCAGGCGCCCCATGCCGGTGTCGGCTTTCAGATGCAGCGGCTGCGGCTCGGCGAGCCCCAGCGAGGCGTCGCGCCAGAGCGCCAGCTCGGCGAGGCTGCCGACGGTCGGCGTCAGCCGGTAACGCCGGTAGAGGGGGAGTTGCGCGGCGCGCGCGGCGCCGAGCACCAGGACGGGCGTCTCGATGCCCGCCCGCCGCAGCTCGGCCCCCTCCTCGAAGAGGGCGACGGCGAGGAGGTCCACGCCGGCCGCCGCCAGCGCCCGGCCGACGCCGACCGCGCCGTGGCCGTAGGCGTCGGCCTTGACCACCGCGGCGATGCGCGTGCCGACGGTGCGCCGCAGGTGGCGGAGGTTGGAGCCCAGGGCGTCGAGGTCGACGTCCACCCAGGCCGGCCGGAGGGCGTCCGCCAGCTCCTCCGCCGGGCTCGGCCGCGCGTGCTCCACGGCGGCGGGCTCGGGCGCCGCCGGCGCCTCAGAAGGGAGCGGCGGGGCCTTGGCCGTCACGGTAGTGGTTGCGGAAGCTGGTGTTCTCGCCGATGAAGACCAGCGGCACCGTGCCGGTCTGGCCGTTGCGGTGTTTGGCGATGATCACCTCGGCGACCCCCTTGTTGTCGGGGTCCTCGGGGTTGTAGACCTCGTCGCGATAGATGAACGCGACGAGGTCGGCGTCCTGCTCGAGCGCGCCGCTCTCGCGCAGGTCGGCGAGCTGCGGGCGGTGGTCGGAGCCGCGCCGCTCGGGCTGGCGCGAGAGCTGGGAGAGGGCGACGACGGGGATCTCCAGCTCCTTGGCGAGCTGCTTCAGGCCGCGGCTGATGGCGGCGATCTCGAGGTTGCGGTTCTCGTAGCGCCCGCCGGCCTGCATGAGCTGGAGGTAGTCGACGATGACCAGCTCGAGGCCCTTCTCCGCCTTGAGCCGCCGCGCCTTGGAGGCCATCTCGAGCAGCGTCGGGTTCGGCGAGTCGTCGATGTAGAGCGGCGTCTCGGCCGTCGAACGCACGGTCTGGATGACCTTCGTCCACTGGTTTCGCGACAGGTCTCCCGAGCGCAGCCGCTTGAACGAGATGTCCGCTTCCGAGCAGAGGATCCGCAGCGCCAGCTCCTGCTGGCTCATCTCCAGCGAAAAGATCCCCACCGCCCGGCGCTCGCGGATCGAGACGTGCTGCGCGATGTTGAGGGCGAAGCTGGTCTTGCCCATCCCCGGCCGGCCGGCGACGATGATCAGGTTGCCGCGGTTGAGGCCGTGGGTGATCTGGTCGAAGTCGATGAAACCCGAGGGGACGCCGATCAGCGTCGTGCCCGGACGCTCCTCGAGGTCTTCGAGGGTCGAATGGAAGACCTGCGCCAGGGGGACGAAACCGCGCTGGACCGCCTCCTCGCCGAGGCCCAGGATCGCCTGCTCGGCGCGGTCGAGCGCCGCCGCCGCCTCGAGCCCGCCGTCCAGGCAGTCGCGGATGATGCCGCTCGAGGCGTGGATGAGCCGGCGCCGGATCGAGCGCTCCTTGACGATCTCGACGTAGGCGTCCACCCGTCCCAGATCGGGGAGGTCGAGGTCGAGGCTCGCGAGGTAGGCGATGCCGCCGGCGCCGTCGAAGCGCCCCTGCTGCTCCAGCTTGGCCTGGAGCGTGCGCAGGTCGACGCCGGCGCCCTCCTGCGCCAGGTCGAGCATCGCCCCGTAGAGGTGCTGGTGACGCTCGAGGTAGAAGTCCGCGGCGCGCAGGCGCCCCGAGACCGTGGGCAGGACCCGCGCGTCGAGCAGCACCGCGGCGAGCACCGCGCGCTCCGACTCCTCGCTGTGCGGGAGCGCCTTCTGTTGTTGCGGCAGGGTGTCGAGCATGGGCGGGAGAGCCCCCGGCGGGGTGCGGCGATTCTACCGCGGGCGGCGGGGCGTCAGCGGGCGGCGGCGAGCCGGGCCTCGATGGCGCGGAGCGCCGCGGCGAGCTCGGGATCGGTCGAGCCGAGGAGCTGCGCGCGCCGGTAGCTGTCGGCGGCCTGCTGCAGCCAGTAGGGGTTCTTGGCCTGGAGGTCGCCGAGCCGGTGGAAGTACTCCGGGCGGCGATCGGCCTGGATCGCCAGCTCGAGCACCTCGATGGCCGAATGGACGTCGCCGGACTCCGCAAGGCGCCCGGCCCGCTCGTAGTAGGCGCGCGCCATCTCCTTCTGCTCGCGCGCCCGCGCCGTCGCCGCGGCGCTGCCGCCGGCACCGCCGCTCACCGTCGGCACCAGCTCCGCGTCGTAGGCCTGGCGGCGCTCGGGCAGGCTGAGCGTGAGATAGGCGTGGGTGGCGCGCTCGAAGAGCAGCTCGAGCGTGGCTTCCCGCCCTGCCAGCCCGACGCGCGCCGCGTGGCCCGGGTGGACCAGCCGCGCCACCGCCTCGTAGGCCGCGTGCACCTCGTCGGGCGAGGCGGCGACGTCCAGCCCCAGCAGCTCGTAGAACGAGGCGGCGCCCAGTCGGCCGACCAGCTCGGCGATGCGCTGGCGATGCGCGGCGGGATCGACGGGGAGCGGACGCTCCTCGAGCGAGCGGGCGATCCGCTCCCGCAGCAGCCGCAGCACCTCCTCGGGGAGCGCGTCCGACTCTTGCATCCGAATGCTGAGGCGATTCTACATGGCCTTCCGGCGCGCGCTCCTGCTGGTGGTCGTCGTTGCGGCGGCGGTACGCTTCCCCTCGCTCGCCGCCGGCTACCCCTACATCAACTACCTCGACGAGGGGAACGTCCTGCACCCGGCGCTCGAGCTGGTGCGCAAAGGAGGCTGGCGCCACCCGGATCCGCGCCAGTACTCCTACCCCTCGCTCCCCTACCTCCTCTTCACCGCGCCGCTGCGGCTGGCGGCGCCGCTCTACGAGCGGGTCCACGGCCGGTCCCTGGGCGAAGACCTCTCCTCGCCGGTCGTCGGCTACTACGACCTGCTCGAGCCTCCCGAGCTGCTGTTGAGCGGGCGGGCGATCACCCTCGCCGCCGGCCTCGGGATCGTCGTGCTGGCCGGTCTGCTCGGCCGCCGCCTCGGCGGGACGGCGGCCGGCGCGCTCGCCGCCCTCGCGGCGGCCCTCGTCCCGGCGCTGGTGGCGCGGAGCGGCGTGGTGAGCGTCGATGCGCCGGCGGCGCTCTTCGCGCTGGCCTGCCTGGTCCTGACGGACCGGTTGACGGAAAGCGCCCGCCCCGCGGCCACGGCGGCCGCCGCCGGGGCGATGGCCGGTCTGGCCCTCACCTGCAAATACCCCGCGGGGCTCGTCGGCCTCTCCTTCGCGGCGAGCGTGCTGGCGGCGCCGCTCGCCGCGCGTCGCAAGGTTCTCCTGCTCGCGGCCGGTGGCGCCGGCGGGGCGCTCGCGGCCGCGCTCGTCATGCCGGACCTGCTGCTGCGCACCCGGGACGTCGTCGCCGGGCTGCGCCTGCAGGGCCAGATCTACGGCCTCCGCTCCCCCGGTCTCTGGGCCCAAGCGGTCCGGCGCGCGGAGTGGGACCTGCCGCTCGGCGGCCCCGAGCTCGGCTGGCCGTTCCTGCTGCTCGCCGCAGCCGGCCTCGCGCTCGCGCTCGCCGACCGGCGTCTCAGGCGGCGGGTGATCGGCTGGCCCGTCTTCGCCCTCGCCCTGATCGGGCTCGTCACGCGCTACCCTTTCCAGCCCTTCCGCAACCTGCTGCCGCTGGTGGCGCCGGCTTCGGCGCTCGTCGGGCTGGCGCTCGCCCGCGCCGCGGAGCGCTCCTCCAGGCCGCGGCTGGCGGTCGGCCTCGCCGCGCTGGCGCTGGCCGGCCTGCTCGGCCCCGCGGCCCTGGAGCACGCGGTCGAGCGGGCGGCCCTCGTCGACTCGCGGCGGCAGGCCGTGGACTGGCTCGCCGGCCACGCCCAGAGCGGCGACCGAGTGCTCGTCGCGGCCGAGCTCGCGCTGCTGCGCCACGAGCTGCGGCGGCTGCCGGCGCGGCCGGCGGTGCTCCGCTGGTTCGAGGCGCGGCGGCAAGCGGTCCACGGCCGCGGGTTCCGCTGGCTCGTCACCGGCGAGCTCGTATCGCCGCAGGGCTGGGTCCTCACCCCCCGCGCGCGCCGCACGTTCGCCCGCCACTACGCGCTCCGCGCCCGCTTCGGCGAGCACCCGACGCCCCTCGATCCCT
Organism: Thermoanaerobaculia bacterium; assembly: GCA_036277075.1. Taxonomy (GTDB): domain Bacteria; phylum Acidobacteriota; class Thermoanaerobaculia; order Multivoradales; family UBA5704; genus DASUNQ01. The sequence goes on from DASUNQ010000147.1 coordinate 18,503, forward strand.
CCTGGTGGCGCGGCAACCGGCAGGTGATCCAGGTCTTCGAGCGCCGCCCGGCTGGCAGGCGGAGTGCATTGCGCCCTGGCGGAGCGGAAGGGAGGGCGCGATGAAGGGCCATGGACACCCGGCGGCGGCCGCCACGGCCGGGAGCCACCTCGATTTCCTGCGCGGTTTCCTGCTGCGGCCCAAGGAGGTCGCCTCGGTGGTGCCGAGCTCGCCGGCGCTCGGCGCGAAGGTGGCCGAGGCCGGCGGCGCCGACCGGGCTCGGGTCGTCGTCGAGCTCGGCCCCGGCACCGGCCCCGTCACCCGCGAGCTGCTTCGCCGCATGGCCTTCGACGCGCGGCTCGTCGCCATCGAGCGCAACCCGCTCTTCGTGCGCCGCCTGCGCGAGGCCTTCGACGACCCCCGCCTCACGATCTGGGCCGGCGACGCTCAGGCGATCGCCCGCGCTCTCGCCGCCGCCGGCGAGCGCCAGGCGGATCTCGTCGTCTCCGGCCTCCCTTTCCCGGCGATGGGCGAGCGCGCCGGCCGGATCGTCCTGGAGGCGATCCGCGGCGTGCTCGCACCGCACGGCCGCTTCGTGGCCTACCAGCTCGTGAGCGAGGTCCGCCGCTGGGCCGACCCCCTCTTCGGCCCCCCCGAGGTGCGCACGGTCTTCCGCAACCTGCCGCCGCTGCGGGTTTTCACCTGGCGGCGGGAGCCCCCGGCCCGCTCGGCCTAGCCGGGCGCGAGGGGGCGGGGCGCCGCCGGGACCTGATGTAGCATCGCCTCCGCACCAGCCGCGACAGGAGGAGGGACCGCATGGACGAGCCGCGGCCCGAAGAGCGGACCGGTCAGCCGGCGACCCTGCCGGTCACCGCAGCGGCGCACGAGCTCCTGGCGAAGCTCGGGCGCGCTGCCCGATGGTTCGGGATCAAGAAGGGCTTGCTCCTGTTGGGCGGCGCCTTCGTCGTTCTGCTCAAGTTCGTCTGGATCCCCGCCGCTCTCTCCCGCGCCGCCGCGACCGCCGCCGAGGGGCACGGCATCGAGCTCGAGGTCGGCGACTGGAGCGCCAACCTGCTGGACCTCTCCGGCGCCGCCCACGACCTCCGCGTCCTCGCCCCCGGACCTTACGGCAAGCCCGAGCTGATCGCCGCCGAAGAGGTGGTCTTCGACCTCTCCGTCTGGCGGCGGCTGCGCCAGGGGAGCTGGGTCCACGAGGTCCGCGTCCGCTCGCCGCGCCTCTACCTCGAGCGCCAGCTCGCCGGCCATTGGAACTGGCAGGAGGCCCTCGACCTGCGCTCCTGGAGCGGCGGCCCTTCCCCGCCGCGTGGCGGCGCCGTCCTCGCCAGCCGGCGGGCGAGCGCCGGCGGCGGCGAGCGGCCGCTCCTCGATCTGCGGCGGCTGGTGGTCGAGGACATGGACGTCGAGTGGGTCGAGAACCTTCCCGCCGCCTCCGGTGAGGGGCTGGTGCGCAGCGCCCGAGCTACCCTGCACCTCGACGACGTGGCGCTCGCGGCCGAGCACCTCCGAGCCCTCGTGGACCCGGGGGCCGAGCAGGAGGGCCCCGGGTCGAGCCGTTTCCGCTTCGACGGCCGGGCGGGAAGCGGCCGCTTGTCGGTCCGCGGCGAAGGCAGCCTCCTCCTCTGGCGCGAGGCCGCGCCTCCGCCGGCCCCGCCGTTCGCCGGCGCCTCGCAACGGCTCTGGTCGCCGGAGGCGGTCCTCGAGGTCTATCTCGAGGGCATGGGGGCGGGAGCCTTCGCCCGCCTCGTGCCGCAGGCCGCGCTCGTCCCCCTCGAGGGCACGATGACCGGCTACATCGTCTTCACTCTCAAGGGGCGCGAGATCGAATGCCGGACCGATCTCCTGCTGACCGGCGTGACCTACTTCGCGGATCCGAGCGCGCCGGCCCTGCGCGGCCGCGGTCAGGCGGTCCAGCACGGCCTCGCCGGCTTCCGGGCCGAGGAGCGGGTGACGGTGCCCTGCGGCGGCGACCTCGACGATCCCGCCTACCAGCCCCTGCCCGCGGTGCAGACGGCGGTCACCGTCGCGGCCTTGCGCGACGCGCCGCCGGTCGTCCGGGAAGCCGCGCTCCTCGACCAGCGCCGCTTCGCCGATCGTGTCTTCGGCGCGAGCGTCGAGCGGATGCGCGAGGAGCTGGGCGCCCGTGTGGGAGCCGAGCTGGCGGAGGCCCTGGCGGCCGAGACCGCCGCCGCGAGGGACGACAAAGAAGGGAGCGTCTTCCGCCGCGGCTTCCGGCGGGTCAAGCGCGGGGCGAAGCGGTTGTTCGGGAGGGGAAGCTAGCCCTCACACCGCCCGGAGCTGCTCGTAGACCTTGCGCCCGGTGAGCGTGCCGAGGGCGGCCTGGAGGTCCTCGAGGCTCGCCTGGCGCACGCCCTCGGCGCTGCCGAAGCGGGTGATGAGGAGCTTGCGGCGGCGCGGGCCGATGCCCGAGAGCTCGTCGAGGCGGCTCTTGAGGGTGCGGACGCTGCGCCGGCGGCGGTGGCGGGAGACGGCGAAGCGGTGGGCCTCGTCGCGCACCTCCTGGAGCAGGCGCAGGCCGGGGTCGTCGCGCCGCAGCTTGAGCGGCAGCGGCCGCCCGGGGACGTAGACCTCCTCCTCGCGCTTGGCCAGCGAGACGACCG
>DASUNQ010000148.1:0-14349 GCA_036277075.1 Thermoanaerobaculia bacterium
CCTGCCCGAAGGTCGGCGGCGGCACCGGCAGCGGCGCCGGGTACTGTGCCGGCGGCGTGCGCAGCTCCGCGGCGCGCGGGCCGCCGGGCTCGATCTCGAGCGTCTCGTCGCCGCGCACCAGCGCCAGCACGCGGTCGCGCAGCTCCGGCGACGGCACCAGCGGCGGGGCGTCGTAGGCGACGAGCCCCAGCACCTCGGCGTAGAGGCGGCCCAGGGTCTCGGCGTCGGCGTCGCGCGGACTTTCCGCGCGCGGCTCCCCCTCCGAGGGCAGCCCCTCCTCGAGGGCCGCGAGGGCCTCCTCGATCAACCGCTCTTCGGTGCGCTCGTCGTTCGTCACAGCAGCTCTCGGATCGCGGGGCGCAGGGCCTGCCGCAGCTTCTTCATCGCCAGCAGGGACCGGGTCTTGACCGTGCCGAGCGGGATGCCGGTCTGGCCGGCGATCTCGCTCTGCGACAGCCCCTGGAAGAAGGCCAGCTCCAGGACCTGCCGCTGCTCGGCGGGCAGCGCGGCCAGCTCGCTGCGCACCCGTTCCCGTCTCTCTCGGATCAGTACGTTTTCCGCCGCTTCGGGGGATGCATGGCCGCCGCCGGGCCCCTCCTGCTGCTGGACGGCGTCGAGCGTCCGCTCGACGACCTTGCGGCTGCGCAGCCGGTCGATGGCGCGGCTGCGCGCGATGAGCACCAGCCAGGTCGAGACCGAGGAGCGCGACGGGTCGTAGCGGCCGGCCTGGTTCCAGACCAGGAGGAAGACGTCCTGGAGGACCTCCTCGGCCTCGGCGCGGCTGCCGAGGATACGCACCACGAGGCCGAGCAGGAGCGGGCCGAAGCGGTCGTACAGCTCGCCGAGCGCTTCCGCCCGGCGGTCGGCCACCTGGCGGACCAGGGCGGCGTCGCCCAGCGCGCCGAGATGGTCCGCGAGCGGCGTCGAGTCCGGGGAGGGGGCCATCGAGGGAGGTGGCAGCTTAGCACGCGCCCCCGGCGCGGGAGCCGGCGCGCCGAGCGTGTAGCATCCGCCGCGTGAGCGGGGAGACGAACAGCGCCGCCGACCCGAGCCAGCCGGCCATCCGGGTCATCATGATGCCCAAGCACACCAACGCCCTGGGCACGATCTTCGGCGGCATCATCCTCTCCTACATCGACCAGGCGGGCGCGGTCGAGGCGCACCGCCACGGCACCGGACGGCTCGTCACCGTGGCGATGAACGCCGTCGAGTTCCACGCTCCGGTCTTCGTCGGCGACCTGGTCAGCCTCTACGCGACGACGGTGCGCGTCGGGCGGACCTCGATCACGGTGCGCGTGCTCGTCGAGGCCGAGCGGGTCGAGACCGAGAGCCTCTACGGCACGCGCGGCGTCGGGCGGGTCAAGGTGACGGAAGCGGAGGTGGTCTACGTCCAGGTCGGCGCGGACGGGAAGCCGACGCCGATCCGGCGCAGTTGATCGGAGCCCGGCGCGAAAGCTTTCGCAGTTGATCAGAGCCCGGCGCGAAAGCTTTCGCAGTTGATCGGAGCCCGGCGCGAAAGCTTTCGCGCCTAGGTCAGCCGGAGACGGCCGGCTCGTAGCAGCGCCGGCAGCGCGCCTCGTAGGCGTCGGCGTCGCCGATCTGGACCTGCTCGCCGCGGTCGGCGGTGCGCTGGCTGAAGCTCGCCGGCGCCCCGCAGCGCACGCAGACGGCGTGCATCTTGTCCACGTACTCGGCGCGCGCCAGCAGCTCCGGCATCGGCCCGAAGGGGCGGCGCAGGTAGTCGAGGTCGAGGCCGGCGACGATGACCCGGACGCCGGCGTCGGCGAGCTCCTCGACGACCGCCACGAGGCCCAGGTCGAAGAACTGCCCCTCGTCGATCCCTACCACCTCGACCTCCGGCTCGATGCGCCGGCGCAGCTCGGCGCTGTCGGCGACGGAGAGGGCCTGGAGCTCGCGGTTGTCGCGCGTCACCAGCCGCTCGGGGCCGTGGCGGTCGTCGACCCGCGGCTTGAAGCACTGCACCTTCTGGCGGGCGATGGCGGCGCGGCGGAGGCGGCGCACCAGCTCCTCGCTCTTGCCCGAGAACATGCCGCCGGTGATCGCCTCGACGTGGCCGCGCGTGCCTTCGTCCATCATGGCCGGCGCATGCTACCCGCTTTGCTACGATGCGGCGCATGGCGACGAGACGCGCGAACCGGCGGGTCTTCTCCTACGAGGAGGCGCTCTCCACCTTCCCGGCGGTGCGCGACCTGACGGCGGCGGCGGTGCGGCAGGTCGAAGCGATGATCGCCGAGGTGCAGAGCCACGACGAGATGGAGGACCGGGAGGCGGAGCTCGAGGAGGGCTACCAGGTGATCGTCCAGGCCTGGGCCGCCGAGGTCGCCGCCATCGGCTGCGAGGTCAAGGGCCTCTGGCTCGTCGACTGGGACAGCGGCGACGGCTACTACTGCTGGAAGCACCCCGAGGAGTCCATCGGCTTCTTCCACTCCTACGAAGACGGCTTCAGCGGCCGGCTCCCCATCAACTGACGGACCGCAGGAAGTCGGCGACCGCCTCGACGGCGGCCTCCAGGTTCTGCCGCTCGCCGCGGCCGGAGGAGGCGCGCGGCTTGAGGGAGTGGTCGCCGTCCTCGATCCAGACCAGCCGGATGGCGGGCGAGAGGGTGTAGCCGGCGACCTCGTCGGGGCCGCCGAAGGGGTCGCGGGTGCCCTGCACGATCAGGGTCGGCGTGCGCAGGGCGGCGAGGTGCGCGGTGCGCAGGCGGTCGGGCTGGCCCGGGGGGTGGAACGGGTAGCCGAGACAGACGAGGCCGCGGACGCCGAGCTCGTCGGCGACCATGCTGGCGATGCGGCCGCCCATGGACTTGCCGCCGATGACCAGGCGCTCGCCGCCGCCGAGGGCGCCGACCGCCGCATGCCAGGCGGCGGCGAGCACCAGGGCGGAGTCCGGGCCCTTGCGCTTGCCCTCCTCGCGGCGCGCCCGCATGTAGGGGAACTCGAAGCGCGCGACGCGGAAGCCGCGCTCGGCGACGCCGTGGGCGACGACGTTCATGTAGGAGGAGTCCATCGGTCCCCCGGCGCCGTGGGCGAGGACGAGCGTCAGCGCCGCGTCCTGCGGCCCGTCGAAGAGGAAGAACGGCTCGCGAGGCTCGCGCATCTACTCCACCTCCCGCTGGACCGAGGTCCGCAAGCTCTGGATCCACTCTGCGGCCGCCGCGCGGCGCTCCGCTCCGAGCGCGGCGCCGCGCGGGGTGCGAAAGCGCTCGGGCGGCGGGCCGGGGTCGAGGAGGGCGAGGACGCGCGCGAGCGGGAGGCGCTTCCTGCCGCCGGCCATCAGCCGCGCGGCCGCCGCCGCCACGCCCGTGCCTTCGAGCAGCAGCGCGTCGTGGACCAGCTCCTCCTCGACTCCGCGCGGCTCCTCCGCCAGCCGCGGCAGCCCCGCCCGCGCCCGCCGCACCAGCTCCTCGGGGAGCCCGAGCCCCTTGAGGAACAGGTCGAGCCGCCCGCCGGCCGCGAGCGAGCCCAGCCGGTCCACGGCGCCGTGCAGCAGGAGCAGCAGCTCCAGGAGCGCGCCGTCCAGCGGCCGCGGGTCGTCGCCGCGCAGCCTGGCCGCCCGCTTCTCCAGCCGCTCCACGCGGTCGAAGCTCTGCACGCCGTCGAGGCCCGCGTAGAGGGGCCGCACGAACTGCTCGACGGCCCGCCGCGCCTCCGGCGCCAGTCCCGCGCTCACGCGAAGAGCGCTTCCAGCCGCTCGGGCGTCAAGCCGGAGAGCGCCGGCACCACCGCGTGCGCCGCCCGCAGGTCCGCGCCGCCGGCGGTCTGCGCGACCCCCAGCGTCAGCAGCCCGGCCTCGGCGGCGGCGCGGATCCCGGCCGGGCTGTCCTCGAGCGCCAGCGCCTCGTGCGGATGGATCATCCGCTCGGGGAGCGGCGGCCGGGCGTTGAGCGCCTCGAGCGCCAAGCGGTAGCCCTCCGGATCGGGCTTGCCGTCGGCGACGTCCTCGACGGTGACCAGCACCTTGAAGTGGCGCGCGAGGCCGAGCTGGCGCAGCGCTCCGTCGACCTCCTCGCGCAGCGCGCCGCTGACGATCCCGAGGAGCCAGCCGCGCGCGGCCGCGGCGGCGACCAGCTCGCAGGCGCCCGGGAAGACGGGGTAGCCGGCGGCGAGCATGCGCTCGCGGTAGTAGCTCGCCTTGCGCGTGATCAGGCGCATGAGGCGCGAAGGGGGGGCCTCCTCCCCGGCCGCCGCCAGGATCGCCGCGAGGCAGGCGCGGTCGTCGAGGCCCAGCCAGCGGCCGTAGTAGTCCTCCGCCGAGAGCGGCACCCCCTCCTCCGCGAGCACCCGCTGGAGCAGCTCGAGGTGGATCGGCTCGTCGTCCACGAGGACGCCGTTGAAGTCGAAGAGCAGGGCGCGGATCACCGCCCCGGATCATACCCGCGGGAATGGCGGAAACCACTTTGCCGTTTGACTTTCCGGACCCCCACCGCTAGGGTGGAGAGCGCAAGGAGACGAGCGATGGAACCGACTCAGACGACGCCGACGACCCCGCCCGAGGCCCAGCCGCAGACCCAGCCGCTTCCCCCCGAGGAGCTGCCGGTGACGCTCACCCCGAAGGCGGTCGAGATGGTGAAGGTGACGCGCGAGCAGGAGGGGCTCGATGCCGGGCACGGCCTGCGCATCGCGGTGCGCGGCGGCGGCTGCAGCGGCTTCGAGTACGCGCTCGACTTCGAGGCCGAGGCGCGGCCCAACGACTTCGTCTACGAGCAGAGCGGGCTGACGGTGTACGTGGACGGGCTCTCGGCGCGCTACCTGCACGGCACGAGCATCGACTACGTGATGGGGATGGCCGGCGCCGGGTTCAAGTTCCACAACCCGAAGGCCGCCGGCACCTGCGGCTGCGGCTCTTCGTTCACCGTCTGACCGAACCTCACAGGAAGGGGAGCGCCGCGACCTCGGCGCTCCCGCCCCCCTCCACCTCCAGCACCGTCCCGGGCTCGGCCGCCCGCTGGTGGACGATCGCGAGACCGATCGGCCGCCCGAGGGCCGGCGAGCGGAGCGCGGAGCCGACGGCGCCCGCCTCGCGGCCGTCGTGGCGGAGGGCCGCACCGTGCGCGGGCGCCGCGTCGCCGTCGAACGCGAGCCCGACGAGTCGGCGCTGCACCCCGCCGCGGTAGTGGATGCGGGCCACGACCTCCTGCCCGAGGTAACACCCCTTCGTGTAGCTCACCGCCTCCTCGATCCCGGTCTCCTGCGGGAAGTTCTCGGGTCCGAAGTCCGCGCCGAAGCGCGGGATGCCGGCCTCGACGCGCACCACCTCGAGGGCCTCGAAGCTCGCGGGCACGGCGCCGCGCGCGGCGAAGGCGGCGGCTAGCTCGGGAGCGGCCGCGGCGGGCCCCCAGAGGGTGAACGCGGGGGCGCCCATCCGCCCCTGGCGGACGAGGATGACCTCGACGCCGAACGGTGCGGCGGGAGCGTGGCTCCACGCCGCCTCAGGCAGCGCCGGCGCGCCGGCCGCGGCGAGGAGCTCCTCGGCGGCGGGGCCGGCGAGGGTGAGGGGCACGAGCTCGGCGCCGGCGACGATCTCGACCCGGTCCGCGATGACGAACTTCCGCAGCCGCTCGGCCTGCGCGCCGGCGCGGTCCGCCGGCAGCTCGACGCGCAGTCGGTCGGCAAGCGCCAGGACGACCGCATCGGCCTCGATGCGCCCCTGCTTGTCGGTGAAGAACCCGTAAGCTCCGGCGCCGGGCGCGAGCACCTTGACGTCGCAGGTGAGGTAGGCGTTGAGGAATCGCTGCCGATCTGCCCCGGAGACCTCCCAGCACGCAACCCACGACCGCTCGACGACCGCGCACCCCTCGCGCAACGCGGAGTAGCCGTCGGGAACGGCCGCATCGCTCATCGCCGGCAGTCTACCGGTAGGATCGCGGCATGGACCCGCACTTCGACGGCGTGATCTTCCAGACCCACGGGGCTGAGCTGCAGCGGCGGCTGAAGGCGCCGTGGCCGCCGTTCGTGGTGCTCGACGTGCGGCCGGAGGAGGAGTTCGCGAAGGGGCACATCCCGGGCGCGGTCTGGGCCGGCCACCTCGACCTTCCGCGGGCCGTACCGAGCCTCGGAGAGAAGCGGGTCGAGCTGATCGTCGTCGGCAGCGACCCCGAAGACCCCATGATCCGCGTGGCGAGCGCGGCGCTGCGGGAGCGTGGGGCGAAGCGGGTCGTCGAGCTGACCGGCGGGATGGTCGAGTGGGAGCTGGCCGGCGGGCCCGTCGAAGGCGACGAGGCCGGCCGCGGCGAACGCATCGAAGCGGCGTAGAAGGGTCAAATCCGCGCCAAAAAGGCGCGCGACCGAGATGGACGCTCCATGACGAAGATGGGGCGCTCGATCTCGGCGATGGGCGCCGGATTTCCGAGACGGGCGCTCCGTAGCGGAGATGACCGCTCCGTCTCGGTGACCGGCGCTCGGTTTCCGAGATCGGCGCTCCATTTCCGAAACGGGCGCTCCACTTCCGATTTCGAGCTTCAGACGCCCTCTTCACCCTCCCCGCGCCCACTCCGTGCTCCGCCGGTCCTCGTCGAGCTCGGCGGGTCACCGCCTCAACAGCGGATCGCAGCCGCCGGCCGCGCTGAGATCGGGGACCACCCATGTGGCCCCGGCGGCCGCGAGCGCCGCGGCCGGGGTGCGGCCGGTCGCGACGGCGAGGCAGGGGATGCCGTGGGCGCGGGCGCAGGCGACGTCGTGGACGCTGTCGCCGACGATCAGCGTCTCCTCCGGCGCGAACTCCCGGCCCATCGCGCGCGCCGCGCGGCCGAGAGCGACCGGCGGCAGCGCCGCGCGGTCGGCGGCGTCGCAGCCGTAGGCGCCGAAGGGGAAGAAGCGGTTGAGGTCGAAGCGCGCGAGCTTGGCGCGCGCTCCGGGCTCCCAGTTGCCGGTGAGAAGGCCCAGCGCCGCCTCACCGTCGCGCGCCGCCAGCCTTTCCAGGAGCTCCACCACGGCCGGCAGCAACCGCATGCGCTCGCGCGCCAGCCCGCACCGCAGCCGCTCGAGGTAGAGGTCGCGGAAGCGCGGCAGAGCCGCCTCGACCGCGGCGCGCGCGAGCCCCGCGCCGCTCATCAGCTCGAAGACGATCTGCGGGTCGGTCTTGCCGACGAAGTCGTAGCCGTCGAGGTCGCCCGCCGTGCCGTAGACCTCGATCAGCGCGTCCCCGAAGAGCGGCCGCACCTGCGGCCCGCAGTCCACCAGGGTGCCGTCGACGTCGAAGAGGATCAGGCGCATGAAAGGGGGGACGGGAGCGGGCGCGAAAAAGCCGGCCCCCGCACGCCGCTATCATAGCGGCCGCCCCCCAATGCCCTCCGGCCGGCGCAAGGACTTCTCGCTCGACGAAGGCATCGCTTACCTCAACTGCGCCCACCTCGGGCCGATGCCGAGGGTGGCGGTCGAGGCGACGGCGCGGGCGCTCCAGCTCAAGACGAACCCGCACCGCATCCCCGACCGTGACTTCTACGCCGTCCCCGACGCCTTCCGGCGCGCCGTGGCGCGCCTCGTCGGCGCGGCGCCGTCCGACATCGCGGTGGCCGACTCGACGACCTTCGGCATCATGCTCGTCGTCAACGGTCTCGACTGGCGCGCCGGCGACCAGGTGCTGATCGCGGCCCGCGGCTTCCCGGCCAACCGCTTCCCCTGGCACTGGCTCGAGCGCCGCGGCGTCGAGGTGATCGAGGTCCCCGACGATCCGGAGGTCCCCGAGGTCGAGCGCTTCGCGGCCGCGATGAGCCCGCGCACCCGCGTCGTGTCGATGGAATGGGTGAGCTACCGCACCGGGCTGCGGCGCGACCTCGCCGCCGTCGGCGCGCTCTGCCGCGACCGCGGCGCCCTCTTCGTCGTGGACGGCACGCAGGGCGTCGGCGGTCTCCACCTCGATCTCGCCGCCACGCCGTGCGACCTCCTCGCCTGCTCGGGCTACAAGTGGATGCTGGGGCCCTACGGGGTGGGCTTCGCCTACCTGACGGCCGAGACGGCGGAGCGCCTGGTGCCGCACAACGTCAACTGGTTCCGGATCGCCGGCGCCGAGGACTTCACCCGCCTCGCGGACTGCGAGCTGGAGCTGGTGCCCGGCGCCTCCCGCTTCGACAAGAACGCGACCGCCAGCTTCCTCGACCTGGCCGGCGCCACCGCCGCCGCGGACTACCTGGCAGAAATCACGATGCGCGCCGTCGAGGCCCACGTCCGCGCCCTGCTCGACCGGCTCCTCGCGGGGCTCCCCACCGGCTACCGCCCGGCCGGCTCGCTCCGCCCCGAGCGCCGCTCGAACATCCTCTGCCTCGCCGCCGCGACATTCGAAGAGACCCGCCGCGCCCACGAGCGGCTGATCGCGGCCGGCGTGGTGGTGAGCCTCCGCGACGCGGCGATCCGCGTCTCGCCGGGGATCTACAACACGGAAGAGGAGATCGACCGCCTGCTCGAGCTGCTGTAGCTACTCCCGCCAGCGCGGCGGCTGCTTGGTGTCGAGGAAGGTGGCGATGCCGTGCCGGCAGTCGTCGGTCGCGCGGGAGGCGGCGTTGGCTTCGGCGGCGCGGTGGAGGGCGTCGTCGAGCGGGCGGCCGAGGACGTCGAGGAGCAGCCGCTTGGTGCGGGCGATCGACTCCGAGCTGGCGTTGGCGAGGATCTCGGCTGCCAGCTCCTCCCCCGCCGCGGCGAGGCGCTCGCCCGGCACCACCCGGTTGACCAGGCCGATCTCGAGCGCCCGCGCCGCCGGCAGCGGCCGCGGGAAGAGGAGGAGCTCGCGCAGGTCGGAGCCGCGCACCCGCAACGGCAGAAAGGTGGCGACGAGCGCCGCCACGAACCCGATCCGCACCTCGCTGTAGACGAAGATCGCCTCCTCGGCGGCGACCACGAAGTCGTGCGCCGTGGCGAGGCCGCAGCCGCCGGCGACGCAGGCGCCCTGGACGAGAGCGACCGTCAGCGCCTCCTGACGCAGCACCGCCGCGAAGAGGTCGCGCAGGCGGCGGGAGTCGGCCAGGTTCTCCTCCGGACCGGCGTCGGCCAGGGAGCGCAGGTGGTCGAGGTCGGCGCCGGCGGAGAAGTGCCGGCCGGCGCCGGAGAGCAGCACCGCCCGCACTCCCTCCTCGCGCAGCGGCCGGCGGTAGAGGTCGGTCAGCTCGGCGACGAGGCGCGGCGAGAGCGCGTTGGCGCGCCGGGGGTCGTTGAGCGTCACCCGGAGGAGGTCGCGGTCGCGCCGCACCTCCAGCGCCTCGTAGGGCGTCTCCTCGGCAGCGCTCACCGCTCCCCTTCCGGCGGCACCAGCTCGTCGGGCAGCTCGACCTCCATCCAGAGCAGCCCCTGCGCGTGGGTCTTCCCCTGGGCGTCGGTCTTCAGGCTCTCCGTGCCGCCGCCGCCGAGCGAGTCGTGGAGGATAAAGTTGAAGGCCAGCAGGTTCGGCACCTCGAAGCGCTCGACCGGCCCGCGGCAGACGCCGCGGAAGTGCTCGCGGACGCGCTCCGGCGTCAGCAGGGGGCGGAGCGCCGCGTAGAGCTCGGGGGTGAAGGCGATGAGGCCGACGTTCGAGGCGTCCCCCTTGTCCCCCGAGCGGGCGAGCGCCACCCGGCCGAGCCGGACCTTCACGACCCGGCCACCGGGCCGAAGACCGCACGCACGCCGAGGTCCAGGTCCTCGCGGTGGGTGGCGGCGAGAGCGGCGAACGCGGCGAGGCCGGCGGCGGCGAGCAGGGCAAGGCTCCCCCGGCGGCGCGCCGGCGTCCAGCCGGCCTCGATCCCCTGCCGCAGCAGCACCGTCCAGAGGAGCGCGAAGGCGAGCGCCCAGCCGACGAAGACGATGCGGTCGGCCACGGCGCTGGCCAGGAAGCCGAGGAGGAGGATGGGGAGGAGGCCGCCGAGGAGCGGCGCGTACCAGCGCGCGACGAGCCCGCGGTCCGGCCTCACGCCTCCTCCACCGTCACCTCGATCTGCCGCTCGACCGTCTCGCGCGCCAGCAGGGCCGGCCAGTAGGCCACGACCTCCTGCGCCTTCGGCCGCCCGCCGGCGAAGCCGGTCACGCCGGGCGGGCCGGCGGTGATGAGCGGCGCGATCTCCATGCCGAAGCGGTCGACCTTGGCGCGGTCGGGATCGCTCACCCCGAGGCGGAGGACGACCTCCGGCGGGTCCGCCGGCACCGCGAAGAGCCCCGGCAGGCAGGCGCCGACGCCGAGCAGCTCGGTCGACCGCTGCTCCGGCGCGAAGGTGACGCCGGCCCGCTCGAGGCGCTTCCAGACGGTCTCGGCGGCGAGCTCCGCCTTCTCGACGGCGCGCGGCCCGGAGACGGTGATCTGCCCGCTCGTCTTGTAGCCGGCGAGGTAGGAGGCGGAGACCTTGAGGAAGGGGGTGTTGGGGCGGCCGCGGACGCCGGAGACCGCGACGCGGTCCGGCCCCTCCTGGGCGAGCCGGATCGTGGTGAAGTCGGCGGTCACGTCGGGCGTGACGTACTCCTCGGGCCGGCCCATCTCGTAGAGGAGCTGCTCGGCGACGGTCGCCACCGTCACCATGCCGCCGGTGCCCGGATGCTTGGTGACGGTGAAGGTGCCGTCTGGGCGCGCCTCGACGATCGGGTAGCCGACGTTCCAGAGGTCGCGCACCTCCCACCAGCGGCTGTAGTTGCCGCCGGTGCACTGGGCGCCGCACTCGATGATGTGGCCGGCGACGGTGCCGGCGGCGAGGCAGTCCCACTCCTCGCGCCCCCAGCCGAACTCGTGGACCATCGGCGCCAGGGCGAGCGCGGTGTCGGTCACCCGGCCGCCGAGCACGATCAGCGCCCCCTGGGCGAGCGCGTCGCAGACCGGACGGGCGCCGAGATAGGCGTTGGCGCTGGTCATGCGGTCGACGATCGGCGCCAGCGGCTCGCCGGTGTCCATGTTCTTCAGGGGATGGCCGGCGGCGAGGAGGTCGCGCAGGCGCGGGAAGACGTCGTCCCCTTCGACGACCCCGACGCGCAGGCCCGCGACCCCGAGCTCGCGCGCCACCTCGAAGATCTTGGCGCGGCAGGCGTGGGGGTTGAGGCCGCCGGCGTTCGAGAGGACGCGGACGTTGCGCGCGACCAGCTCCGGCAGCACCCGGCGGACGAAGTCGATGAAGTCGGTGGCGTAGCCCAGGCGCGGGTCCTTGAGCTTCTGCCGCATCATGATCGAGAGCGTGACCTCGGCGAGATAGTCCATGCCGAGGTAGTCGATCGGCCCGCCGCGCAGCAGCTCGACCGGAGCGTCCACGTTGTCCCCCCAGAAGCCCTGGCCGTTGGCGATGCGGACCGTGCGCATGCGCGGCGGAGGTTAACATGGAGGATGTTGATTGGGATGTGGCATACAATAGCTACTCCGGACTCTTCGGAGCTCTAACCTCATGAAGACAGTGCAGATGACGCTCGACGAGATTCTGGTCGCGGAGGTCGACGAAGCGGCGCGCAAGCTCGGGACGAGCCGCTCCGGTTTCACCCGGGACGCCCTGCGGACGGCCCTCGAAGAGCTGCGGAACCGCGACCTCGAGCGTCAGCACCGGGACGGCTATCTGCGCGAGCCGGTTCGTCCGGGCGAGTTCTGGGACGCGGAGGACGAGCCTTCCTGGGGGGAGGAATGAGGCGGGGCGAGGTCCGCTGGTACAAGTTCGATCGGCCGGACAAGCGGCGCCCCGTCGTGATTCTCACCAGGAGCTCCGCCCTCGAAATGCTCAACGAGACGACGGTGGCGCCCGTCACGTCGACGATCCGCAACATCCCTTCCGAGGTCCAGCTCTCGCCCGCCGACGGCATGCCCCGCGACTGCGCCGTGAACCTGGACCACCTGCAGACTGTTCCGAAAGCGCGGCTCGGGCCGCTGATCACCACGTTGACTCACAACCGCCTGGAAGAGATTCGAACCGCCCTGCTGTTCGCACTCGAATTCCGGCGATGAGGAGGACGGGCACACAGCGCGGCCGCTGGGACGAGGCGGCGGCGCGGGAGTGGGCGGAGCGAACGGCCGATCCGTTGCTGGGCCTCAGGGTCTACTCCTCGCGGCTGCTCGGGGCGGACCCTTCGCTGGTGCTCCACGGCGGCGGCAACACCTCGGTCAAGTCGACGGCGCGGGACGTGCTCGGGGAGGAGGTCGAGGTCGTCTGGGTCAAGGCGAGCGGCTGGGACCTGGCGACGATCGAGGCGCGGGGGTTCGCGCCGCTCGAGCTGGGGCGGGCGCGGCGGCTCCTCGACGCGCCGGCGATGAGCGACCTCGAGATGATGCGCGAGCTGCGCCGCTGCCGGCTCGACCCGCAGGCGCCGGACCCCTCGGTCGAGGCGCTCCTCCACGCCTTTTTGCCGCACCGGTTCGTCGACCACACGCACGCCGACGCGGTGCTGGCCCTCATTCAGACGCCGGACGGGCCGCGCCGGGCGCGAGAGCTCTACGGCGGCGACTATCTGATCGTCCCTTACGTCAAGCCCGGGTTCGACCTCGCCGTCGAGTGCCGGCGGCGCTGGCGGGCCGCGCTGCGGGCGGGCCGCGAGCCGCGCGGCATGATCCTGCTCCACCACGGCGTCTTCACCTTCGACGACGACCCGCGCGCGAGCTACGAGCGGATGCTCCGGTGCGTGGCGCTGGCGGAGGAGGCGCTCGGGAGCGGCGGGCCCCGAGCGACGTCGAGAAAAGCGCAGGTAGGGCGGAGTGGATCAAGCCCGCGGGGGGTTTCCGCGGCCCAGGGAGAAGCCGCGCCGGCGGCCTGGGACCCGGCCGCCATCGCCGCCCTCCGCGCGGAGCTGTCGCGCGTCGCCGGGCGGCCGCTCCTGATCCGCCTCGTCGACGACGAGGAGGCGCGCCGCTTCGCCGATCGTCCGAACCTCGACAAGGTGGCCCTCCGCGGCACCCTCACGCCGGACCACGTGCTGCGCACCAAACCGATCCCGGCGGTGCTGCGCGATCCGCGCCGCGCCGCACGCGACCTCGACCGCTACGCTGCGGGCTACCGCCGTTACTTCGCGCGGCACCTGAACGGCCGCCCGCTCACCATGCTCGACCCGGCGCCACGCATCCTGCTCGCCCCGGGCCGAGGCTTCTTCGCGGCCGGCCCAACGGCGCGCGAAAGCGCCATCGCCGCCGACATCTACCGCCACACGATCGCCGCCATCGAGGCCGCGGAGGGGCTCGGCGGCTTCCGCCCCCTCCCCCCGCGCCACCTCTTCGAGGTCGAGTACTGGGACCTCGAGCAGGCGAAGCTGCGGCGCGGCGGCGCGCCGGCGCCGCTCGCCGGGCGGGTGGCGCTGGTCACCGGCGCGGCGAGCGGCATCGGCGCCGCGTGCGCCGCCGCCTTGAGGCAGCACGGCGCGGCGGTCGCGGGGCTCGACCTGCGGCCGTCACTGGACGGCGGCGCCGACCTCCACCTCCTCGCCGATGCCGCCGATCCCGCGGCGGTGCGCGCCGCCGTGGCGCGCACCGCCGAGCGCTTCGGCGGGATCGACGCGCTGGTGAGCTGCGTCGGGACCTTCCCGCCGAGCCGGCGCGTGGAGGAGCTCGACGACGACGCCTGGGAGCGGACGATGGACCTCAACGCCCGCAGCCACCTGACGCTCTTGCGCGAGACGATCCCGCTGCTCCGCCGCGCCCCGGCCGGCGGGTCGGTCGTCCTCATCGGCTCGCGGAACGTGCCGGCGCCGGGCCCGGGGGCGGCGGCCTACTCGGCCTCGAAGGCGGCGCTCACCCAGCTCGGCCGCGTCGCCGCGCTCGAGCTCGCCGCGGACGGCATCCGCGTCAACATCCTCCACCCCGACGCGGTCTTCGACACCGGCCTCTGGAGCCCCGAGGTGATCGCCGAGCGGGCGCGGCACTACGGCCTGAGCGTCGAGGAGTACCGCCAGCGCAACCTGCTCGGCGCCGAGGTCCGCGCCGCCGACGTCGGCGCTCTGGCGGCGGCACTCTGCACCGATCTCTTCTCCCGCACCACCGGCGCCCAGATCCCGGTCGACGGCGGCAACGAGCGGGTGATCTGACGACCGGCGCACCCGCGCTACGGAATCCCCGACCGCGCCGCCAGCATCGGGTCCAGCCGGTGCGTCCGTTCGAGCGCCTCCCGCGACCGCGCCGTGTCGCCCGCCAGGTGGTAGGCCCGCGCCTGGTTGAGGAAGATCTCCGGCCGCGGCTCGATCGCCAGGGCCTCGCGGTAGGCCTCCAGGGCCGCTTCCGGCCGCCGGAGCAGAAGGTACTGGCCGCCGCGCGCCAGCGGGATGCCGACCTCGGTCGGGTCGAGCTCCGCCGCCCGGCGCAGCGCCGCGAGGTTGGCGGCGACGAGGGCCGGCGACAGCCCTCCCGCGCGGCTGCCGGCGATCGTCATCAGCTCGACCTGGCGCAGGATACGGTTGGCGAGCAGGCGGTCGCGCAGCCGATCGG
>DASUNQ010000149.1:0-4991 GCA_036277075.1 Thermoanaerobaculia bacterium
CCCGGTCGCGGCGGGGACGCCGCGCGCCCCGATCGCGGTCCTCGTCGCCACCCGCGACGAGGAGGCGAACCTCGAGCGCTGTCTGCGCAGCGTCCACGGCTTCGCCGAGCAGCTCTTCGTCCTCGACTCCGAGAGCCGCGACGGCACGGTCGAGATCGCGCGCCGCTACGCCGACCGCGTCGAGACCCTCGCCTACGACCACGGCCGGATCATCCCGTGGATCTTCCAGTGGGGGCTCGACCATCTGCCGATCGCGAGCGAGTGGGTGCTGATCCTCGAGGCCGACCAGGCGCTGACGCCGGCGCTGCGCGCCGAGATCGCCGCCCGCCTCGCCGCGGGGCCGCGCGAGGACGGCTTCTACATCCGCCGCCGGCAGATCTTCCGCGGCCGGCCGATCCGCTTCGGCGGCTACGGCGGCAAGGTGATGCTGAAGCTCTTCCGCCGCGGCCGCGGCGAGCTCGACCCGCACGAGCAGGACACCCGGGTCTACGTGCGCGGCGCGGTCGGGCGGCTGCGGGCGCCGCTCGAGGAGTGGAACCGGAAGGAGGACGAGATCCTCTTCTACCTCCAGAAGCACCTGCGCTACGCCGAGGCCTTCGCGCGCGAGGAGCTGGCGCGGCGCCGCGGCGAGGTGGCCTGGAAGACGCGCCCGCGCCTCCTCGGCCACCCCGACGAGCGGGTGCTCTGGCGCAAGGACCTCTACTACCGCCTGCCCCTCTTCGTGCGGCCGCTCCTCTACTTCGTCTACCGCTACGTCCTCCTTCTCGGCGTCCTCGACGGCCGCAACGGCTTCGTCTTCCATACGCTCCAGGCGTTCTGGTTCCGCCTCGTTGTCGACATCCGCCTCGAGGAGCTGCTGCGCGCCGCCGAGGAGCCGGCACGGTGAGGGCCACCGTGCTCGGGCTCTCCGCCTTCCACGCCGACGCCGCCGCGGCGGCCGTGGTCGACGGCCGCTTCGTGGCGGGGGTCGAGGAGGAGCGGTTCCGCCGCGTCAAGCACTGGGCGGGCTTCCCCGAGCAGGCCCTGCGCTGGTGCGCGGCGGAGGTCGACGGCGGCGGCCTCGAGGGGGTGACCGCCCTCGCCGTCTCGCGCCAGCCCCGCGCCTCGCTGCTGCGCAAGGCGGCGCTCGCGCTGACCCACCCGCGGAGCCTGCCGCGCGCCGCCGCGCGCGCCCGCAACCTGGCGCAGGTGGGCACCCTCGAGGGGCGGATCGCCCGCGCCTTCGGCGCCGCCGACTGCCCGCGGCTCCATCCCGTCGAGCATCACCTGGCGCACGTCGCCTCGGCCTTCTACTGCTCGCCGTTCGAGGAGGCGATGTGCCTCTCGGTCGACGGCTTCGGCGACTTCGTCTCGACGATGCTCGCCGCCGGGCGCGGCAACCGCGTGGAGGTTCTCCAGCGGGTGCACTTTCCGCACTCGCTGGGGCTGCTCTACACGGCGGTGACGCAGCTCCTGGGCTTCCCGGCGTTCGGCGACGAGTACAAGGTCATGGGGCTCGCCGCCTACGGGGAGCCGCGCTACGCCGCGGAGGTGGCGCGGCTCGCGCCGGCCGGCGACGACGGCGGCTTCGCTCTCGACCTGCGCTACTTCCGTCACCTCTCCGAGGGGGTCGAGATGACCTGGGACGACGGTCCCCCGGCGCTCGGGCCGCTCTACACGCCCGCCCTCGCGGAGCTGCTCGGCCCCGCCCGGGCGCCGGACGAGGAGCTGACCGACCGCCACCGCGACCTCGCCGCCTCGCTGCAGCGGGTCTACGAGGAGCGCTTCTTCGCCCTGGTGCGGGCGCTCCAGCGCGCGACGGGGCTGCCGCGCCTGGCGCTCGCCGGCGGCTGCGCGCTCAACTCGGTCGCCAACGGCAAGCTGTTCGAGCGGACCGGGGTGGAGGAGGTCTTCATCCAATCGGCGGCCGGCGACGCCGGCACCGCGCTCGGCGCCGCGCTCTGGGTGCACCACGCGGTGCTCGGCGGCGAGCGCGCCTTCGTCATGGAGCACAGCTCCTGGGGGCCGGCGTACGGCGAGGCCGAGGCGCGGCGGGCGATCGCGGAGCGGCTCCCCGGCTCGCAGGGGGCCGACGGCGTCTGGGAGGACGGCGACGGCGCGGTCCGCGTCGAGAAAGCGCCTTCGGAGGCGTCGCTGGTCGCGGCCACCGCCGCGGCCATCGCCGCCGGCGAGGTCGTGGGCTGGCACCAGGGGCGCTCGGAGTGGGGCCCGCGCGCCCTCGGCAACCGCTCGATCCTCGCCGACCCGCGCCGCGGCGACATGCGCGACCTGCTCAACCGCAAGATCAAGCGGCGCGAGTCCTTCCGCCCCTTCGCCCCCTCGGTCCTCGAGGAGCGGACCGGCGACTGGTTCACGATCGACGTCCCCGACCCGTTCATGCTCAAGGTCTACCCGGTGCGCCCCGAGAAGCGCGCCGCGGTGCCGGCGGTGACCCACGTCGACGGCACCGGCCGGCTGCAGACCGTCTCCCGCCGCGCCAACCCGCGCTACTGGGCGCTGATCCACGCCTTCGCCGAGCGCACCGGCGTGCCGATGGTGCTCAACACCTCGTTCAACGAGAACGAGCCGATCGTCAACACCCCGGCCGAGGCCCTCGACTGCTTCCTGCGCACGCGCATGGACCGGCTGGTGCTCGGCGACGTCGTGGTGACGAGGGGCTGATGGGGCTCCTCCGCCCGCTGCTCGAGCGGGCGAGCCGCGGCCGCGTCCTGCGCCGCCGGCTGCCGCCGGAGCACGGCGGGCGGCGGCTCTACGTCACCCCCGACGCCGCGCTCGGCCTCTGGCGTCCCGGCCTCGCCGACGCGGACCCGCTGCTGCTGCGGCTGGCGGCCGAGCTGGTCCCCCGCGGGGCGGTGGTCTGGGACGTCGGCGCCAGCATCGGTCTCTTCGCCTTCGCCGCCGCCTTCCGCGCCGGCCCGGCGGGCGAGGTGCTGGCCGTCGAGGCGGACGACTGGCTCGCGGGCCTGCTGCGGCGGTCCGCCGCCGAGCGGGCCCCGGGCTCCTCGCCGGTCCAGGTGCTGGCCCTCGCCGTCTCCGACGAGGACGGCGTGGCGGATTTCTCCATCGCGCGGCGCGGCCGGTCCGCGAGCCATCTCGCCGCCGTGCCCGGCTCGTCGCAGGCCGGCGGCGCCCGCGAGACGCGGCGGGTACGCACCGCGACGCTCGACACGCTGCTCCAGACGTTCCGCCCGCCCGACCTGGTGAAGATCGACGTCGAGGGGGCCGAGGCGCGCTGTCTCCGCGGCGCCGAGCGGCTGCTCGCGGAGATTCGCCCGGTCCTCCTCTGCGAGGTGGCGCGGGAGAACGCCGGGCCGGTCGGCGAGCGGCTGGCGCGGCACGGCTACCGGCTCCACGACGCGGCCGCGCCGCCGGGCGGGCGAAGACCGCTCGCGGCACCGGCGTGGAACACGCTGGCGCTGCCGGCGCTCGGCTAAACTAACGGAGACTCCGCCATGCATTGGCCTGCCAAGAAGGTCCTCGTCACCGGCGGGGCCTCGTTCATCAGCTCGCACCTGATCGACCTGCTCGTCGAGAAGGGGGCTCGCGGCATCCGCGTCGTGGACGATCTCTCCTCCGGCAAGCTGGCGAACATCCAGGATCACCTCGACGCCGGCCGCGTCGAATTCCGGCGCGCCGACCTGCTGGCCCCCGGCGTGGCGCAGGCGGCCGTCGCGGGCATCGACATCGTCTTCCATCTCGCCGCCATCCACGGCGGCCGCGGCTTCGTCGACCTGCACCAGGCCGCCTGCGCCCAGAACCTGGCGATGGACGGCATGCTGGTCAAGGCGGCGCACGAGGCGGGGGTCGAGAAGTTCGTCTTCGCCAGCTCGGGCTGCGTCTACCCCAACCACCTCCAGGGGGACGTCACCGCGGAGCTCTACCTCTCCGAGGAGATGGTGGGCCCGCCCTACGACGCCGACAACATGTACGGCTGGGCGAAGCTGATGACCGAGATGACGCTCGCCGCCTACGCCCGCGACTTCGGCATGAAGGCCGCCTCCTGCCGCTTCTTCACCGTCTACGGCGAGCGCGGCGTCGAGAACCACGCGGTCATCGCGATGATCGCCCGCGCCTTCGTGCGCCAGGACCCGTTCGAGGTCTGGGGAGACGGCACGCAGGTGCGCAACTGGACCTACGTCGGCGACATCGTGCGCGGCATGGCGCTGGCGGCCGAGCGGATCGACGACGGCACCGCCGTCAACCTCGGGACCGAGGAGCGGACGCGGGTGATCGACGCGGTGCGCGAGGTGCTCCGCTACACCGGCCACACGGCGGAGATCAAGCTCCTGCCCCACATGCCGACCGGGCCGCTCAACCGGGTGGCGAAGAACACGCTGGCCCGCGAGCTCCTCGGCTGGGAGCCGCGGATGAAGTTCATGGACGGCCTGCACCGCACGATCGACTGGTACTTCGCCAGCAAGGAGCGGGAGAAGGTCGGCGGCTACCTCGCCGAGATGCTGACCGAGCGGTAGTGCACCGCCTGGTCTATCTCTGCGACTGGCTGCCGCCGGACTTCGGCGCGGTCGGCCAGTACAGCCTCCACTTCGCCCGTCAGCGCGCCGCGGCCGGCGAGGACGTGTTCCTCGCCGGGCTCTCCTCGAGCGGGGACTCGCTCGTCGAGGAGCCGGCGGGCGCCGGCCGCCTCCGCGTGCTCCGCCTCGCCGCCCGCCCGTACGACCGCGCCGACTTCCGTGCCCGCGCCGCCTGGACGGCGCGCACCGCCCTGCGCCTCCTCGCGCGGGTGCGCCGCGAGCTCCGCCGCGCCGACGAGGTGCTCTTCACCGGCAGCCCGCCGTTCATGATCCAGCTCCTCGTCCCGCTCAACCTGCTCCTGCGCAAGCGCCTGACCTACCGCATCACCGACTTCCATCCCGAGTGCCTGATGGCGGAGCTGGGGCGGGTGCCGCCGGCGCTCGCCGCCTTCCACCGTTGGACGCTGGCGCTGCGCCGGCGCGTCGACCGCTTCGAGGTGCTGGGGGAGGACCAGCGCG
>DASUNQ010000150.1:0-6308 GCA_036277075.1 Thermoanaerobaculia bacterium
CCCGCGGCGGCGAGGAACGCGAGCGCGAGGAGCGCGCCGCGGCCCGCCATCCGCGCGCCGCGCAGCGTGACGACCAGCGCCCCGGCTGCGGCCCCGGCGAGCCCCGCGCCGGCAACCGCCCCCACCTGGCCCGGCGAGAGCCCTCGGTCCGCGAGGTAGATGCCGAGCAGCACCCCGGCCATGCCGGTGGCGAGGGCGCGCAGGAACGCGGCGCCGAGGAGGAGCTGCCGCGCCGCGCCGCCCATCGCCGGCGGACCCTAGCGCAGTCCAATAGACTCTCCGGACGGAGGTGAGGCGATGGCCGACTGGGTCGAAGAAGGGGAGACGGCGCCGGACTTCACGCTGCGCGCCGACGACGGCGGCGAGGTGACGCTCTCGGCGCTGCGCGGCAAGCCGGTGGTCCTCTACTTCTACCCCAAGGACGACACCTCCGGCTGCACCAAGGAGGCCTGCGCCTTCCGCGACCGCCGCGAGGAGCTCGCCGCGGCGGGGGCCGCCCTCCTCGGCGTCTCGCCGGACGACGTGGCGAGCCACGGCCGCTTCCGCGACAAGTACGGCCTCAACTTCCCGCTGCTCGCCGACCCAGACCACCGGGTCGCCGAGCGTTACGGCCCCTGGCGCGAGAAGAACCTCTACGGCAAGACGTCGATGGGCATCCAGCGCTCCACCTTCCTGATCGACCGCGAGGGCAAGGTGCGGAAGGCCTGGAAACGGGTGAACGTGGACGGGCACGACGAGGAGGTGCTCGCGGCCCTCGCCGCGGTTTGAGCGAGCGCTTTCGCGCCCAATATTTTGGCGCGGGTCGCTTCCGCGCCCGCTTGGTGCTCCTCGGTTCCACCGCCGTCTGGGGCGCCTCGTTCGTCCTGGTGCAGCGCGGCATCGAGCGGCTCGAGCCCTTCCACTTCATCGCTCTCCGCTTCGCGCTCGGCGCGCTCCTCCTCCTCCCCCTGCTCCGCCGCGGCTGGAGCCGCGAGCTGGGGCGGGACGGCGTGGTCATCGGCACCGTCCTCTTCGCCGGGTTCGTCCTCCAGACCTACGGCCTGCTGTGGACGACGCCCTCGCGCTCGGCTTTTCTCACCGGCCTCTCGGTCATCTTCGTGCCGGTGGTGGGGCTGGCCGCCGGCGCCTACCGGCCGCGCTTCGGGCCGATCGCCGGCACGCTCTGCGCCGCCGCCGGGCTCTGGGTGCTCTACCGGCCGGAGGCGGGAGGGGCGCCCTTCAACCGCGGCGACGCGCTGACGATCGGCTGCGCCGCCGTCTTCGCGGGGTACGTGGTGATCGTCGGCCGGGCGGTGCGCCGCCACCCGGCGGCGCCGCTCATCGTCGTCGCGCTCGTCGTGGCGGCCGTCCTCTCCGCGCCCTCGCTCCTCCTCGACCCGCCGGAGCGCGCGGACTTCGGCGGCTTCGCGATCCCCGCCGTCCTAATCACCGGCGTCTTCTGCACGGCCCTCGCGTTCCTCGGGCAGTTCTACGCCCAGCGCCACCTCGACGCGATCGAGACCGGCGTCATCCTGACCCTCGAGCCGGTCTTCGCCGCGCTCGCCTCGATCCTGCTTGGCGCCGAGCGCTGGAGCGGCGCGCTCCTGCTGGGCGGCGCGCTGGTCGTCGCCGCGATGCTCCTCACCGAGCTCGGCGGCGGCGCCGCGGAGGCGCCGGCGCCGCTCGCCTAGCGGGCTGTAAGATCCGCGCATCCTCGCCAGGGAGCCCGTCGATGGAACTCTTCCAACAGATGGCCGAGATGGGGCACGAGCGGATCCTCTTCTGCTCCAACCCGGACGTCGGCCTGCAGGCGATCATCGCGGTGCACTCGACGGTGCTGGGTCCGGGCCTCGGCGGGGTGCGGATGTGGCCCTACGCCTCGCTGGACGAGGCGCTGATCGACGTCTTGCGCCTCTCGCGCGGCATGACCTACAAGGCGGCGGCCGCCGGCATCAACCTCGGCGGCGGCAAGGCGGTCATCCTGGCCGACCCGAAGAAGGACAAATCGGAAGCCCTCTTCCGCGCCTTCGGCCAGTACGTGGAGTCGCTCGGCGGGCTCTACATCACGGCCGAGGACGTGGGGACCGACACCGAGGACATGGAGCTGATCCTCTCGGAGACGCGCTGGGTGACCGGGGTCTCGCCGGCCCACGGCGGCGGCGGCGACCCGTCGCCGGTGACGGCCTACGGCGTCCTGCAGGGCATCAAGGCGGCGGCGCAGCGCCAGTGGGGGAACGCGTCGCTCGCCGGGCGCGCGGTGGCGGTGCAGGGGCTGGGCAACGTCGGCTCGCACTTGGCGCGCTACCTGCGCGACGAGGGGGCGAAGGTCTTCGGCTCGGACATCGATTCCGAGCGGGTGGCGCGGGCGCGCGTGGAGCAGGGGGTGGAGCCGGTCTCAGCCGAGGAGATCCTGGAGGTCGAGTGCGACGTGCTCTCGCCCTGCGCGCTGGGGGCGGTGCTCAACGAGGAGACGATCCCGCGGCTGCGCTGCCAGATCGTCGCCGGCGGCGCCAACAATCAGCTCGCGGACGAGGCGCGCGACGGGCGGCTGCTGCACGAGCGCGGCATCCTCTATGCCCCGGACTTCGTGATCAACGCCGGGGGGCTGATCAACGTCTACAACGAGCTGACCGGGTACAACCGGGAGCGGGCGATGCGAATGACGCGCGGGATCTACATCAATCTGATGCGGGTGTTCGAGATCGCGCGCGGGGAGCGGGTGGCGACGCACGTGGCGGCGGAGCGGGTGGCCGAGGAGCGGATCGGCAAGCTCAAGGCGCTGCGGCCGCAGCACTGGGCGCGGACGATCCGGCAGCGGCGGGTCAGGGGATAGGCCCGCTGGGAGCGGCGCGCACGCGGACAAGGGTCAGGCCCCCGGAGCGTCGGGAAGCTTCCGGCGGGAACCGGCGCGGGCTTGTTGCCCTGCGGGATCCGAGGCCCGCGCCTGCACTCCGCTGCGCGCATCGGCGCTCGCGGGCTGCGGTGGGGGTTGCCGGCGCGCGCTCCGAGCTTCCCGCCGGAAGCTCCCCGACGCTCCCTCCCCCACCCCATGACTCGTAGCGTCATCGTCCCTTGCCTGGATTCGCCCTACGTGAGTGGGACGTTGGAGGGGCTGCGCGCACAAGGGAGCGACGTGGAGGTGGTCGTCGTGGGGCGGGATGCGCATGGGTTGGTGCCGCGGGACGGGAGGGTGCGGTTCCTGGAGACGGCGCGACCTATGGTGCCGGCCGCGGCCCGGAATTTGGGGGTGGCGGAGGCGCGGGGGGAGCGGATCTTTTTCGTCGACGCGGACTGCCGGCCGCTGCCGGGGTGGCTCGCGGCGCTCGACTCGGCGCTCGAGCGAGTGCCGGTGGCCGGCGGGGCCGTGGTGTTTCCGCGCGGCGGCAGCCGGTGGGCGCTGGCCGACAACATCGCCTCGTTCCACGAGCTGCTACCCGACCGGCCGGCGGAGGACGACACGCGGCGGCCGCTCGGGAGTCTCAACCTCGCCTGCACGCGCGCGGCCTGGGAGGCCGTGGGGCCGTTCGACGAGGGGTTGACGACGAGCGAGGACCACGACTGGGTGCTGCGCGCCCGGCGCGCCGGGCTGGCGACGGCGTTCGTGCCGGCGGCGCGGGTGGAGCACGCGGCGGTGCGGGCGAGCCGCGCCGAGCTCGAGGCGCACGCCGCCTGGTACGGCGCGCACTTCCACCGCTTCCGCGCGCGCCACCCCGAGGCCTTCGGCACCGGTCCCACCTGGCGCAGCCGCGAGCGGCTGGCGCGGGCGGCGCCGGTCAACGCCCTCGCCTCCTCGCTCGCCCTCTTCCTCCGCCACCCGTCACTCCTCCCCGCGCTCCGCGCGCTCCCCGCCGTCGTCGCCTTCCGGCGCGCCTGGTACCGCGCGGTCCTGGAGTCCTGGCCGTGAACGAGCCGCTCGCCGGCGCGAGCACCGAGCGACGCCTCCTCGCCTCGACCCTCGCCGCCTACGGCAGCCAGCTCGGCCGGGTGGCGATCCGCGCCGCTGCCGACCTCGCGCTCGCCCGCCTCATCCTGCCGGCGGGGCACGGCCTCTTCGATCTCGCGCTCGGCATCGTCGTCGTCGCCGGGATCTTCCGCGACCTCGGCCTCCCCTATCAGCTGGTGCGCGACGAACGGCCGTCCTACGGCGCCGCCTGCGTCTGGATCGCGAGCTCGTCGCTCCTCCTCACCGCCGCCCTCGCCCTCGGCGCGCCGCTCTTCGCGCCGCTCGATCCCGGCCTGCCGGCGGTGCTGCGCCTCTACTCGCTGTTCGTGCTGCTCGACGGCCTCGCGGTCGTTCCCAAGGTCTTCTTCGAGCGGCGGCTCGAGGTGGGACGCCTGGTGGGCCCGGAGATCCTGCGCGGGCTCGCCTTCGCCGCCGTCGGGATCGCGCTGGCGGCCCAGGGCTGGGGGGTGTGGGCGCTGGTCTGGGGGCAGCTCGCGAGCGGCGCGCTCTTCGCCGCCCTCCTCTGGTGGCGCGCCTGGGGGCGGATGCCGCTGGCGCGCGAACCCGGCCGGGCGCTCGCGCTGGTGCGCCGCAGCGTGCTGCTCTTCGCCATCGCGCTCCTCGCCCTGCCGGTGCCGTACGTGGCGCGCTTCGTCCTCGGCGCCTTCGGCGGCGGCGCCTACGTCGTCGGCCAGTACGGGAAGGCGCGCGACTGGGGCTTCCGCCTCCAGGAGCTGGTGCTGCCGGCGGTGGCGCGCGTGCTCTACCCGGCGCTCGTCGAGTACCGCGGCGACCGCCCCCGCTACCTCGGCGCCTACCGCTACGGCACGGTCTCGATCCTCGCCCTCGAGACCCTCGCCGCCTACTTCCTGTTCTTCAACGCCGAGCTGGTGCTGCTCCGCATCCTGATCGGCGAGAACTGGCGGCCGGCGGTGCCGCTGCTGCGCATCCTCTGCTTCGTGCCGCTCACCGATCCCTACTCGCGGCTGGGCGGCGAGCTGCTGAAGGTCGAAGGGGAGGACCGGGCCTGGCTCGCGGTCGTCGCGCTCAACCTCGTCTCGCTCGTCGCCTTCGGCGCGCTGCTGACCTCGGCGCTCGGCGCGCGCGGCATGGCCTGGGCCAACTATCTCCTGCTCGGCAACCTGCTCATGGCCTGGCGCGTGCGGCGCGCCTGCGGGCCGATCTTCTGGCGACTCACCGGCGACCTCCTCCTCGTCTACCTGCTGCCGCTGCCGCTCTTCCTGGCCGCGGCCTGGGCCTTCCCGGACGGCTCCTGGGCGCGCCTCGGCGCCTCCGCCGCGGCGGCGGCCATCGCCGGGGTGGTCCTGGCGGCCCGCTTTGCCGGGCCGCTGCGGCGGCTGTTCCGCGGGCCGGCGGCGGCCGCGGAGGGCGCGTGAGAATCGCCTTCGTGATGCCGGGGATCGGCGTGGTGGAGCGCGGCGCGGAGGCCTTCGTCGTCGAGCTCGCCGCTGAGCTCGCGGCGCGGCACGGCGTCGAGCCGGTGCTCTTCTGCCGCGGCGACGTCCCTCTCCCCCACGTGCGCGTCCGCGCGCTGCCGCGCGACAACCGTCTGGTGAACGCCCTGTACGGGAAGACGCGGCTGGGTAAGAAGGCGCTCGACACCCTCTTCCTCGATCCGCTCCACCTCGAGTGGGGCACCGCCGCTCTTTCCTCCTTACCCAGTCTCTTCCGTGGCGGCTTCGACGTCGTGGTGATGGAAGGAGGGCTCGCGGGCGCCTGGGTGGCGCGCCTGCTCAGGCGCCTACGCGGCGTGCCGTTCGTGGACATCGCCCATGGCATCGATCCCAAGTGGGAGGGCGCCTTCGCGCGCCAAGGACCGGATCGCGTCGTCACCTTCACCCAGGCCGCGGCCGAGATGATCCGCGCGCGGGCGCCGCGGGCGCGCATCGCCGTCATCCCGCATGGCGTCGATCTCCAGCAGTTCCGTCCGGGGCTCCCGAAGGCCGGGGCCGCGGCCTCCTTGCCCCGCCCGCTGGTCCTCGCCGCCGGCGCGGTCGACTCCCACAAGCGCTTCGAGCTGGCGGTCGAGGCGGTAGCGCGGCTGCCGGAAGGGGGCCTCGCCGTCCTCGGCGAAGGCCCGGCGGCGCCGGCGCTCGACGCCCTCGCCGCGCGCCGGCTGGGCCCCGGCCGCTACCTGCGCGCCGCCGTGCCGCGCGCCGCGATGCCCGCCTGGTACGCCGCCGCCGATTGCTTTACGATGCCTTCGCTCACGGAGTCCTTCGGTCTGGCGTACCTCGAAGCGATGGCCTGCGGTCTCCCCTGCGTGGCGCCCGACGACGCGGTGCGGCGCGAGGTGATCGGCGAGGCGGGGGTCTTCTGCGCCGTCGCCGACCCGGAGGCCTACGCCGGCGCGCTCGGCGAGGCG
>DASUNQ010000151.1:0-31671 GCA_036277075.1 Thermoanaerobaculia bacterium
GGGATGATCACGCCCGCGATCTCGGTGCTCTCGGCGGTCGAGGGGCTCAAGCTCGCCACGCCGGTTTTCGTGCCCTACGTCGTGCCGATCACGATCGCCGTCCTCGTGGCGCTCTTCGCGGCGCAGCGCCGCGGCACCGCCGGCATCGGCGCCGTCTTCGGGCCGGTGATGATCCTCTGGTTCCTGACCATCGGCGGGCTCGGGCTGTCCTGGCTGCTGCGCGACCCGCACGTCCTCGTCGCCCTCGCTCCGACCTACGCCGTGCGCTTCTTCCTCGACAACGGCCTGCACGCCTTCTTCACGCTCGGCGCCGTCTTCCTGGTGGTGACCGGCGCCGAGGCGCTCTACGCCGACATGGGGCACTTCGGCCGGCGGCCGATCCGCGTCGCCTGGTTCGTCCTGGTGCTGCCGGCGCTGGTGCTCAACTACCTCGGCCAGGGGGCGCTCCTGGTGCAACAGCCGGCGGCCGCCGACAACCCCTTCTACCGCATGGCGCCCGCCTGGGCGCTCTACCCGCTGGTGGCGCTCGCCACGGCGGCGGCGGTGATCGCCTCGCAGGCCCTCATCTCGGGCGCCTTCTCGCTCACCAGGCAGGCGGTGCAGCTCGGCTTCACGCCGCGCCTGTCGATCGTCCACACCTCCGAGGAGGAGATCGGGCAGATCTACATCCCGGCGGTCAACTGGCTGCTGATGATCGCCAGCATCGGCCTGGTGCTCGGCTTCCGCGAGTCGACGCGCCTCGCCGCCGCCTACGGCATCGCGGTGACGCTGGCGATGGTCATCACCACCAACCTCGCCTACGCCATCGCCCGCAGCCACTGGGGGCTGCGGCGGCGCGCCGCCCTGCCGCTCTTCCTCGTCTTCCTCGTCATCGACCTCGCCTTCGTCTGCGCCAACGTGCTCAAGATCGCCGACGGCGGCTGGTTCCCGCTGGCGGTGGGGCTCTCGGTCTACACCCTGATGTCGACCTGGAAGCGGGGGCGCCAGCTCCTCGCCGAGCGCCTGGCGCGCGGCGCCGTGCCGTTCGAGAAGTTCGTCGAGACGATCCAGCCCGGCTCGCCGCCGCGGGTGCCGGGCACCGCCGTCTTCATGTCGCGCGACCCCCAGGCCACCCCCGCCGCGCTCCTCCACAACCTCAAGCACAACAAGGTGCTGCACGAGCGGGTGGTGCTGCTGACCCTGCTGACGGAGGAGGTGCCCGCCGTGGACCCTGAGGACCGCGTCGAGGTGACGGAGCTGGGCAAGGGCTTCTACCGGCTCTGCGCGCGCTACGGCTTCCTGCAGCACCCGGGCGTGCCGGACGTCGTCGAGCGGGCGCGCGACAAGGGGCTGGACCTCCAGCCCATGCAGACGACCTTCTTCCTCTCGCGCGAGACCCTGATCCCCAGCCGCAAGCGCGGCATGGCGGTCTGGCGCGAGCGCCTCTTCTGGCTGATGGCGCGGAACTCCCTGCGGCCCACCGACTTCTTCCGCATCCCGCCCAACCGGGTGGTCGAGCTGGGGATGCAGATCCGGCTCTAGGCGCGAAGGCTTTCGCGCCGGGCTCCGATCAATCGCCAGGAGTGCCGTCCGTCGCGCGACCAGCGCGACGGGCTCCTGGCCCTCAGATCTCGACCTGCAGGCCGATCTCGATGACGCGGTTCGGCGGCAGGCGGAAGAAGCGCGCCGGCACCTGGGCGTTGCGGGCCATGAAGACGAACACCGCGTCGAGCCAGCGGCCGAGGAGCCCCTTGCGCCGGGAGAGGACGGTGTTGCGGCTGAGGAGGTAGGTGGCCTGGGCGGGGTCGATGGCGAGCCCTCGCCCGGCGAGGCCGCGGAGGAGGGAGGGCACGTGCGGGTCCTCCATGAACCCGTAGCGGGCGACGACGCGCCAGAAGCCGTGGCCGAGCTCCTCGACCGCGACGCGCCCCGCCTCGGGGACGTGCGGGACCTGCTCGGTGCGCAGGGTCAGGAAGACGTTCCGCTCGTGCACCACCTTGTTGTGCTTGAGGTTGTGCAGCAGGGCGGCGGGCGTTCCCGTCGCCTGGCCGGTCAGGAAGACCGCGGTCCCCGGCACGCGGCGCACCTCGCGGCGGGCGAGATCCTCGATGAGCCGCTCGGGCGGCAGCGAGGCCTCGGCCAGCCGCGCCGAGAGGGCGTTGCGCCCGCGCCGCCAGCTCGCGAAGACGAGGAAGATGGCCGCCGCCACGGCGAGCGGGAACCACCCCCCCTGCGCCACCTTGACGATGTTGGCGCCGAAGAAGGCGACGTCCACCACCAGGAACAGCGCGGTGATCGCCGCCACCAGCCGGAGCTTCCACCTCCAGAGGCTCCGCGCCACGAACGCGGCCAGCAGTGTCGTGATGATCATCGTCGTCGTCACCGCCACGCCGTAGGCGGCGGCCAGGTTGCCCGAGGTGCGGAAGGCGAGGACGAGGAGGATCGTCGATACCATGAGCCCCCAGTTGGCGAGCGGCACGTAGATCTGGCCGATCTCCTCGGCCGAGGTGTGGACGATCTCCATCCGCGGGGCGTAGCCGAGCTGGACGGCCTGCCGGGTGAGCGAGTAGACCCCCGAGATCACCGCCTGCGAGGCGATCGCGGTCGCCAGCGTGGCGAGGACGACGAGCGGATAGAGGCCCCACTCGGGCGCCAGCCGGTAGAACGGGTTGTGCGCCGCCGCGGGGTCGCGCAGCAGCAGCGCCCCCTGGCCGAAGTAGTTGAGCAGCAGCGCCGGCGCGACCAGCGCGTACCAGCCGATCTGGATCGGCTTCCTGCCGAAGTGCCCGAGGTCGGCGTAGAGCGCCTCGCCGCCGGTGGCGACCAGGAAGACGGCGCCCAAGACCAGATAGCCGGCGGCGCCGTTGTGGGCGAAGAAGCGCACGGCGTGGAGCGGATTGACGGCGGCGAGGACCTCCGGCGCGCGCGCGATCCCGGCCAGCCCCAGCGCCGCGAGGGTCACGAACCAGAGGACGATGACGGGGGCGAAGACGAGACCGACCTTGCCGGTGCCGCGGCGCTGGGGGAGGAAGAGGAGGACGAGGACCGCGATCGTGATCGGCACGACGTAGGGGGCGAAGCGGGGGGTCGCCACCTCGAGCCCCTCGATCGCCGAGAGCACCGAGATCGCCGGCGTGATCATGCCGTCGCCGTAGAGGAGCGCGGCGCCGAAGAGGCCGAGCCCGACGAGGACCAGCTGCCGCCGGTGCTCGGTCCGCGTGGCGAGCGCCATCAGGGCGAGAATGCCCCCCTCCCCCTGGTTGTCGGCGCGCAGGACGTAGACTTGGTACTTGACCGTGACCACGATGATCAGCGTCCAGACGATCAGCGAGAGGATGCCGAGGACGTTGGCGCGCGTCACCGGCAGCGCGTGCGGGCCGAAGAAGCACTCGCGGACGGCGTAGAGCGGGCTGGTCCCGATGTCGCCGTAGACGACGCCGATGGCGGTCAGGCAGAGGAGGGCGAGGCGCCGCGAGCCCGCGGCCTCCCCGCCGCCCGCGTGGGCTCCCAAGGCGACGTCGCTCATGGCGCCCAACCTAGGGCCGGAGGGCTAAAGAAGTCCGGAGCGGGCGCGAAAGGATCTCGGAAGATGCGGCGGCGGCTCCTCCGGCTCGTGCGCGAGCTCGCGATCGCCGGCGGGGCCGTCGCCCTCGCCACCGCCGCGGGCGCCCTCGCCGCCGCCAACCCCACGACCGTCGCCCTGCTGCTGTTCACGCTGGTGCTCTTCCTGGCGGCGTGGCGCGGCGTCGCGGCGGGGGTGGCGGCGAGCGTCCTGGCGACCGCCTGCCTCAACTTCTTCTTCCTGCCGCCGCTCCACACCTGGAGCGTCGAGCACCCCGAGAACTGGGTCGCCCTCGGCTGCTTCCTCGTCGCCTCGATCCTCGCCGGGCGGCTGGTGGCGCGCGCGCGCCGCGACGCGGCGGCGGCGGAGGCCCGGCGCCGGGAGGTCGAGGCGCTCTATCGCCTGAGCGTCGAGCTCTTCCGCACCGGCGGCCTGGCGGAGGCCGCCGAGCGCGCGCTCGCGGCGAGCGGCGCCCGCGGCGGCGGTCTCGTCCTCTTCGAGGGCAGCCCCTACCGCCAGCGGGTCGTTTCCTGGAGCGGGCCGACGCCGGGGGCGATCGAGGACCTCGTGGCCGCTCCCGCGCGGCACCGCCGGGCCTTCGAGTTCCCGGCCCCATTCGGGTCAGTCGGCCGCGACGTTTACCTCCCCCTGCTCATCGGCGGGCGCGCGAGCGGCGTCTTCGTGGCCCGCGGCACGGAGGCCGCGACCGGCGCGCTCGAGAGCGTCAGCGCTCTCCTCGCCCTGGCGGTGGAGCGCGAGCGGACCTTCCGCGAGCAGGCCCACCTGGAGGCGCTGCGCGAGAGCGACGCGCTCAAGACCTCGCTCCTGCGCGCCGTCTCGCACGACCTGACGACGCCGCTCACCGCCATCGCCCTCCAGACGGGGCAGCTGCGGCGGCAGGCGACCCCCGCGACCCTGCCCCTCGTCGAGGCGCTCGAGGGGGAGGCGGACCGGCTGCGGCGGCGCATCCAGGGGCTTCTCGCCATGGCGCGCCTCGACGCCGGAGCCGTCGTCCCCTCGCTCGAGCCGACGCCGCCGGCCGACCTCTTCCGGGCGGCGCGCGAGAGCCTGTCGCTCATCGCCCGCGCGCGGCCGATCGAGGTCCGCGTCGATCCCGACTGCCCCGACCTGGAGGTGGACCCGGCGCTGGCCCTGGAAGTCGTCGTCAACCTGGTCGAGAACGCGCACCGGGCGTCCCCGCCGGGCGAGCCGGTGACGCTCCGCGCCCGGCGCCACCCGACCGACGAGCGGCGCGTGCGGCTGGAGATCCTCGACCAGGGGCCGGGCATCCCGCTGCTGGGGTCCCCGGACCGGCCGGAGACCGCGGTCGAGCCCGGCGCCGACGCGCGCCGCGGCCTGGGGCTCGAGATCGCGCAAGGGCTGGCGCAGGCCATCCAGGGGACGGTGACCCTCGCCAACCGCGCCGGCGGCGGGGCGGTGGCACACCTCGACCTGCCGGCGGCGGCGATCACGACGGGCGGCGAGCCGTGAGAGAGGCCGCTTCCGAACCGCCGAGCGCATCCAGGAGCTCCTGGCGAGCCGCCCCCACCTGCTCCTGGCCTGCGGCGGCCCGGCATTCGAGTGCGGTCGTTCCGCATTCCAAGGCGGCGGCTCCGCATTGCTTTGCGGCGACCCCGCATTCGATTGCGGCGGCCCCGAATTCCATTGCGCCGGCTCCGCAATGCCCTGCGCCGGCTCCGCAATGCCCTGCGGCGGCTCCGCATTCGATTGCGCCGGCTCCGCAATCCATTGCGGCGGCTCCGCACTCGATTCCGCGGCCCTCGCACGCCAGTTTGGCGCGCTCGGAGGCGTTTCGAACGGGCGCCGCTGAGCGGCGGCAGGGAGGCGCCGCCGGTGGTCGCGTAGACTGCCTCCGGAACAGCCATGGCGGCGAACCTACGGCTTGGCCGGTCGTTGCAGACTTCTTCCCGGCGCCTGGCACGACTCGCCCGCGCCGGGCCGTGAGCGGGCGCGGCCGGACGGTCCTCGTCGTCGACGACGACGCGGCGATCCGCGGCCTGCTCACGGCCGAGCTGCGGCTGGAGGGGTACGAGACGCTGGAGGCGGGGGACGGCCGGCAGGCGCTCGACCTCCTGGACCTGCAGCCGGACCTGGTCCTCACCGACCTGGCGATGCCGGCGGTGGACGGCTTCGAGCTGATCGCCCAGGTGCGGCGCCGGCAGCGGGTTCCGATCGTGGTGCTGTCGGTGCGCGGCGGCGAGTCGGACAAGATCCGCGCCCTCGACCTCGGCGCCGACGACTACGTGGTCAAGCCGCCGTCGCTGCCCGAGCTGCTCGCCCGCCTGCGCGCCCAGCTCCGGCGCACCGCTCCGCCCGACGAGCTGCGCTTCCCCGATCTGACGGTGGACCTCCAGCGCCGGCGGGTGGTGCAGGGTGGGCGGGAGGTGAAGCTCACCCCGACGGAGTTCGCGCTGCTCGAGCTCTTCGCCACCCACGCCGGCAAGCCGCTCTTCTTCAACCAGATCATCGACCGCGTCTGGCGCGGCGCGCCGGCCACCTCGAAGGACACGGTGCGCGTCCACGTCGCCTCGCTGCGGCGGAAGCTCGAGCCCGACGCCTCGAACCCGCGCTACCTCGTCACCGAGCCCTGGATCGGCTACCGCTTCATCGCCGAGCCCCTGTGAGGATGCGCGCCGCTAGACCCCCGGCATCGCCTTCTTGAGCGGCTTGAGCAGCACCAGCAGCACGAGCGCCATGACGATGGCGCAGGTGCCGAGGACGGCGAAGAAGGTGGAGTGCAGCCAGTCGTCCCAGAAGACGCCGATCGCGGTCAGCTTGTTGCCGATCGCGGTGGCCACGAACCAGCCGCCCATCATGATGCCGCGCCAGCGGATGGGCGCCACCTTGGAGACCAGCGACAGCCCCATCGGCGAGAGCATCAGCTCGCCGGCGGTCAGGATCGCGTAGGCCGAGATCAGCCACAAGGGGGAGACCTTGCCAAAGTCGCCGCCCGCCTTGCCGGCGAAGTACATGAGGTAGAAGGAGAGGCCGGTGAGGCACATGCCGAACATCATCTTGGTCGGCGTCGAGGGCTCCCGGCCGCGGCGGTCGAGCCACGACCAGAGGCCGACCAGCGGGAAGGTCAGCAGCAGCACCCAGATCGGGTTGATGGCGTTGGAGATGACGCCGGTGACGTTCCAGTCGGTGTTGTCGTTGGCCCAGTAGGTCAGGGTGATGCTGTTCTGGTGGAAGACCATCCAGAAGACGATGACGATGAGGAAGATGACGATCAGCGCGCTGACCCGCTTCCAGTCGGGGACCGCGTCGATCGGCCGCGGCTCCTGGCCGCTCACCCCGGGCGGCGGCGCGTCGACGGCGACCGCGGCGGCCGAGACCGGCGCCTTGGCCGGCCGGCGGTCGGCGTGCATCACGTGCCGGCGGAAGACCCAGAGGATGGTCACCGAGATGACCATCCCCAGCGCGCCCATGAAGAAGGCGGGGTGGAAGCCGAAGCTCCGGCTCATGAACTCGGCCACGATCGGCGCCAGCGCCGCGCCGACGTTGATCCCCATGTAGAAGATGTTGTAGGCGCGGTCCTTGAGGTGGCTCCCCTCGGGGTAGAGGTTGCCGACCATCGCCGAGACGTTGGGCTTGAAGAAGCCGTTGCCGATGACCAGGCAGGTCAGCGCCGCGTACATGATCGGCTCGGAGCGGAAGGCCAGGAGCGCGTGGCCCGCCATGAAGAAGAAGCCGCCCAACATGACCGACCGCCGATACCCCAGTTTGAGATCGGCGATCAGTCCACCGAAGAGCGGACTGAGGTACACGAACGCGATGTAGGTCGAGTAGACCGACGTGGCGCGGTCCTGGGTCCAGGCGAACCCTTGCGCCGGGTCCTGGACGTAGAGGACGTACATCGCCGCCACGGTGTAGAAGCTGAAGCGCTCCCACATCTCGGTGAAGAAGAGGACGTAGAGGCCCTTCGGGTGGCGCTCCATCCGCTCGACGGGGTGCGCCGCCGCGGCGGCCGCGGTCGTGCTCATGCGGTGTTCTCCTCGGCGGTCACTGCACTCCGCCCATCAGCCGCCGGATCGGACGCGAGAGGGCCGCCAGCAGCAGCCCCAGGCCGATCGAGACGGCGGTCATGATCCCGAAGAGGCGCGGCAGCGGCATCGCCTCGAAGAGGCCGGCCACCTGGCCGGCGATCAGGTTGCCCAGGGCCGAGCCCATGAACCACACCCCCATCATCTGCCCCACCTTGCGGTGCGGCGCGAGCTTGGTGACCGTCGAGAGCCCGACCGGCGAGAGGGCCAGCTCCCCGACCGTGTGCAGGAAATAGGTCAGGACCAGCCACCAGGGGCTCACCTTGACGCCCGTCGCGGCGACGCCCGCCGCGGCGACCATCACCAGGAAGCCGAGGCCGAGGAAGACCAGGCCCCACGCGAACTTCATCGGCGTCGAGGGCTCGCGCCGCCGCGCCGCCAGGGCCACCCAGAGCCAGGCGAAGAAGGCGGCCGTGCCGAAGATGATGAACAGCGAGTTGACCGACTGGAACCAGGAGGCCGGCATCTCCCAGCCGAAGACGTCGAGGTCGGTGAAGCGCTCGGCGAAGAGGTTGAACGACGAGCCCGCCTGCTCGAAGCCGGCCCAGAAGGCGGCGGCGGCGAGGAAGAGGATGCCGATGACCGCCACCCGCCCCTTCTCGCCGCGGTCGAGATCGCGGGAGAGGAAGAGGACCAGGAAGTAGAGGACCGCGATCGCGGCGATCAGGATGCCGGTCGCGTTGGCCAGCCCCTCGGCGGTGATGCGGAAGAAGCCGCCGTGATGGAGCGCCCCGGCGATGACGACCGCGAGCACCGCGCCGGCGACGCCGAGCGCCAGCCCGCGCCCGGCGGCCGCGCCGCCCTTCGACCGGTCGGGCTGGAGCCCGGCCTGGCCGAGCAGGCGCCCGCCGAGGACGTACTGGACGAGCCCGAGGACCATGCCGATCCCGGCCGCCGCGAAGCCCAGGTGCCAGTCGAAGCGCTCGCCGAGGAGGCCGACGACGAGCGGCCCGACGAAGGCCCCGGTGTTGATCCCCATGTAGAAGATCGAGAAGCCGGCGTCGCGGCGGGCCCCCCCTTCCGGGTAGAGCTCGCCGACCATCGTGCTGACGTTGGGCTTGAGCAGCCCGGTGCCGACGACGATCAGCACCAGCCCGAGGTAGAAGCACGCCATGTTCTCGACCGCGAGGCTGAAGTGTCCTAACGCGATGACGATGCCGCCCACCAGGACGGCCCGCCGCTGCCCGATCAGACGATCGGCGATCCAGCCGCCGGGCAGCGCCGTCAGGTAGACGAAGGCGGTGTAGAGGCCGTAGATCGCCCCCGCCCGCCCGACGTCCATGCCGAGCCCGCCCTCGGCCACCGCGGCGGTCAGGTAGAGGATGAGGATGGCGCGCATCCCGTAGTAGGAGAAGCGCTCCCACATCTCGGTGAAGAAGAGGGTGGCGAGGCCGCGGGGATGACCGAAGAAGCCGCGCTCGTGGGGGGGCCCGGGGACGCGCGAGCCGGCGGCGGCGGGCGAGGCGAGCTCCGTGGCGGGGTCCTTCGGCATGCGCTCGCGCCCCTTTCTCTCTCGTGCCCCGAAGCGGCGCCGGAGCCTAGCACGGCGTCTGCGGCCGCCCGGCGTCGCCGCCGGGGAACGCAAGGGGGGTGCCAGAACGGCGGGTGGTGAGGATATTCGTTCTGCGCTATCATCGGCCCACAACTCGCTCGCCCCTCCAGAGTTGCGGCGTCGCGCCGCCGTTCCGGAGGTCGTCTTCAGTCGTCCGTCGTTGGAGGTCTCCAGTTCCGTGAGAAGACTCGCGCTCCCTCTGCTGCTCGCCCTGCTCGCCCCGCTCCCGGCGCTCGCCGGCACCGTCTACGTCCCCGGCGCCACGCACCTGGTGGTCGGCAAGGTCACCTACAGGACCGGCGTCTGGGTGAGCAACCCGTCCGACGTCCCGCGGCGCTTCACCACCGCGTTCATCGCCTCGGACACCAACGGCACGCGGCGGCCGCTGACCGGCGCCGCCATCGTCCCGGCCAAGGGATCGCTCCTGCTCACCAACGTCGCCCCGCTGGGCGGCTACGGCATGCTGGAGATCAACGGCGCGCCGCAGCTCGTGATGCGCGCCCGCCTCGACGCCATCGGCGCCGGCGGCAAGGTGCTGTCGAGCACGCCGGTGCCGGTGGTCACTTCGGAGAACTGGGTGCCCGCCGGCCGCACGGCGCACCTGCAGGGACTCGGGGGCGCCCCCGCCGGCCGCGTCGCCAGCGTCGGCCTGCTCAACCTGGCGTGGAAGCAGGGCACCTGCACGGTCGAGGCGTACCGGCCGAGCGGCGCGCGGCTCGGCCGCGCGGCGACCGTCGCGGTGGCCGCGCTGAGCCACCGGCAGCTCCAGAGGACCCTCGCGGCGCTGGGAGCGACCGGCGTGCCCGACGCGCGCATCGAGGCCACCTGCGACCGGCCGTTCTACCTCTATGCGACGCAGCTCTCGGCGGACGGCAGCCAGGCGGTCTTCGTCGGCCCCTCCGGACGCCTGCTCGACATGGCCCAGCCGGGGCGGCCGGACGACGGGAGCGGCCGTCCCGGCAAGGCGCCCGAGCCTCCGGGCCCGCCGCCCGGCGAGACGCCGCCGAGCAACACGCCGGGCAACCCGCCGGGCACCCCGCCGGCCATCCCGCCCGCGGCCCCGGGCGCGCAGCCCGCCGGCACCGTGATCTGGGCCCCCGGCGTCTTCCTCGACGTGCGCAAGGTGGACTCCTACAAGGCCTACGAGCTGCCGCTGGATCTCGACGTCAAGTACAAGAAGCTGATCGTCGACTTCGACCTCGACCTCGGGCGCTGGCAGAGCATCTGGTACCACGGCATCACCAGCTTGAAGCGCAACGACAAGACGCTCTACTACGGCATCCTGGTCAAGGGCGCGCCGACCAAGACGATCCTCGACCTGGGGCGTGAACGGCAGACCAAGGAGAGCTTCGGCTGGCGCGAGAACTCGCGCTACCACGTGCGGACGATCTACGACGTCCCGGCGCGCAAGGTGGTCGCGCAGTTCTCGCAGAACGGCCAGGTCGTCCACCAGATCGGCGGCAAGATGACCAACGCCGACCTGCGCGCCTTCGGCAATTACCGGGTGCGGATCGACTTCGGCCTGCCGGGCGTGGCGCACAGCGCCTACTTCCCCGCCTACGGCTCGCAGTACTCGAACCTCGAGGTGCGGCTGGAACGGTAGGGCCGCGGCCCAGCGATGTGTGTACGGCGAGGGCCGGGGCGATCCCCGGCCCTTCGTCTTTCAGGGAAGGAGGCGGCGGACGTGCGCGAGCTCGTCCGCGTTCACCGTATGGCCGAGGCCGGGGTAGAGGCGCATCGTCACCGCGCCGCCGAGCGCCTCGAGCACTCCGGCGGTCTCCTCGACCCGCGCGGCCGGGATGTGCGGGTCGGGAACGCCGCAGCCGAGGAACACCGGCGTGCCGGCGAGAGGGCGTTCGGCCCCGGCGGGCGGAAGCGGCCGCGGCGCGCCGTCGGGACCGATCAGCCCGCCGGAGAGGCCGGCGACGCCGGCGTAGCGCCGTGGCGCGCGCGCCACGTGCTCGAGCGCGAGACAGGCCCCCTGCGAGAAGCCGACGAGCGCCACCCGCCCGGCCCCGTGCCCGGCGGCGGCCGCCAGCGCCAGCGCGCGGCCCACGGCGGCGAGGGCCGAGGAGAGCCAGGGCTCGTTGGCCGCCAGCGGCGCCAGAAAGCTGTAGGGGTACCAGGTGGAGCCGGCCGCCTGCGGCGCGAGGTACGCCAGGTCGGGACGGTCGAGCTCGCCGGCCAGCGCCAGGATGCTCTCGGCCGTGGCGCCGCGGCCGTGGAGGAGGACGACGGCGCCCGCCGCGCGCTCCAGCGGGGCGCCGGCGCGGGCGACGGGCTGCGCCGCGTGAGGGTCGGCCGGAGCGGCCATGACGCCGAGGATAGCCCCCGCGGACCGCCTCCGCGCTCGCCCCGCCGAGATACCCCCCGGGGGAATGGCTCCCCCGGCCCCTTTCGTTCTCTCTTCCGTACCGGTCCCTGCGGACCGCGAGGAAAGAGAGCCCATGACCGCACTCAAGACCCTTCCCGTCCTCCCGCTGCGCGAGTTCGTGCTCTTCCCGGGGGTGACGACGCCGATCAACGCCGGCCGTCCCGGCACCCTGCGGGCCATCGAGGCCGCGCTCGCCACGCCCGACCGCATGGTCTTCGCCGTGTCGCAGCGCCAGAACCTGGAGGGGCCGGAGGTGACGCCGGAGAACCTCCACACCATCGGCACGGTGGCGCGCATCGGCCAGCTCCAGCGCGGTCTCGGCAGCGTCCAGCTCCTGCTCCACGGCGACCACCGCGGCATCGCCATGCGCATCACCCAGAAGGACGGCGAGAAGGAGGGCTACCTCCAGGCCGTCGTGCGCGACGCCGAGGAGATGGCGCCGCTCGCCGGCGACGACCCGGCCTTCCTGGCCCTGCTGCGCGAGGCGCGGGCGCGCGCCGCCGAGCTGGGCCGCCGCTCGGGGCTGCCGGAGGAGGTCGTGCAGCAGGTGCTCGCCGGCATCGTCGAGCCCGGACGCCTGGCCGATCTCGTGGCGGCCTACACCGAGCTGCCGACGGCGCAGAAGCAGATGCTGCTCGAGACCCTCTCGGTCGAGGAGCGCCTCCGCCGCGTGCTGGTGCACGTCGAGCGGCAGATCTCGGTGCTCGAGGCCCAGGAGGAGATCAAGAGCAAGGTGCAGGAGGAGCTGGGGGACCGCCAGCGCGAGTTCGTCCTGCGCGAGCAGCTCAAGGCGATCCAGAAGGAGCTCGGCGAGGGCGACGCCGGCGGCGAGCTCGACGAGCTGCAAGAGAAGCTGGCCGCGCTCGAGCTCCCCGAGACGGTGCGCAAGGAGGTGGACCGCGAGCTCGGCCGCCTCGGGCGGATGGGGCGCGAGGGGATGGAGTCGCAGGTGATCCGCACCTACCTCGAGACCGTGCTCGAGCTGCCCTGGAGCGAGCGCAGCGACGAGAAGCTGGACCTCGGCGCCGCGGCGGCGATCCTCGAGGAGGACCACTACGCCCTCGGCGACGTCAAGGACCGGGTGCTCGAGTTCCTGGCCGTGCGCCAGCTGCGCGACCAGGCGCGGCAGGAAGCCCCGCCCGCGGACGGCGAGGAGGACGCGGAGGCCGCCCTGCCCGGCAACCCGGACGACAAGCGCGGCGCCAAGGGGCCGATCCTCCTCTTCGAGGGCCCGCCGGGCGTCGGCAAGACCTCGGTCGCCAAGTCGATCGCCCGCGCCATGGGGCGGAAGTACGTGCGGGTCTCGCTCGGCGGCGTGCGCGACGAGGCCGACATCCGCGGCCACCGGCGCACCTACGTCGGCGCGATGCCGGGGCGCATCCTCCAGGGGATGAAGCAGGCCGGCACCCGCAACCCGGTCTTCCTCCTCGACGAGGTGGACAAGCTCGGGGTCTCCTTCCAGGGGGACCCGGCGAGCGCGCTCCTCGAGGTGCTCGACCCGGCGCAGAACGACACCTTCACCGACCACTACCTGGGGGTGCCCTTCGACCTCTCGGAGGTGCTGTTCATCGCCACCGCCAACTTCCTGCAGAACATCCCGGGGCCGCTGCTCGACCGCATGGAGGTGGTGCAGTTCGCCGGCTACACCGAGCGCGAGAAGCTGGCGATCGCCCGCCGCTACCTGATCCCGCGGCAGGTCGCCGAGAACGGCCTCTCGCCCGAGCGCCTGGCGATCACCGACGGCGCGGTCGCCGAGGTGATCGGGGGCTACACCCGCGAGGCCGGAGTGCGGCAGCTCGAGCGCGAGATGGGGCGGATCGCCCGCAAGGTGGCGCGGCAGGTGGCGTCGCGGAGCGAGGAGGAGCGGGCGGCCGCCGAGACGCCGGTGGTCGTCGAGGCCGAGGCCGTGCGCGTGCTTCTCGGCCGCCCCAAGGTCCACCCGGAGCGCGCCTCGGGCGCCGACCAGGTGGGGGTCGCGACCGGCATGTACTACACGCCGGTCGGCGGCGACATCATGTTCGTCGAGGCGTCGACGATGAAGGGCAAGGGGGAGCTGGTGATGACCGGCCAGCTCGGCGACGTGATGAAGGAGTCGGCGCGCGCCGCCTGGAGCTACGCCCGCTCGCACGCCGACGCGCTGGGCATCCCGCCCGAGTCCTTCGAGCGCGACATCCACATCCACGTCCCCGCGGGGGCGATCCCCAAGGACGGCCCCTCGGCCGGCGTGACCATGGCGACGGCGCTGGTCTCGGTCCTCTCGGGGCGGCCGGCCCGGCACGACGTCGCGATGACCGGCGAGATCACCCTCTCCGGCCGCGTGCTGCCGATCGGCGGCGTCAAGGAGAAGGTGCTGGGCGCGGTGCGGGCGGGGATCCAGACCGTGCTCATCCCGCGCGACAACGAGGCGGACCTCGAGGACCTGCCGCAGGAGGTGCGCGACACGCTCGAGGTGCACGTCGCCGGCGAGCTGGGCGAGGTGCTGGCGCTGACCCTGCGCGGCGCCTCGTTCACCGGCGGGCGGCTGCTCTTCCTCGACGCCGAGGCCGCGGGGCTCGACGGCGGCCTGGCCCACTGAGCCGGGCGCGGCCGTATCCCCGGACCGATGACGCCGTCCGCCGCTCTGCCCGGCGCCTTCCTCCTCCTCCTCCTCCTCCTCCTCGCCGGACGCGCCGCGGGCGACCCCGCCGCCGCGGTCCGCGACGGTCTCCTCGCCTACCTCAACCAGGAGCGCGCCGCGGCGGGGCTGCGGCCGCTGGAGCTGGACGCCCGCCTCGTGCGCGTGGCGCAGCAGGGGGCCGACGAGATCGCCCGCGGCGGCGCCCGCGCCTACGAGGAGGCGGCGCTGCGCGAGGCCTTCCGCCGGACCCGGCAACGGCTGGAGCGCGCCGGCTACGAGCCGCACGGCTGGAGCGAGAGCTGGGCGCTCGGCGGCGGCGGGGACTTCGGCCGCGTCGTCGGCGGCGCCGACGGCGTGCTGGCGCAGGCGCTCGACGGCGACTACACGCACCTCGGCGTCGGCGTGAGCGACCAGGGCGGCGTGCCGCTCTACACCTTCCTCCTCGCCTGGCCCGAGCGCGACTTCTTCACGCGGCAGACGGCGGGCCTGGCGGACCGGGACGCGGCGTGCGCGGCGATGCTCGCGCGGGTCAACGCGCTGCGGGCCGCGGCGGGGGCGGCGCCGCTCGCGCTCGACCCGCGGCTCAACGCGGCGGCGCAGCGCCACGCCGAGGACATGCTGGCGCGCTCCTTCTACGCCCACGAGTCGCCGGAGGGAACCGGGCCGCGCGAGCGCGTGCGCGCCGCCGGCTATCCGCCGGCCGCCCTGGTGGGCGAGAACATCGCGCGCGGCGCCCTTTCGGTCGAGGAGGCGCTCGCCGGCTGGAACCGCAGCCGGCCGCACCGCCGGAACCTCCTGCACCGCTCCTACGAGCACCTCGGCGTCGGCTTCGCCGCCGGCCGCGGCGCGGAGGGCTGGACCGTCGTCTGGGTGCAGGACTTCGCTAGACCCGCTCCTTGACCATCGCCCAGGCGTCGAGCGCGCGGCGGTAGTAGCGCGG
Source organism: Thermoanaerobaculia bacterium (assembly GCA_036277075.1). Taxonomy (GTDB): domain Bacteria; phylum Acidobacteriota; class Thermoanaerobaculia; order Multivoradales; family UBA5704; genus DASUNQ01. The sequence goes on from DASUNQ010000151.1 coordinate 15,089, forward strand.
CAGCCGGCGCAGCACGCGGTAGCCGTGCCGCTCGTAGAAGGCGCGCGCGCCGGCCTCGCCGACGGGAGTCTCGAGCTCGATCGCCCGGGCGCCCGCCGCCCACAGCATCTCCTCGGCCGCCGCCAGCAGGCGCCCGCCCAGCCCGCCGCGCTGCCGCTCCGGCGCCACGTCGAGCGTCACGAGGTGCGCGAGACCCCGGCGCGCCAGACACGCGAGGACGAACCCCACCACTTCCCCCGCCTCCTCGGCCACCAGCGTGCGGCAGCCCCGCCCGCCCATCCAGGCCGCCAGCTCGCGACGCGAGTAGGCGAGCGCGGGCGGGAAGGCGGCGCGGTCGATGGCGAGCAGGCGGTCGAAGTCCTCCGGCCGTGCGTCGCGGATCGGCGATTGGTCCATGGCTTGCACTTCGCCTCGGCGAGGAGGTGGCGCGTGATGAAAGTGCGAGAGATCATGACCGAGAACCCCGCCTGCTGCACCCCCGAGCAGACTGTGCGTGAGGCGGCCCGCCTGATGGCGCAGAACGACTGCGGCAGCATCCCGGTGGTCGAAGAGGGCTCGCGCGGAGTCGTCGGGGTGGTGACCGATCGCGATCTGGCGATCCGCGTCCTGGCGGAGGGGCGCGGCCCCGACACGCCGGTGAGCCAGGCGATGACGGCGGATCCCGCCTGCTGCGGCCCGGACGACGACGTCGAGCGCGTGGAGCGGCTGATGGCGGAGCGGCAGGTGCGGCGGGTTCCGGTGGTGGAGGGCGGCCGCGTCGTGGGCATGGTGGCCCAGGCGGACCTGGCGCTGCACCCGCACGCGGTTTCCGACGAGGAGGTCGGGCAACTCGTCGAGGAGATCTCGCAGCCCTCGCGCTAGGCGCGAGAGCTTCGCGCCGGCTCTGATCGTCAGCGCCGCGGCAACGGCTCGAGGTGGATCGTCGCGTCGCGGTTGAGAGTGCCGCCGGCGGAGACGGCGGCGCCGGTCGCCGTGAAGTTGCGGTCGCCGGCGGCGCCCAGGAGCTCGAGCAGCAGCAGCGCCGCGGCGGCCGCCGCGAGAAGGCGAGGCGGCAGCCGCCACCGGCCGGCGCGCCGCAACCCCTCCGCCGCCGCGGCGGCGACCAGCGTCCACCAGAAGGGCAGCAGCAGGAGCCCCTGCCGGACGTAGCCGAAGCTCAGCCCCACCACGACGCCCCAGAGCAGCGTCAGCAAAAGCACCAACAGCCCCCAGCGCCGCGGCGGGCCGCCGGCCCGCAGGCAGGCGAGGAGGCCGAGGAGCGCCAGCGCGGGCCCGAGCCAGAGCCCGAGCCGCGACGCGCCGGAGGTCGGCACGAAGACGTCCACCGGCCGGCGCACGCCGGCGAGCCCCCACGGCCAGTTCCACTGGGTCCAGCCGAGCCGCCAGGCGTCGAGCGAGAGCCGCCACTTGGCGAGCACCCGCCGCGCCGCCGCGCCGGGCGCCGCGCGCGCCCAGCGCCAGGCCATGCGGTGCCCGTGCAGCACGAAGGCGAGGTGCCGCGGGTCCTCGAGGTCGAGCGCCGCGCCGCCGGCGCCGGTGAGCGGCGCCGGCGAGAAGGTGCCGTCGGAGTCGGGGTGGTTGCCGAGCGCCAGCGCGACCGGGCCGTAGAGGGTCAGCGGCACGACGAGGGGCAGGGGCTCGGCGAGGCGCCCGGCGTGCCGCTCGTTGAACTCCGCGAGGCGCAGGGCGTTGCGCGCCGTCCACGGGGCGACGACCAGCAGCCACCCGAAGATCACGAGCCCCCAGGGCGCCAGGCGAGGCCTCGGCACGGGCGTAGCCCGGCCGCGCAGCCACCCCCAGAGGCCGATCCCCACCAGGAGCAGCGCGATGAGCGCTCCCTCGGCACGGGTGAGCGCCAGGAGCCCGAGAAGGAGGCCCAGGACGAGAGGCGCCCAGAGGCGTTTGCCGCCGGCCGCATCCGGCGCCGCGAGCGGATGCTCCATCGTCCGGGTCCAGAGCAGGAGGCAGAGCAGCAGGAGCGTCAGGTAGGGGCCTTCCGAGACCGGGGCGACGGACAGGACGTAGGAGCCGAAGTGATAGAGCGTCAGCGCCGCCCCGGCGAGGGCCACGCCGCGTCCCAGATAGGGGCGGGCGAGGAGGTAGAGAAGCCCGACGGCGGCAGCCGCGGCGAGCGCCAGGAGGAGCCGAACCGCCAGGTGCGGCACCGCATCGCGGGCGCCGCCCGCGCCGACCAGGGTGTGCAGCACGGCGAGCAGCCAGGCGAAGCCCGGGGGATGGAACGGCAACCCCTCGTCGTAGAGCCTCCCCGCCAGGAGCGCCCGCGCGTAGCGGTAGAAGGCCTCCGAGTCCCCCTCGTAAAAGACGGTGAACGGCCAGCTCCAGTCCCGGTTCGAGAAGAGGAACGCGGCGCGGTGCGCCCAGGCCAGGAGGGTGAGGGCCACGGCCACGCCGAGGTCGCCGGCGAGGAAGGACCAACGGCCGCGGACTGCGGCGGCGCCGCTCGCGCCTTTCCGTCCGGCGCGCTGCCGCGCCGCGCGTCGGCGTTCGGCCCTCGGGCTCACGCCGCGGATGCTGTCACAGGGGGATCACTCCGCCGGCGGCGGCATCAGCACGCGCAGCGCGCGCGGCAGGGTGCGGTAGCGCAGCGGCGGCTCGAGCATGACGACCTCGCCGTCGAGGTAGACCGGAAGGGCCTTCTTCCGCGTCTCGATCGAGAACTCCGGGAGGCACCAGGACTCGAAGTGGCGGGTCGCGGTGACGTCGCGGAAGAGCGCCAGCAGCGTGACGCCGACGATGCACCAGCGCGACGAGCAGCGCGCGATGTAGAGGTAGAGGTCGCCGCTGTCGAGCCGCGAGCGGGCGCCGTAGTCGAAGAGGCTCATCTCGTACTCGTTGTTGCCGATGAAGGCGAAGTGGGTGTGGCGGCCGATCGCCCGACCCTCGACCTTGAGCCGGACGTCGAGCGGCGGCAGGCGCGGCACCACCTTGAGCAGCGCCGAGGCGGTCGCCAGCCACTTGCCGCGCCCCAGCAGCTTGCGCTGGCGGTCGCGCACCACGACGACGGTCGGATAGAGCCCGATCGAGGAGTTGTTGACGAAGACCTCGCCGTTGACCTCCCCCAGGTCCAGGGCCTGGACGCGCCCGGACGCGAGCGCGGCGACGGCCTCCTCCACCGCCAGCGGCATCCCGAGGTCCTTGGCGAAGTGGTTCAGCGTGCCGAGCGGCAGCACGCCGAGCGCCTCGCGCCGCCCGGCGAGCACCGCGGCGACCGTGCGCACCGTGCCGTCGCCGCCGCCGGCGATCAGGGCGTCGACGCTCCGCGCGAGCGCCTCGCGCGCCGCGGCCTGCACGCGCGAGCCGTCGACGAAATGGACCTCGGCTTCGATGCCGGCGGCGCGGAAGCTCTCCCCCAGCGATTCGGCCGTGAGCTCCTGGCCCGCGAGCGAGCCCGCCCCGCGGTTGACGATGGCGGTGACGCGCACGGCCTGGGGGCCGTGCAATTTGCCGGCCGGAGCTACCAGCCCATGCGGTCGATCGCGTAGGGGAGCATCTTGAGCCACCACGGCCAGTCGTGCGCGACGTCGTGCCCCCAGAGATCGAGGAGGTGCGGGATGCCTTTGCGGTCGAGGAGCTCGGCGAGCCTGCGGGAGGCGTCCGGCGACTCCCAGGCCCCCTGACCGGTGAGGATGTGGATGCGGCAGGCGGTGCGCAGGAGGTCCAGCCGCTCGCCGTCGAGGTTGGCGAGATACCAGGCCGGGTTGTTGAAGTAGCAGTTGTCGTCGCAGTGGCCGTGCAGGTAGTCGCCCGCCAGGTCATAGAAGCCGCTCATGGCGATCACGGCGTCGAACAGCTCGGGCCGGCGGAAGAGCGCGTTGGCTGCGTGGAAGGCGCCGAAGCTGGCCCCGGCGGTGGCGACACGGAGGTCGGGGTCCTGGCAGACGCCGCGGATGTAGGGGACGACCTCCTCCTCGACGTACCGCGAGTAGAGCGCCTGCCGCCGCGCCTGCTCGGCGACCGGCATCCCGCGGTCCATCCACGCCTGCTGGTTGATGCTGTTGATCGAGAAGACCCGTACCCGCCCGGCCTCGATCTGGTGGGCGAGCGCGCCGATGAGCCCGAAGCGCTCGTTCTCGAGGTAGTCCGCCGCGGCGGTGGGGAAAAGCAGCAGGGGATGCCCCCCGTGCCCGTAGGACACGATGGGCATCCCCTGTCCGAGGCTGGAGCTCTGCCAGCCGTCGAGATGGCGCTCGTGCATTGAGGCGAGAGCCTACTCGCCTTCGAGCACCTCCTGCGGCAGGGTGCGGATCTCCTCGTCGCCGAAGTCGAAGAAGATCTCCTCCTCGGTCTCGGTCTCGGAAGGCACGTACTCCTCCTCCATGTGGAAGTTCTGGTAGAAGTCCATGCCCGTGCCGCCGGGGATGACCCGACCGACGATCACGTTCTCCTTGAGGCCGCGCAGGTAGTCCACCTTGCCGCTGATCGCGGCCTCGGTGAGCACGCGCGTGGTCTCCTGGAACGAGGCCGCCGAGATGAAGCTCTCGGTCGAGAGGCTCGCCTTGGTGATCCCGAGCAGCAAGGGGCGCCCGATCGCCGGCGTGCCGCCGGCGGCCGCCACCCGCTCGTTCTCCTCCTGGAACTTCCAGCGGTCCACCTGCTCGTCGATCAGGAAGTCGGTGTCGCCGACCTCCTCGATCTTCACCGAGCGCATCATCTGGCGGACGATGACCTCGATGTGCTTGTCGTTGATCGCCACACTCTGCGAGCGGTAGACCTCCTGGATCTTGTCCACCAGATAGCGCTGCAGCTCCTTCTCGCCCAGCACCTGCAGGATGTCGTGCGGGTTGATCGCACCGTCGATCAAGGGATCGCCGGCGCGCACCCGCTCGCCCTCCTGGACATTGATGTGGATCGAGCGCGGCACCAGGTACTCGCGGTTCTCGCCGCTGTCGCTCTCGACCACCACCTTGCGCATCCCCTTGTGGATGTCGCCGAGGCGCACGGTGCCGTCGATCTCGGTGATGATCGCCGGCTCCTTCGGGCTGCGCGCCTCGAACAGCTCGACGACGCGCGGCAGACCGCCGGTGATGTCCTTGGTCTTGGTGGTCTCGCGCGGGATCTTGACCAGCGTGTCGCCGGGGTAGACGTCCTGTCGGTTGGACACCACGAGGTGGGAGCCCGACGGCAGCAGGTACCGCTTCTCCTTGCCCCCCTTGCCGCGGACCAGGATCGCCGGCACCCGCTTCTCGTTGGCGGAGGCCTCGACGATGATCTTCTGCGAGAGCCCGGTGACCTTGTCGGTCTCCTCGCGGACGTTCTCCCCCTCGACGATGTCCTGGAAGTCCACCTTGCCGCCGATCTCCGACAGGATGGCGTAGGTGAAGGGGTCCCAGGTCACCAGCTCGGTGCCGGGCTGGACCTCGTCCCCTTCGTGCACCAGCAGGTGCGAGCCGTAGGTGAGGGCATAGCGCTCGAGCTCGCGCCCCTTGTCGTCGAGCAGCACCAGCTTGCCGCTGCGGTTGATGACGACCAGCGCCCCCTTCTTGCTCTCGACCGTGGCGACGTTGAGGAACTTCACGCGCCCCGGGTTCTTGGCGATGTGCTTCGACTGCTCGGAGACGCGGGAGGCCGTGCCGCCGTAGTGGAAGGTGCGCATCGTGAGCTGGGTGCCCGGCTCGCCGATCGACTGCGCCGCGATGACGCCGACGGCCTCGCCGATCTCGACCATCTTGCCGGTGGCGAGGTTGCGCCCGTAGCACATGGCGCAGACTCCGCGCCGCGTCTCGCAGGTGAGCACGGAGCGGATCTTCACCCGCTCGATGCCGGCGGCCTGGACGGAGTTGGCGAGCGCCTCGGTGATCTCCTGACCCACCTCGAGGATCAGCTCGCCGGTCATCGGGTCGTAGACGTCCTCCTGGCCGACGCGGCCGACGATGCGGTCGCGCAGCGGCTCGAGGATCTCGCCCCCCTCCATGATCGCCGACACGGTGATGCCGTCGATCGTCCCGCAGTCGACCTCGTTGATGATGACGTCCTGCGCCACGTCGACGAGGCGCCGCGTGAGGTAGCCGGAGTCGGCGGTCTTGAGCGCCGTGTCGGCCAGCCCCTTGCGCGCGCCGTGGGTGGAGATGAAGTACTGCAACACCGAGAGGCCCTCGCGGAAGTTCGCCGTGATCGGCGTCTCGATGACCTCGCCCGAAGGCTTGGACATCAGGCCGCGCATGCCGGCGAGCTGGCGCACCTGCTCGCGCGAGCCGCGGGCTCCGGAGTCCGCCATCAAGTTGATGGGGTTGAACTCGCCGCTCTCGAGCTCGACCTGCTTCATCTCGCGGAACATCTCTTCGGAGACCTTCTCGGTCACCCGGTGCCAGATGTCGATGATCTTGTTGTGCCGCTCGCCGGCGGTGATGACGCCGGCCGAGCGCTGCTTCTCGATCTCGATCACCTCGCGCCGCGCGTTGTCGAGCAGCTCCGGCTTGCGCGAGGGCACCACCATGTCGTCGACGCCGAAGGAGATCCCGGCCTTGGTGGCGTAGAGGAAGCTGATCTCCTTGAGCTCGTCGAGCATCTGCACCGTCTTGTCGTTGCCGAGCGTGATGAAGCAGTAGCCAACCAGGTCCTGGAGGCCGCGCTTCTTGAGCAGGCCGTTGATGAACGGGATCTCCTCCGGCAGGTGCATGTTGAGGATCACCCGGCCGACGGTCGTCTCGATCAGCTCGTTCTCCACCTGCTGCAGCTCGGCGTGGACGACGTTCTGCTTGTCGTACTCGGTGTCGAGGTTAATGTAGGGGCCGCTGTAGCGCACCTTGACCGGAGTGAGCGTCGTCACCTCGCCGGCCTCGAGCGCCAGCAGCACCTCGTCGAAGTCGCGGAAGGTCTTGCCCTCCCCCTTGGCGCCCTCCTTGCCCAGGGTCAGGTAGTAGCCGCCGAGCACCAGGTCCTGCGACGGCACCGCGAGCGGCCGCCCGTGCGCCGGCGAGAGGATGTTCTGCGACGACAGCATCAGCACCTTGCTCTCGATCTGCGCCTTGGGCGAGAGCGGCACGTGGACCGCCATCTGGTCGCCGTCGAAGTCGGCGTTGAAGGCGGCGCAGACCAGCGGGTGGATCTTGATCGCCTTGCCCTCGATGAGCACCGGCTGGAAGGCCTGGATGCCGAGCCGGTGGAGGGTGGGGGCGCGGTTGAGCAGCACCGGGTGGTCCTTGATGACCTCCTCGAGCGCGTCCCACACCTCGTCCACCTCGGCCTCCACCATCTCCTTGGCGGCCTTGATCGTGCCGACGAGCTGCTTCTCCTCCAGCCGGTGGTAGATGAAGGGCTTGAACAGCTCGAGCGCCATCTTCTTCGGCAGCCCGCACTGGTCGAGCTTGAGCTCGGGCCCCACGACGATCACCGAGCGGCCCGAGTAGTCGACGCGCTTGCCGAGCAGGTTCTGGCGGAAGCGCCCCTGCTTGCCCTTGAGCGTGTCGGACAGCGACTTGAGCGGCCGGTTGTTCGAGCCCTTGAGCACGCGGCCGCGCCGGCCGTTGTCGAAGAGGGCGTCCACCGCCTCCTGCAGCATCCGCTTCTCGTTGCGCACGATGACCTCGGGGGCGCGCAGCTCGAGCAGCTTCTTCAAGCGGTTGTTGCGGTTGATGACGCGCCGGTAGAGGTCGTTGAGGTCGCTGGTCGCGAAGCGGCCGCCGTCGAGCGGCACCAGCGGCCGCAGCTCGGGCGGAATGACCGGGATGACGTCGAGGATCATCCAGTTCGGCTGGTGTCCCGACTTGCGGAAGGCGTCCACCACCTTGAGGCGCTTGGCCGCCTTGAGGCGCTTGATCTGGCTGGTCTCGGTGCGCATGACGATGCGCAGCTCCTCGGCCAGCTCCTCGACGTCGATGCGCGCCAGCAGCTCCTTGATCCCCTCGGCGCCCATGCGCGCGTCGAAGCTCCCCTCGCCGTACTTGTCGCGCAGCTCGCGGTAGCGCTCCTCGGAGAGCAGCTCCTGCTCCTTCAACTCGGCCTCACCGGGGTCGATGACGACGTAGCTCTCGAAGTAGAGGATGCGCTCGAGGTCGCGCAGGCTGATGTCGAGCAGGTGCCCGATGCGGCTCGGCAGCCCCTTGAAGAACCAGACGTGCGACACCGGACAGGCCAGCTCGATGTGCCCCATGCGCTCGCGCCGCACCCGCGACCGCGTCACCTCGACGCCGCACTTGTCGCAGATCACGCCGCGGTGCTTCATCCGCTTGTACTTGCCGCACAGGCACTCCCAGTCGGTGATCGGGCCGAAGATCTTGGCGCAGAACAGGCCGTCCCGCTCCGGCTTGAAGGTGCGGTAGTTGATCGTCTCCGGCTTGGTGACCTCGCCGAAGCTCCAGGAGCGGATCTTCTCGGGCGACGCGATCGAGATCTTGATCGCGTTGAAGTCACGGCTCGGCGACTGCTTGTCGAACGTGCTGAAGGGTTGCAAAGATCGTTTCCTCCCTTAGACCTTGAGGAGTTCCACGTCGAGACAGAGGCTCTGGAGCTCGCGCACCAGCACGTTGAACGACTCGGGGAGGCCCGGCGCCTCCGGCACGTCCCCCTTGACGATCGCCTCGTACACCTTGCTGCGCCCTTCGACGTCGTCGCTCTTGACGGTGAGCAGCTCCTGCAGGGTGTAGGCGGCGCCGTAGGCTTCCAGGGCCCAGACCTCCATCTCGCCGAAGCGCTGGCCGCCGAACTGGGCCTTGCCCCCCAGCGGCTGCTGGGTGATGAGCGAGTAGGGGCCGATCGAGCGGGCGTGGATCTTGTCGTCCACCAGGTGGGAGAGCTTGAGCATGTAGATGAAGCCCACCGTCACCTTCTGCTCGAAGGGCTCGCCGGTCATGCCGTCGTGGAGGACGGTCTTGCCGGAGCCGGGCAGCGCCGCCTCCTCGAGCAGCACCTTGATGTCGGCCTCGCGGGCGCCGTCGAAGACCGGGGTCGAGAACTTGAGACCCAGGACCTTCCCCGCCCACCCCAAGTGGGTCTCGAGGATCTGGCCGACGTTCATGCGGCTCGGCACGCCCAGCGGGTTGAGCACGATCTCGACCGGCGTGCCGTCGGGCAGGTAGGGCATGTCCTCCTCGGGCAGGATGCGCGAGATCACCCCCTTGTTGCCGTGGCGGCCGGCCATCTTGTCGCCGACCTGGAGCTTGCGCTTCATGGCGACGTAGACCTTGACCAGCTTGATGACTCCCGGCGGCAGCTCGTCCCCCTTCTGCAGGAGGCCGATCCGCTCCTCGTTGACCCGGTGCAGGACGTCGATGTGCGAGTCGGTCTTGCGATAGATGATCTCGACCGCGTCGAGCAGCCGCCGCTCGGCCACCGGCAGCCGCAGGATCTCCTGCCGGGTCAGCCGCTCGAGGTGCGCCAGCTCGATCTTGTGCCCGGAGGCCAGGAGCTCCTGGCCGGTCCGCGTCTTGACCGCCGCCGTCACCTTCTGGCCGACCAGCAGGTCCTTGATCTTCTTGTTCCGCTCCTCGGTGAGGATGCGCACTTCGTCCTTGATGTTCTTCTCGAGACGGGCGATCTCCTCCTGCTCGATCTCCTTGGCGCGCTGGTCCTTCTCGACCCCCTTGCGCGAGAAGATCTTGACGTCGACGATCGTCCCCTCGATTCCCGGCGGCACCTTGAGCGAGGCGTCGCGCACGTCGCCGGCCTTCTCGCCGAAGATCGCGCGCAGCAGCTTCTCCTCGGGGGTGAGCTGGGTCTCGCCCTTGGGCGTCACCTTGCCGACCAGGATGTCGGCGGCCTTGACGGTGGCGCCGATGCGGATGATGCCGCTCTCGTCGAGGTCCTTGAGCGCCGACTCCGAGACGTTCGGGATGTCGCGCGTGATCTCTTCGGGACCGAGCTTGGTGTCGCGGGCCTCGATCTCGAACTCCTCGATGTGGATCGAGGTGTAGTAGTCCTCCTTGACCAGCTTCTCGGAGATGAGGATCGCGTCCTCGAAGTTGTAGCCGCGCCAGGGCATGAAGGCCACCAGGACGTTGCGTCCCAGGGCCAGCTCGCCGAGCTCGGTGCAGGGGCCGTCGGCCAGCACGTCCCCCTTCTTGACCCGCGTCCCCTCCTCGACCACCGGCTTCTGGCTGATGCAGGTGTTCTGGTTGGAGCGGCGGAACTTGATGAGCTGGTAGATGTCGGCGCCGAAGTCCTTGGTCTCGCCGGTCTCGATGTCCTCCCCCTCGACGCGCACGATGATCCGCTCGGCGTCGACCGAGTCGACCACCCCGCCGCGCTTGCAGAGGACGACGGCCCCCGAGTCCTGGGCCAGCTTGCCCTCGAGGCCGGTGCCCACGATCGGCGCCTCGCTGCGCAGCAGCGGCACCGCCTGGCGCTGCATGTTCGAGCCCATCAGGGCGCGGTTGGCGTCGTCGTTCTCGAGGAACGGGATGAGCGCCGCCGCCACCGAGACGAGCTGCTTCGGGCTGATGTCCATGTAGTCGATGCGGTCGCGCTCGGGCGTGATGAAGTCGCCGCCGGCGCGCGAGATCACGCGGTCGTTGACGAAGACGCCGTTCTCGTCGAGCCGGGCGTTGGCCTGGGCGATGATGTACTTCTCCTCCTCCCAGGCCGAGAGGTAGAAGGCGTGCGGCTCGACCGCGACCGGCCGCTTCTTGGCGCGCACCAGCTTCCGGTTCTCGGTCTCCAGCTCCTCGCGGGTCACGATCTGGCCGAGACGGAACGGGCCGTCCCCGACCTTCATCACCCGGAAGTGGTCGCGCACGCGCCCGTCCTCGACCCGTTTGTAGGGGCTCTCGATGAAGCCGTAGTCGTTGATGCGGGCGTAGGTGGCGAGCGAGGAGATGAGGCCGATGTTCGGCCCTTCCGGCGTCTCGATCGGGCAGATGCGGCCGTAGTGGGTGGCGTGGACGTCGCGCACCTCGAACCCGGCCCGCTCGCGCGAGAGGCCGCCCGGCCCCAGCGCCGAGAGCCGCCGCTTGTGCGTCACCTCGGAGAGCGGGTTGGTCTGGTCCATGAACTGCGACAGCTGCGAGGAGCCGAAGAACTCCTTGATCGCCGCGATCACCGGCTTCGAGTTGATCAGGTCGTGCGGCATCGCCGAGTCGATGTCCTGGTGGACGGACATCTTCTCCTTGATCGCGCGCTCCATGCGCACCAGGCCGATGCGGACCTGGTTCTCGAGCAGCTCGCCCACCGCGCGCACGCGCCGGTTGCCGAGGTTGTCGATGTCGTCGACGCGGCCGACGTCCTTCTGCAGCCGCAGCAGGTACTCGATGACGCGGAAGAAGTCGTCGGCCGAGAGGGTCTTCTGATCGACCGGCACCTCGGTGTCGAGCTTGATGTTGAACTTGAAGCGCCCCACGCGCGAGAAGTCGTAGCGCTTGGCGTCGAAGAACATGCCGTAGAAGAGCGAGCGCGCGCTCTCCAGCGTCGGGGGGTCCCCCGGGCGCATGCGGCGGTAGATCTCGATCAGCGCCTCCTTGGCGGTGCGGGTGGTGTCCTTGGCCAGCGTGTTCGACAGCGTCGAGCCGGTCAGCTCCCAATCGGGGAAGAAGACCTCGAGCGCCGTCGTGTTGCGCCCCTCCATCCGCTCGGCCAGGTCCTCCGGCACCAGCTCGTTGGCCTCGAAGACCACCTCGCCGGTGTCGAGGTCGACGACGTCGGCGATGAAGTAGGCCCGCTCGAGCTCGGCCGGGCCGACTTCGAAGGCGAGGCTCTGGCCGGTGTCGAGCTTGCCGATCTGCTCGCGGTTCAAGGTGATGCCGGCGAAGATCGGGTAGCTGTCGCGGCGGCCGCGGCTCTGGCGGTCCTTGAGCCGCTCGGGCTCGAGCACCTTGGGCGGCACGAGCAGGCTGAAGGCGCCGTCGCCCTCCGGGCGGAGGCCGACCCCGGTGTAGAACTGACGCAGGATCGACTCGTCGCTCTCGAGCCCCAGGGCGCGCAGGAAGACCGTGCCGTGGAACTTGCGCTTGCGGTCGATGCGCACCGAGAGCACGTCCTTCTGGTCGTACTCGAACTCCACCCACGAGCCGCGGTAGGGGATGATCTTGGCCAGGAACGCGCGCGGCCCCTCCTTGGTGAAGAAGACGCCCGGGCTCCTGTGGAGCTGGCTCACGATGACCCGCTCGGTGCCGTTGATGATGAAGGTCCCGTTGTCGGTCATCAGCGGGATGTCGCCGAAGTAGACCTCCTCCTCCTTGGCGTCGCGCATCATCCGCGCCCCGGTCTCCGGGTCCTTGTCGTAGACAAAGAGCCGGAAAGTGACCTTGAGCGGCACGGCGAACGTCATGCCGCGCTCCTGGCAGTCGGAGATGGAGTACTTGAGCTGCAGGTCGACCGGGTTGCCGCAGATGTCGCACTTGGTGACCCGGTTCTTGTTGACGAACCCGCACTCGGAGCAGGTGACCGTCTCCTCGTGCGGGTGGTCGGTCATGACCTTGGCGCCGCAGTTGGTGCAGGTCATGCGCAGGTACTCGAGCCCCTTGAGCTCGCCGCACTTGCACTGCCAGTCGCCGATCGAGTACTTGACGAAATCGAGCGAGCAGGTCTCCCGGAAGTCGGAGAACGGGAAGATCCCGGTGAAAACCGACTGCAGGCCGTGGTTGGCGCGCTCCTCCGGCAGGAGGTTCATCTGCAGGAAGCGCTCGTAGGAGCGCCGCTGGACGTCGATCAGGTTGGGGATCGGCAGCGACGTCGTGATGCGCGAGAAGTCCCTGCGGTGGCCGTTCGTCTCGTGATTGCGCGGGGCGGCAGACTTTGGCATGTCTTGGATAAATCTCCTCGGGTCAGGCGCAGCGGGGAGGAAAAGAGCCGACACCATGCCCAACCCGCCGGGCGCCCCCGAGCGGGATAACAGGCATGGTCAACGCTCTCCACAACAGCGAGAGCGCACCGTTTATGCCCCTCCGGCCCCCAAAGGGGGCCGCAAGGGACGATGGCACCGGAGCGGACGTGGGCCCGGCTCCGCCTACTTGATCTGGACCTTGGCGCCGGCCTCTTCGAACTTCTTGCGGATCGCCTCCGCCTCGTCCTTGGTGACCCCCTCCTTGACCGTGGCGGGGGCCGACTCCACGAGGTCCTTGGCCTCCTTGAGGCCCAGGCTGGTCACCTCGCGCACCGCCTTGATGACGTTGATCTTCTTCTCGCCGATCTCGCTCAACACGACGGCGAACTCGGTCTGCTCCTCGACCGGGGCCGCGGCCGCGCCGCCGGCGCCGCCGGCCGGCATCGCCACGGCGGCCGCCGCGGCCGAGACGCCGTAGTGCTCCTCGAGGGCCTTGACGAGATTGTTCAGCTCCAGCACCGTCATCTCGTCGATCTGCTTGATGAACTCCTGCGTCGCGATCGCCATCCTGGTTTCTCCTTGCAGGCTATGGGTCGAAGGGCGCGGCGCCGCTAGGCGGCCGGGGCGCCCTGCTCTTCCTTCTGGGTCCGGACCTGGTCGAGCACCGAGACGAACTGCTGCGGCACCGCGGCCAGCACCCGCGCGAGGCGGGTGACCGGCGACTGCAGCAGGTAGAGGAGCTTGGCGATCAGCTCGTCGCGGGCCGGCAGCGTCGCGATCTCCTTGATCTGCGCCGCCGCCACCGCCCGTCCCTCGACCAGCCCGGCCTTGAACTCGATGACCGGCACGTCCTTGGCGAAGTCGGTGAGCGCCTTGGCCACGGCCACCGGGTCGTCCATCGAGTAGACGACCGCGGTGGGCCCGCTGAAGTGCTCGGCCAGGTCGGCCATCGGCTTGCCGTCGATGGCGCGCAGGGCCAGGGTGTTCTTGACCACCACGTAGTGGCCGCCGCTCTGGCGCACCTTCTCGCGCAGCTCGGTCACCTGCGGCACCTTGATCCCCTTGAAGCCGAGGAGGAAGGTGTGCGGCGCCTGCGCCAGTCCTTCGCTGTACTCGGCGAGCATCTGCTCCTTGTCGGCACGGCTCAGCGGCATGGCGTCTCCTCAGGCTTCCGCGTGCGTCAGCTCCGCCTCGTCGATCCGGATGCCCGGACCCATCGTCGAGGAGAGGCTGACCGACTTGAGATACTTCCCCTTGGCGGCGGCGGGCTTGGCCTTGAGCACCGCGCCGAACAGGGCCTCGGCGTTCTCCCGGAGCTGCTCCGGGCCGAACGAGAGCTTGCCCACCGGCGCGTGGATGATGCCGGTCTTGTCGACCCGGAACTCCACCTTGCCGGCCTTGATCTCCTGCACCGCACGGGCGACGTCGAGCGACACGGTGCCGGCCTTCGGGTTGGGCATGAGGCCGCGCGGCCCGAGCACCTTGCCCAGGCGCCCGACCACCCGCATCATGTCCGGGGTCGCGACCACGGCGTCGAAGTCCAGCCATCCGCCTTCGATCTTCTTGGCCAGCTCGTCGCCGCCGACGTGGTCCGCCCCGGCCTCCTCGGCCTCGCGGATCTTCTCGCCCGAGGCGAAGACCAGGACCCGCACCTGCTTGCCGAGCCCGTGCGGCAGCACGACCGTGCCGCGCACCATCTGATCGGCGTGCTTGGGGTCCACCCCGAGGCGCATCGCCACCTCGAGCGTCTCGTCGAACTTGGCGAAGGCGGAGCCCTTGGCGAGCTCGATCGCCTCCTGCAGCGGATAGGCCCGCTGCTCGACCCGACCCGCCGCCTGCGTGAACTTCTTGCCGTGCTTGGCCACGATGACTCTCCCGCGGGACGGCCGCGCCGAGCGCTAGGCCGTCACCTCGATGCCCATCGAGCGGGCCGTCCCCTCGATGATCTTGATCGCCGCCTCGAGGCTGCCGGCATTGAGGTCCGGCAGCTTGGTCTTGGCGATCTCCTCGACCTGCGCCCGCGTCACCTGCCCCACCTTGTTGCGGTTGGGCTCGCCCGACCCCTTCTCCACCGCCGCCGCCTTCTGCAGCAGGATCGAAGCGGGAGGGGTCTTGGTGATGAAGGTGTAGCTGCGGTCGCCGTAGACGGTGACCACGACCGGGATGATCATCCCGGCCTGCGACGCCGTGCGGGCGTTGAAGTTCTTGCAGAAGTCCATGATGTTGACCCCGGCCTGACCGAGCGCGGGACCGACCGGCGGCGCCGGCGTCGCCGCGCCCGCCGGGATCTGGAGCTTCACCTGTCCGACGACTTTCTTCGCCATGCTCGCCTCGCGTTCGCGCCTACAGCTTCTGGACCTGCGAGAAGTCCAGCTCGACCGGGGTCTGCCGGCCGAAGATGGTCACCATCACCTTGAGCGTGTTGCGGTCGAGGTTGATCTCGTCGACCACGCCGGTGAAGTTGTTGAAGGGGCCGTCGATGATCTTGACCGGCTCCGACTTCTCGAACATGTACTTCGGCTTCGGCTTCTCCTTGGCCGTCACCACCTGCTCGAGGATCTGGTCCACCTCCTCCTGGGTGAGCGGCGTGGGCTTCTTGCCGGTGCCCACGAAGCCGGTCACCTTGGGAGTGTTCTTGACCACGTGCCAGGCGGCGTCCGACATCTCCATCTCGACCAGGATGTAGCCGGGAAAGAACTTGCGCTGGGTCTCCTTTTTCTTGCCGCTCTTGTACTCCACCACCGTCTCGGTGGGGATACGGATCTCGCCGAAGGCATCGCCCATGCCGAGCGCCTCGGCGCGCTGGCGCAGCGTCTCCTTGACCCGCTCCTCGAAGCCGGAGTAGGTGTGGACGATGAACCACTTCCGCTCGCCCTTGGCGGCCGCCGTCTCTGGGATCATGAGAACACCCCGAAGATCCAGGCCAGCCCGCGGCTGATCGCGACGTCGGCGAGCGACAGGTAGACCGAGATCAGGAAGCTGAAGACCACCACCACCGTCGTGGTGGCGATCACCTCGTCGCGCGAGGGGAAGCTCACCTTGCGCAGCTCCGAGCGCGTTTCCCCGATGAAGGTCACCATCTGGGCCCACTTCCCCGCCTTGACCAGCCAGAAGACGAGCCCGGCGAGGGCCACGACCACGACCAGCAGAACGATCATCCCCACGCTCATGGCGTCTCTTTCCGGCTGCGCTCAGAAGGTTTGGCAGGCCAGGAGGGATTCGAACCCCCAACCCTCGGTTTTGGAGACCGATGCTCTACCAGTTCGAGCTACTGGCCTACGTCGTTGTCCCTACTTCACGATGTCCGTGACGGTGCCGGCGCCGACGGTGCGTCCGCCCTCGCGGATGGCGAAGCGGAGGCCCTCCTCGATCGCGACCGGGGTGATCAGCTCGATCTGCATCTGGATGTTGTCGCCGGGCATCACCATCTCGACGCCCTCCGGCAGCCCGATCGACCCGGTCACGTCGGTCGTGCGGAAGTAGAACTGCGGCCGGTAGCCGTTGAAGAACGGCGTGTGGCGCCCGCCCTCTTCCTTGGTGAGGATGTAGCACTCGGCCTGGAACTTCGTGTGCGGCGTGATCGAGCCGGGCTTCGCGAGCACCTGCCCACGCTCGATGTCCCCCCGGTCGATCCCCCGCAGGAGCGTCCCGACGTTGTCGCCGGCCATCCCCTCGTCGAGCGTCTTCTGGAACATCTCGACCCCGGTGCAGACCGTCTTGCGCGTCTCCCCGAACCCGATGATCTCGATCTCCTCGCCGACCTTCACTTTGCCACGCTCGATGCGGCCCGTGGCGACCGTCCCGCGGCCGCTGATGGAGAACACGTCCTCGACCGGCATGATGAAGGGCTTGTCGACCTCGCGCTTCGGCT
>DASUNQ010000152.1:0-15804 GCA_036277075.1 Thermoanaerobaculia bacterium
GGCGGCGATCGCGCGCGGCGACCTGGCGGCGGTCGAGAAGCTGGCCGGCCTCGCCTTCGGCGACGCCGACCGCGACCTGATGCTCGAGGACGTCACCGAGCTGCGCGCCGACTACGAGGCGCTGCGCGGAGTGCGCCTCGACAACGCCGTCCCGCCGGCGCTCCGCTTCGACCCGGCGCTGCCGGGCGTGCCGCCGCCGGCCGGCGCCTCCTCCTTCCGGCTCCTTCCAGCGGCACCGCCCGTCCGCCCGGCCGACCAGGAGGCGCTCGCCTTCCTCCCTGCCACGACTCTAGGGCGGCTGATGGCTTCCGGGCAGATCACCTCGGTCGAGCTGACCCGGCTCTACCTCGAGCGGCTGAGGCGCTTCGACCCACTGCTCCAGGCGGTGGTCACGCTCACCGCGGAGCGCGCGCTCGAGGAGGCCGAGCGCATGGACCGCGAGCTCGCCGCCGGCCGCCCGCGCGGGCCGCTCCACGGCGTCCCCTGGGCCGCCAAGGACCTGCTCGCGGCGCGCGGCTACCCCACGACCTGGGGCGCCGGGCCGTTCAAGGAGCAGGTCATCGACGCCGACGCGACGGTCGTCGAGCGGCTGGGGAGGGCCGGGGCGGTGCTGGTCGCCAAGACGACGCTCGGCGAGCTGGCCTGGGGAGACGTCTGGTTCGGCGGCACGACGAAGAACCCCTGGAACCTCGAGCAGGGGTCGAGCGGCTCCTCGGCCGGGTCGGCGGCGACTACCGCCGCCGGTCTCGTCGGGTTCGCCATCGGCAGCGAGACCCTGGGCTCGATCGTCTCCCCCTGCACCCGCACCGGTGCCACCGGCCTGCGGCCGACCTTCGGGCGGGTGCCCCGCAGCGGCGCGATGGCCCTCTCCTGGACGATGGACAAGCTGGGGCCGATCGGCCGCAGCGTCGAGGATTGCGCCGCGGTCCTGGCCGCCATCGCCGGTCCGGACGGGCGGGACCCGACGGCGACCGACGCGCCGTTCGTCTGGGGGCCGCAGCTCGACCCGCGGCGCCTGCGCGTGGGGTTCGTCAAGTCGCTCTTCGACGCGGCGCCCGAGGAGGAGCGGAAGGAGTGGCACCCCTTCGACCTCCGGACGCTCGAGACGCTGCGCGGCTTGGGCTTCGATCTGGTCCCGATCGACCTGCCGGCGCTCCCGGTGCAGGCGCTCGGCTTGATCCTCTCGGTCGAGGCGGCCGCCGCCTTCGACGAGCTGACCCGCAGCGGCGCCGACGACCGCCTGGTGCGCCAGATCCGGCGCGCCTGGCCCAACGTCTTCCGCGTCGCCCGCACCGTGCCGGCGGTCGAATACGTCCAGGCCAACCGCGTCCGCACGCTGCTGATGGAGGAGATGGCGAAGCGCCTGGCGGCGGTCGACCTCTACGTCGCCCCGACCTACGGCGGCGACAACCTGCTGATCACCAACCTGACCGGCCATCCGGCGGTCGTCCTTCCCAACGGCTTCCGGAAGGACGGCACCCCGACGAGCATCACCTTCACCGGCAGGCTCTGGGGCGAGGCGGAGCTGCTGGCCTTCGCCAAGCTCTACCAGGACGCGACCGACTTCCATCTCCGGCGGCCGTCGTTGCGCCCGCCCGCGCCGCCGGGCGACTAGCCGCGACGATGAGCCCGCGAGCGAAGACCGCGCGCGGCCGCGAGAGCAAGCTCCTCTTCGGGGTGCACACGGTCGACAACGGCGGCATCCACATGGCGGCCCGCCGCGCCGCGGCGGCCGGCGCCCGCGCCTTGCAGGTGTTCACCGCCCCGCCGGTCTTCTACGGGGACCGCGCGAGCATCCAGCCCGCGCGGATCGAGCGCTTCCACGCCGCGCTCGCCGAGGTCGGCATCGAGCGCCGGCACGTGATGGTGCACGCCGCCTACGTGCTCAACACCGCCAGCGCCGAGCCCGAGAAGCGGGAGCGCTCTGCCGCCGGTCTGGCGAAGGAGCTCGAGCGCTCGACCGTGCTGGAGGCCGGGGCGGTCTGCTTCCACCCCGGCTCGACGGGGAGCGGCGGCGACCTCGCGGCGGCCCTCGGCCGGGTGGCGGCGGCGATCGCAGCCGCCCTCCGCGCCGTCCCGGGCGCGACGCGGCTGCTGGTGGAGAACACCGCCGGCGCCGGGCACACCGTGGGCCGCACCGCGGCCGAGGTGGCGGCCATCCTCGGCGCCGTGCCGCGAGCGCTCCGCCCGCGCACCGGCTACGGCCTCGACACCTGCCACCTCTTCGCCTCGGGCTACGACCTTCGGCGCTCGGCCGCGGCTCTCGCCGCTCTGCTCGACGATTTCGAGGCCGCCATCGGCGAGCCGCCGGCGTTCTTCCACCTCAACGACAGCGAAGGCGAGCTGGGGAGCAACCGCGACCGCCACACGCTGCTCGGGAAGGGGCGGATCGGCGTCGAGCCGTTCCGCTGGCTGCTCGCCGACCGCCGCGCCCGCGCCGTGCCGTTGATCCTCGAGACGCCGGAGAAGAACAACGACGTCGCCCGCGACGACCCGTCGCCGGATCCCTGGGACGCCGAGATGTTCGCCCTGCTGCGCGAGCTTTCGCCCCCGGCATAGAATGACTTTCATACCGACGAGCCTCACGTTCACCGGCTTCCTGCTGCTCCTCGCGCTCGCGGCGCCCGCGGCGGCGGATGTCGAGGACACGCTCAACGCCCGCTGGCGCGGCGGCTGGGTGGTGATCAAAGTGCCCGTGCAGTCCGACTGCGCCGGCATCTACACCGACAACGACGTCGCCGGCACGCGGGTGCAGAGCCGCGGCGCGCGCCGCTTCGCCGCCGGCGAGCTGGCGAGCGTCGAGCGGATCGGCGTCAAGCGCGGGCGACTCGACCTCTTCCTCGACTTCGCCGAGCCGGTCCTCGAGCCCCACCGGGAGGGCCCGTTCACGCTCTACGAGGAGAAGCGCTGCAAGGCGCAGCTCAAGGTGGATCTGCCGCCGGAGGTGGTGCGCGACGCCGCGCGGGCCGAGGCGGCGGTGGGCGCCCTGCTCGAGCTCCATCCGTCGCCCGAGGCGGCGCAGGCCGCCGCGGGCTGGAACCGCCGCCGCCGCGAGCCCTACCCGGAGGGCTACGAGCGCACGCTCGCCGAGCACGCCGCCTGGAAGACCGAGCAGGTCAACGCCGCCGTGCAGGGCCGGATCGAGCGGGCGACCGAGGAGGCCACGCGCGTCGCCGACCGCATCGACGACGACCCCGAGTACCTGCAGGGCTTCGCGGCGGGCGTCGAGCGGGCGCGCGACAAGTACCTCAGCGACGACTGCGAGTCGCTCCTCGACGGCAGCTTCGGCGGCTTTTCCGGCTCGCCACCCGGCGGCAAGGACCGCGATTGGGAGCGGGGCTACGAGGACGGCCAGCGCCTGGTTTACGGCCTCGAGCTCCTGCGCCGCCTGCCGCGCTGCTGGGTCGCCGTGCCGCCGGCGCCGTGAGCCGCGCGGGCGCGGCGCCGAGCTGCTCTTGACCGACTCCGCACGCCGTTGCTACTGTGTAGACGGTGATCTACACGTAATGAAACCATGGCCCTGAACATCCGCAATCCCGAAACCGAGAGGCTTGCCGACGCGCTCGCCAAGATCACCGGTGAGACCAAGACCGAAGCGGTGACCAAGGCGCTGCGGGCTCGACTCGACCGCTTACGCCGGGAGCGATCCAGGCGGCGCTTGGCGGACGAGTTGGACGAGATCGCGCTCCGGTGCGCCGCGCGCCCGACGCACGACACCAGGAGCCCTGAGGAGATCCTTGGCTACGGCGACGACGGCCTGCCGCACTGATGGTCATCGATACCTCCGCGCTGCTCGCCATCCTCCGGGACGAGCCCGAGCGGCGGGCCTTCAACGAAGCGATCGAAGCGGCCGAATCGCGAGCGATGTCGGCGGCCACCTTCGTCGAGGTCTCGATCGTGGTCGAAGCGCGCCATGGAGCCGAGGGGCTCAGGGACCTCGACCTTTTCCTCGCCAAGGCGTCGATCGAGGTGGTCGATGTGGACGTCGAACAGGCCAGAGTCGCTCGCACGGCGTTCAGCCGCTTCGGGCGCGGGCGTCACGCCGCCGGCCTGAACTACGGTGACTGTTTTTCCTACGCCCTGGCCTCTGTACGGGGGGAGCCGCTGCTCTACAAGGGGGGCGACTTCTCGCTCACGGACATCGCTTCTTCGACGCCAAGGACCAGCTGACTTCCATCTCCGCCCGGCCGATTCTCGACGCTGGCATGTTGACTGAGCCTCGGGACAGCTGCGCAAGCCGGCTATACAATCAGGTCCCTACTTGTTCTCCGTGACCGTTGTGTTCGGGTGCCGGTTGGCAGTGGCCTCGGTTACGTATTTTCCGGTGATCGCGCTGCGGTGGGCTGTCCCTGAGGCGTGCGACTTGCCGGTGCTCTCTGTGACAGTCGTCCTCGGGTGCCGCGTAGCGGTAGCCCGACTCACGTACCTACCAGTGATTGCACTGCGATGGGCCATGGTTCTCACCTCTCTTTCTGCTCGATTAGGCGCAGGATACCCTACATCTTGTGGTTCTGCAAGGTCTCGCGCACAAGGGGCCCTCCTCCTCGTAGCGTAAATGAGGCGGCCAGCCGGAGGAAAAGTGCAGAGTCGGAGAGAACGCCCCTGCGGTGCTGACTGTGGGAGACGTTCCAAAAAGTGCTCGCCAGCGCGTGGTGAAGGTCGGCCAAGAGATCGCAGCTGGCGGCCCGCACCCGAGCGCCACGCTTGATCAGTGCGGTGAGCCTCGGAACCTTTAACTAATGCCGATCGCCAGCGTGAAGACGGCGACCACGACGAGCAGGAACTTCGCTTTGGCGGATCGCGAGGCGCGCAAAGCTCCGGTCTAAATAAAGCGGGTCGCGCCTAGCCAGCTCGCGCCTGTACCAAGGAACCAGAGCAGCGATCTTTGGCTCGGCGGCTTGCAAGGCAGCGCCGAAATCCTCGTCAGCGGGAGTTTGTGTCTCGAGCCTTTCCCAATCTCGCTCCATCGCGTGCTGCGCACACCTGCGAATGTCCCAAAACGCCCCGGCCGCACGAGCTCCAAGCCCTGCGAGTCCCGAAAGGCCTAGAAGCCACATACCGCCTGCAGGCATCGATCTCGCCCAGGTTGCTGACAATGATGCCGACGGCAGCAGCTGCTAAATGCAAGGAGCCACGTCGACAACCGGTCGAGAGTAAGCTCATTCCTGCGATCGCTCGCAGACCGGCCTTCTCCACAGCCTGCTCCGCTGTCAACCACTTGTGGCTCTGCCATATGTGCCTATAAGGGTGGCCTAGAGCCCCGTCGCCTCCAGCTCCTCGATCATCCCGCGCACCAGCTCGAACCCTCCCTGCCAGAAGGCGCGGTCGGTGACGTCGATGCCGGCCTCGGCCAGGATCTCCTCGGGGTGGGCGGAGCCGCCGTAGGCGAGGAGCTTCAGGTACCCCGGCTTGAACGCCTCCCCCTGCTCGCGGTAGCGGCGGTAGAGGGCGAGCACCAGGAGCTGGCCGAAGCTGTAGGCGTAGCAGTAGAAGGGGGTGTGGTAGATGTGCGGGATCGACAGCCACTCGTGCTGGAACTCGGAGGCGATGTCGAGGCTGTCGCCGAACTGCTCGACGAGGTTCTGCTGGTAGAGCGCCGAGAGGTCGTCGAGCGAGCGCCCGTCGAGGATCGCCTGGTGGGCGGCGAGCTCGAAGCGCACGAAGCAGGCCTGGCGCAGCACCGTGGCGTAGACGTCGTCGAGCGCCGCGGCGAGCAGCTCGCGCCGGGCCAGCGGGTCGTCCACCTCGCGCAGCAGGCGGTCGGTCATCAGCATCTCGCCGAAGACCGAGGCCGTCTCGGCGAGCGGCAGCGAGGAGTGCTGGGTGAGGATCGAGTGCCCCTCGGCCATCATGCTGTGGACGGCGTGCCCCAGCTCGTGCGCCAGGGTCGCCACGTCGCGCACCTTGCCGGTGTAGTTGACCAGCACCCACGGCGTCAGCCGCGGCAGGATCGTCGAGCAGAAGGCGCCGGCGCGCTTGCCCTTGCGGATCTCGCCGTCGACGTGCCCCTCGCGGAAGACGCGCTCGGCCTGCGCCGCGAACAGCGGGTGGAAGTCGCGGAAGGTGTCGAGCACCGACTGCACCGCCTGGGCGTAGGGAATCTCGCGGTCGGAGCCGGTCAGCGGCGCGTAGAGGTCGTAGCGGCGGAGCCGCTCCATCCCCAGCCACGAGGCCTTGAGGCGGAAGTAGCGCTGGAAGAGCGGCGCGTTCGAGAGCACGACGTCGAGCAACACCTCGACGGCGCGGTCGGGGATGTCGTTGTCGACGTGGCGCACCGCGATCGGCGAGGCGAAGCCGCGCAGCTCGACCTGCTCGTCGTGCCAGTCGCGGACACGGTGGATGTAGATCTGCCCGAGCAGCGTCGATTCGCCGCCGTAGACGCGGTAGAGCTCCTGGTAGGCCGCGGCGCGCAGCTCGGCGCGCGGCGAGAAGGCGTAGCTCATCAGCGCGTCGCGCGTCAGCACCTTCTCCTCGCCGTCGACCTCGAGCCGGAACTCCAGCCGGTTGGTGAGCATCGAGTAGATCGTCAGCACGGCGCCGATGCCGTTGTCGTCCTTGACGTTGATGATCTGCTCGGAGCGCTCGTCGAGGGTGTAGGGCTTGAGGCGCCGCAGGTCGAGGAGGAAGTGGCGGTAGTCGGCGTTCTCCTGCGGCGTGGGGAGGAGGGCCTCGGCCTCGGCGTCGTCGAGCCCCTTCCACCACAGGCTGAAGAAGAGGACCCGGTTGTAGGCGGCGGTCAGCGCCTGCTGCACCCGGTTCTTGAGCGCCAGGGCCTCTCGGCTGCCGGTGTCCTCGGAGAAGCGGAGGGAGGTGTAGCCGCCGAGGACGCTCATCCGCTCGACCAGCCGCTCGTAGTCGGCGAGGAGCGAGAGGAAGAGGGCGCGGTCGATGCCCGGCCCGAGACTGGCGCGGCGGGCCTCGAAGGCGGCGACCTCCGCCTCGAGGGCGGCCAACCGCTCGCCCACGGCGGCGTCTCTCGCGTCCGGCAGCAGCTCGGAGAGATCCCAACCGGTAAGGCTGTACTGCACGTCGGTGTCGGTCATCACGATCATGGGGCACCGAAAGCGAGAAGATGTTCCGGGAAACGGGAACTGGCCCCAAGGGCCGAGTCACGAAGTCGAGGTACCTATTCTAAACCACGGGGAGCCGGGGGACGGCGCGGCCGGGCGCTTGGCGTGCAAAGACCTCGTGAGACCGCGAGCCCCGCGAGGGAGGGATGGCATGACACCGCGCCGCCGCCGTCCTCTGGAGAAGCCGTTCACGTCCGCGCCATGGATCGCGGCGGTTCTCGTCTCCGGTTTGGCCGCCGTGCCGGTGTCCGCTTCCTGTCAGACCTATGCCTGCCGGGTGAGCTACTGCCGCCACCACCTCGAGGAGGCGGAGCAGCGCCGGCGCGCGCTGGACCAGCCCGAGCTTGCCGCCAAGGTCTGGGAAAGCGTGCTCGCGCTCGACTCTCCCGAGCACATCGTGAGCTGCCGGCGCCTGGTGGCGGTCTACGACAGCCGATTCCGGTGGGAGCCGCAGCCGATTCTGGAGCTCCCCGCGGCGGAGCTGGAAGCGCAGGCCCGGGCCGAGGCGCGGCGCCTGCTCGAGCGCCTGCTCGCCTCCGGGGCGGGCGACGGCGGGCGCATCGGGTGCCGGCTCGCGGAGCTGCTCGACGGCCCCGAGGCGCGGGTCGGCGCGCTGCGTCGGGGTGCCGAAGCCGATCCCGCGGATCCGCACCTCGCCTCATGCCTCGCTCGTGAGCTCGCCGCGCAGGGCCGCGCCGCGGAGGCGGAGGCGCACCTGCGGGGATTTCTCGACGATCACCCCGAGCCCACCGCCTTCGACGCGTTGTTCGATCTGCTGACTCAGCGGCGCGCCGCGGCCGAGCGGCGCGCGTTGCTCGAGGAGCGGGCCCGCCGTCGGCCCGACGGCGTCGAGGGGCAGGTGGCTCTGCTGGCCCACTACGCCGAACAGAGGCTCTTCCCTGAGCGCGACGCCCATCTCGCCTCGCTCGAGCCGCGTTTCGCGCTCGCCGCGCGCTGGCGCCTCTGCGACGCTCTCGATCGGGGCACCGCAGACGCGGCGGAGATCGCCTGCCTGGAGCGGCTCCTCGACGAGTCGGCGGCGGGCGGCGCCGCGCTCTCCGAGGACGAACTGGGGTACGTGCGGCTCGCGCGCGACCGGCTGCTGTTCGACGGCATCCACGCCAAGAGCTGGCCGCGGATCGAAGAGGTGCTCGCCGGCGTACCCCACGCTGACCTGCTCGACGCCTGGAACAAGGTTCTGGCCTGGCTCAAGGCCGACGCCTGCCCGCGCTTCCTGGCCGCATACCGCGGCGGGGCGTTCCGCGAGGCGCTGGCGGAGCCGTACCACGCACCGTCGTTGGCGCGCCACCTCGAGGGTTGCGGCGCGGTCGAGGAGGCGAAGCGCCTCCGCGCCCCGGCGGCCGCGACGCTCGCTGCGGGCGAGCTCGCCTGGATGCCGGCGGAGGAGGGGGTCCCCGAGCTCCGGCGGCGGCTCGCGGAGTCGCCCGACAGGCGCGAGCTGCACCGCGCGCTCGCCGAGGCGGCGAGGGCGCTGTCCGCCGAGGAGCAGGCGGCGCTGCTCGCAGGCTGGGCCGAAGCGCTGCCGGGCGAGGTGGAGCCGCTCCTCCTTCTCGCGAGTCTCGAGGAGAAGCGCGCGCGCGGCGACGCGGCGCTCCGCCGGCTGGAGGAGGCGGCCCGGCGCGATCCGGAGAGGCTCGACCTCCTGGTCGGCCTCGGCACGGCGGCGCTGCGCCACCGCCGGCACGAGGTCGCGGCCGACGCGGCCCGCCGTCTCCTGGCCGCCCCGGCCGCCAACCCGCGCGAGACGGCGGAGGCGCGCTACCTCCTCGGCCGGGTTGCCCTGCGTGACGGGCGCGCCGAGGAGGCATCCGAGCACCTTGCCGCCTATTTCCTGGCCCGCCTCCGCTTCGCCGGCTGCTACGGCGTCCGCGGCGCGGAAGAGACGCTCGCCTGCGACGAGCCGCTGGTGCTCCACCTGCTCCGCTCCGGCGGCGGCGAGCGGCTCGAGCGCTATCTCGCGGCGCGCGCCGTGGCGGTCGCCGGGCACGAGCGCACGGTCGAGGTGGCGGACACCGAGCGCCGGCGGAGCGCGCGGCCGCCCTCGGTCGGTCCCCGGGGCGGCGCCTGCACGCGCGCTGCGCTGGCCGGTCCGCCCGGCCGCGGCGGACCGTTCCCCGATCCCGATCCGCTCTTCGCCGACGATGAGCTGCTGGCTCTGTCCTCCCTGCTCACCGAGGTGCACTAGCCCGACCGTGGGCTGAGGGAGTCGGTCTCCGCCACCCGCGCTGCTTGCCGGCCCAGCGTGCGGATCGCCGGCAGGAGCGCGGCGAAGCGCGGGTCGGCGGTCAGCCCCTGCCGCCAGCGGTAGTAGATCTGCTGCGCGATGACGGCGATCTTGAAGAGGCCGAAGGCGTAGTAGAAGGGCAGGCGCGCCAGGTCGCGCCCGCTGGCGGCGGCGTAGAGCGCCGCCAGCTCGGCCCGCGACGGGGTGCCCGGCAGCGCCGTCGGGCCGAAGGCGAGAGCGCGCAGCGCCTCGGGGTCGCCGGCCTCGACCCAGTAGCCCAGCGTCGTCCCCAGGTCCATCAGCGGGTCGCCGACGGTCGCCATCTCCCAGTCGAGGACGGCGCGGATGCGGGTCGGGTCCTGCGGATCGAGCACCAGGTTGTCGTGCTTGTAGTCGTTGTGCACCAGGGCGGCGTCGGACTCGGGCGGCAGGTTGGCGGCGAGCCAGGCCGCGGCCGCCTCGAGGTCCGGCAGCTCGTCGGTCTGCGAGCCGTGGTAGCGCTCCGTCCAGCCGCGGACCTGGCGGGCGGCGTAGCTCCCGGGGCGGGCGAGCTCGCCGAGCCCGAGCGCGCGCCAGTCGAGCGCATGGAGGTGGGCGAGGTTGGCGATCAGCGCCTCGGCCAGCCGGCGCGCGCTCTCCGGCGGCAGCGCGAAGCCGGGAGGCAGCGCCCGGCGCAAGATCACGCCGGGGACGCGCTTCATCAGGTAGAAGGGGAACCCGAGGACGGCCGGGTCGTCGCAGGCGGCGAGCGGCCGCGGCGCCAGCTCGTAGACCGGCGCCAGGCGCGCGAGGACGAAGTGCTCGCGCCCCATGTCGTGCGCGGTCTTGACCCGGCTCCCGGCGGGCGGGCGGCGAAGCACCAGCTCGCGGCCGCCGCAGCGCACGAGGTAGGTCAGGTTCGAGTAGCCGCTCGCGAACTGGCGGACCTCGAGCGGCCCCTCGAGCCGCAGCGCCGCGCGCAGATAGTCGGCCAGCCGCGCCTCGTCCAGCTCCTCGCCGCGCCGGACGGGGCCGGGCTCGTCGGCGGCATCCTCGGGCGCGCTCATCGCCGGGCGCGGAAGCCGTGCCGCGCCAGCTCCGCCCGCGCCACGACCCCCTGGTGCACCTCGTCGGGGCCGTCGTAGATGCGGGCGGCGCGCTCGGAGCGCCAGAACCAGGCCAGCGGCGTGTCGTCGGTCAGCCCCAGCGCGCCGTGCGCCTGGATCGCCCGGTCCAGCACCTGCCCGAGGACGCGGGCAACGTAGAACTTGATCGCCGAGACCTCGGCGCGCGCCGCGCGCGCGCCCTCGGCGTCGATCCTCCACGCGGCCCGCAGGACGAGGAGCGTGGCGGCGTCGATCTCGGCGCGGCTGTCGGCGATCCAGGCCTGGACGGTCTGCCTGCCGGCCAGCGGCTCGCCGGGGGCCAGCTCGCGCGCCGCGGCGCGGCGGCAGAGCAGGTCGAGCGCCCGCTCGCAGATCCCCAGCCAGCGCATGCAGTGGTGGATGCGCCCCGGCCCGAGCCGCGCCTGCGCGAGCGCGAAGCCGCGGCCGACCGCCGCATCGCCGCCGAGGACGCTTGTTTCCGGTACGCGGCAGCCGGCGAGCTCGATCTCGGCGTGGCTCGGCCACCCCTCGCCGGCGTGCCCCATCACCGGGATGTTGCGCACCCGCCGGAACCCCGGCGCGTCGGTGGGGACGAGGAAGAGCGTGGCGCGCTCGTGCGGCGGCGCCTCCGCGTCGGTCACCGCCATGACCACCGCGAAGGCGGCGCCGTCGGCCGAGGAGGCGAACCACTTGCGGCGTCGAGCACCCAGCCGTCGCCGTCGCGCCGGGCCGTGGTCGCCAGCCAGGTCGGGTTCGAGCCCGGCAGGTCGGGCTCGGTCATCGCGAAGCAGCTCCGCAGCTCGCCGCGCGCCAGCGGCGCCAGCCAGCGCCGCCGCTGCTCCTCCGTGCCGTGCTCGAGGAGCAGCTCCATGTTGCCGGCGTCGGGTGCCTGGCAGTTGCAGGCGTAGTGCCCGAGCGGGCTGCCGCCCAGCTCGCGGCCGACGAGCGCGAAGTCGCGCAGCGAAAGGCCGAGGCCGCCCCAGGCGCGCGGGAGCTGAGGCGCCCAGAGGCCGAGCTCCCGCGCCTGCTCGCGCGCCGCGGTCAGCGCCGGCAGGGCGGCGCCCCACCCGCCGGTCAGGAACGCCGGCTCGAGCGGCGCCAGGGCCTCGTCCACGAAGTCGCGGTACCGCGCGCACAGGGCGCGGGTGGCGTCGGGGATCGCGAAGTCCATGGGCGGCGGCGGGCGAGCGCCTCTAGCCCGCCGTCACGGCGGCGGCGCGGCGGCCGGCTTCGCCGCCCCCTCGAGCGGCGGCAGGGGAACGGCGGGGACCTCCCGCCCGCGCACCAGCGTGTTGAGCGCCGGCAGGTCGACCGTCCAGACCTGCTGCAGGCGGGCCAGCTCCTGGTCGATCGCCGCCACCAGCGCGTCGCGCACCGCCACCGCCTGCGCCGTCGGCGCGTTGTCGCCCGCCGCCACGGTGTCTCCCAGCGCGGCGAGCTTGTCGTTCAAGCGGATCGGGAAGTTGAGCGGGTCCTGCGCGCTGCGGTTCTTGGTCTGGTAGAGCGCCTCCTCGACCGCCTTCGTCGTCTCGCGGATCCCCGCGATCGCCTTGGCCACCGCCTCGTCCTCCTTGGCCTCGCCTGCGCCGAGCTGCTCCTCGAGCTCGTCGAGCTCGGCGCGGACGGCGCGGATGCGGCCGATCTCGCGGTGGACCGCGGTGAGCTTGTCGCGCACGCCGAGGAGGAAGGCGTGCTGCGCCTCGAGGTCGGCCGGGGTGGCGGTGGAGCGCGGGTCGGGACCGACGGAGAAGTCGGCGGTCTCCACCTCCTTGCCGGCGGTCAGGCGCACCTGGTAGTCGCCGGGCACGGCGCGCGGGCCGTAGATGCCGCCCCCCCAGAGGATCATGCCCTCGAA
Source organism: Thermoanaerobaculia bacterium (assembly GCA_036277075.1). Lineage (GTDB taxonomy): Bacteria > Acidobacteriota > Thermoanaerobaculia > Multivoradales > UBA5704 > DASUNQ01. The sequence goes on from DASUNQ010000152.1 coordinate 12,256, forward strand.
CTCCGCGGCGTCGGGGTAGCGCAGGTCCCAGACGAAGCGGTTCATGCCCGGGCTCGGCTTGATCTCGCCGACCGCCGGGTCCTTCTTTTTCTTCTTCTCCTTCTCCTCTTCTCCTTTCTCCTCTTCGCCCTTCTCCTCACCGACCTCGGCCTCGGTCGTGGCGCCGGTCGCCTGCGGCGTCTCCTTGGCCTCGGGCTTCGCCGCCTCCGGCCCCTGGCTCTCCTCGCCCGCCGCGATCCCCTCGCCGGCCGGCGCCGCGGCCGGCTCCTCCTGTTTCTCCCACGGCCGCTGCTTGCGCGGCTCGACCTTGCCCTCGAAGGCGCGCACCAGCCGCCCCTGCCCGTCGAGGAACTCGAGCTTGACCTCGGTTCCCTCCGGTTGGTCGAGCCAGTAGTGGACGACGACCCCGTTGGGCCCGTTCGTGCCCTGGTTCGGGCCCGCCGGGATCTCCCCCTCCGCTCCCGGGAGGCGGCGGCTCGGGCGCGGCGGCAGGAGCCGGGCGCGCCGGCCCGTCGTCTCGCCGGCGAGGCGGTGGAGCGGCGAGAGGTCGTCGAGGATCCAGAAGCCGCGCCCCTGCGTCGCCGCGGCGAGGTCGCCGTCCTTCACCACGAGGTCGGTGACCGGCACGATCGGCAGGTTGAGCTGCAGCGGCTGCCAGGAGCCGCCGTCGTCGAAGGAGACGTAGACCCCGCGCTCGGTGCCGGCGTAGAGGAGGCCGCGGCGCGCCGGGTCGGCCCGCACCACGCGCGTGAAGTGGTCGGCGGCGATGCCGCGGTCGATGCGAGTCCAGCTCCGGCCGTAGTCGCTCGTCTTCCAGAGGTAGGGGCGGAAGTCGTCGGACTTGTACATCGTCGCGGCGACGTAGAGGCCCCCCTTCTCGTGCGGGCTGGGCTCGACGCTGTTGACCTGGATCCACTCCGGCATGCCCCTGGGCGTGACGTTCTGCCAGCTCGCCCCGGCGTCGCGCGAGAGGTGGATCAGCCCGTCGTCCGAGCCCGCCCAGAGCACGCCCGCCTCGTGCGGCGACTCGGCGGCGGCGAAGATCGTGCCGTAGTACTCGACGCTGGTGTTGTCCTTGGTGATCGGGCCGCCGGAGGGGCCCATCTTCGTCTTGTCGTTGCGCGTCAGGTCGGGGCTGATCGGCTGCCAGCTCGCCCCCTCGTCGGTGGTCTTGAAGAGGACGTTGGCGGCGGCATAGAGCGTGTTCGGGTCGTGCGGCGAGAAGAAGATCGGGTAGTTCCACTGGAAGCGGTACTTGAGGTCGGCGGCGCCGGCGCCCATCGGGTTCTCGGGCCAGGGGTCGACGCTGCGGAACTGCGACGTCCCGTGGTCGTAGCGCTCGAGGTAGCCGCCGTAGGAGCCGCCGTAGACGATGTCGGGATCCTCGGGGTCGGCGGCGATCCAGCCGCTCTCGCCGCCGGCCGTGGGCTCCCAGTCGCGCGATCCGATGCCGCGGCCGGTGCCGCGGCTCTTGATCCGCACCGCCGTGTTGTCCTGCTGGCCGCCGAGCAGGCGGTAGGGGAAGGCGGTGTCGGTCGAGACGCGGTAGAGCTGCGCCGTCGGCTGGTTGTCCTGCGGCGTCCAGGTCTCGCCGCCGTCGGTCGAGACGTTGGCGCCGCCGTCGTTGGACTCGATCATCCGCCGCGGGTCGCCGGGGTCGATCCAGAGGTCGTGGTTGTCGCCGTGCGGCGTGCGGATCGTGGTGAAGGTCTTGCCGCCGTCCTTGGACTTGTGGAACTGCACGTTGACGACGTAGACGGTGTCGGCGTCTTGGGGGTCGGCGTAGATGCGAGTGTAGTACCAGGCGCGCTGGCGGAGGTCGCGCGACTCGTTCGTCTTGGTCCAGCTCTCGCCGCCGTCGCGCGAGCGGAAGACGCCCCCCTCCTCGGCCTCGACGATGGCGTAGACGTTCTGCGGGTCCGCGGGCGAGACGGCGACGCCGATGATGCCGAGCGTGCCCTTCGGCAGGCCCGGCTTCCGGGTCAGCTCGCGCCAGGTGTCGCCGCCGTCGCTCGACTTCCAGATCCCCGAGCCGGGTCCGCCGCTCTCGAGCGTCCACGGCCGCCGGCGCACCCGCCAGGTCGCGGCGTAGAGGACGCGCGGGTTCGTCGGGTCGAGCACCAGGTCGACGGCCCCGGCGTCGCGGCCGGCGAAGAGGACGCGCTCCCAGCTCCTGCCGCCGTTCCTGCTGCGGTAGACGCCGCGCATGTCGCTGGGCCCGAAGAGGTGCCCGAGGACGGCGGCGTAGACCAGCTCGGGGTCGCGCGGGTGGATGCGGATGCGGGGGATGTGCCGCGAGTCGCCGAGCCCGACGTGCCGCCAGCTCCGGCCGGCGTCGGTCGATTTCCAGACCCCCTCGCCGTGCGAGACGTTGCCGCGCACGGTCTTCTCGCCGCCGCCGACGTAGACCACGTTGGGGTCCCACTCCGAGACCGCGACGGCGCCGATCGAGCCGCCGAAGAAGCCGTCCGAGACCGGCTTCCAGCTCCGCCCGCCGTCGGTCGTCTTCCAGACGCCGCCGCCGGTCGAGCCGAAGTAGTAGACGTCGCGCTGCTGCGGCACCCCGGCCACCGCCGCCGAGCGCCCGCCGCGGTAGGGCCCGACCTCGCGCCAGCGGAGCGAGTCGAAGAGGCGGGGGTCGACGGGAGGCTTGGCGCCGCCTTCCTTGCGGGCGGCCGCGACGGCGGGCGCGGGAACGGCGAAAAACGCGGCGGCGAGGAGCGCGAGCAGGCAGCGGCGCGCGAGCAGACGGGGCCGGATCGGCATCGAGTCCTCCAAGGGCTGTCGTGGGCGCGGGCTTTCTAGCACAGCCGCCGCGCCGCGCGGGAGGACCGCGCGCTGAGAGTCCGTCCCGCTCTTTGCTCAGAGCCCGGCGCGAAAGCCTTCGCGCCTACGGGTAGTCGTCGAGGGTGTCGAAGGGCAGGCCGCAGGGGTAGAAGAGGTTGAAGACCGGCTGCTCGATCAGCTCGGCGAAACCGAGGAGGAGCGGGCCCTGCTCCTCGAGCGGGCTCGTTCCCTCTTCGACGGCGCGGTACTCCTCGGGCGTGACGCCGAGCGCCTCGGCCATCTCTTCCGGGCTCTTGCCGCGCCGCTCGCGGTGGCCGCGGATCAGCGCGCCGGCCTGGCCGGGGCGGCAGTCGGCGGCGCGGCCGCTCTCGGCGAGCAGGCGCGAGGTCGGCGTCTCGAGCGCGATCGCGGCCTTGCCGAGGCGCGGCCCCCAGACCTCGGCGGGGGATGCGCCGGCCTCCATCTCGGCGTAGCGCTCCGCCGGGATGCCGAGCGCCTCGGCCACCCGGTCGGTGGTCAGCTTCTTCTTCTCGCGCTCCTTGCGCAGCACGTCTCCGAGCTTCATCGCCTGGCCTCCTCGGAAAGGCAACGTGCGAAGCGCGGGCCGAAGGGGGACAGGGCGGGGCGCAGTGGTAGCGTCGGCGCAGATGCTCGACCGCAGGGAGTTCCTCAAGGCCGCGGCGCTCGCGGCGCTGGCGCCGGCCGCCTGCCGCCGCGCGCCCGAGGAGGACGAGCGCGCGACGCTGGTCAACGACGTCCACT
>DASUNQ010000153.1:0-12528 GCA_036277075.1 Thermoanaerobaculia bacterium
AGCGGGGAAGCTTCATTTTTGGTCGGGGAAGACTTGCTCGCGTGCGGAGCAAGCTTCTACTCCGCGAGGGAACATTCCGCGGGTGGCTGGGTAGTGGGGTATTAGTGTCCTGCTAGGACCGCGGAGCAGGAGCGGCGCAGGCTACTAGTCCCGTCGAGGCGGCGGGGGTGGTGGAGGTGGTGGCGGCCAGGGCCGCACAGGCGGCGGCCAACTCTTCGTGCCCGGCTCCCCGGGCGGGGGTGGCGGGGGCGGTGGCGGCCAAACGATCTCGCGGAGGCTGTGCACCCTAAGCGGCCGTAGCGAAGCCGTGCTCCTGCATCACGCTCTCTTGGCACTCGGCAGCCAACTTCTTGTTGAAGGGCAACTCTTCGGCGGCAATCGCACTGTCTTTGTCGCGTTCATCTTCTAGAGCCTTCCATCGCTCGGCGATCTGACCGGGCGGCAGGGAGTCCACTTCTCCCCACAGAATCTCCAATCGCCGTTCCGTCTCCGCCCAACTTCTGTGCAGCGTCGCGCTGAGAGTGGCGGCCTTGCTGTACTTCTGGGTCGCCAAGTAGATGCTGAGGCCTGCGGCGAACGCTGAAAGCACCTGCGGCAGGAAATCTAAGCCGATTTTGGCAATCAAGACACGAAAGCTCCAGAAGAGAGAGCGCCCACAATGACGGTTACGCGCCGCTCGTTCTGGCGCAGCCGACCCGCTAGAAAGCCGAAGTACCTAGCTCGATAATCGGCCGCGAGGAGACTCTCCCAGACCAGCTTGCGGTAGTGCTCCTTGTCCATAGTTTCATGATAGCACCATGGCGCAACTAACGATGGCACAGTAACTTAAACGGCCGAGCGCGGCCGTCACCAGCTTCGTACAGGGCCAGCGCGGCGCGGAGGTTCCCTTCTTCCGGGAGAAGCCGTTGGACAGCCGAGTGCGCTGGTGCCCCTCGCGGGTGCGGCCGTGTTTCTTAGCAGTGGCGGCGCGGCACATCGAGAATCCGTTCACGACCGAGGAGCTGGGACTCTAGGTACGCGGCGAAAGCTCCTGGCGAGGCACAGTTTCAGGCGAGCCCGATCACGAAGGCGAGGAGGCGGTCGAGCGTCACCAGGTCCCGTTCGGGCAATCGGCCGATGACGCGACCGATCTTCTCCCGCCGAACGGTCACCAGCTTGTCGACCATGACTTGCGTGGGCTTGCTCAGTCCGGTCTCCGGCAGCGGTTCCACGGTGAGGCGCAGAAGCGGAGCGTCGCGGAGGGTGCCGGTCATGAGCGCCAGGGCGATGCCTTCGCTTCCCCCTTCGTTCAGCGCATCGGCTTGGATCACGACGGCCGGTCGAGGCTTGCCGTAGTCGCCCGGGGTCGCCACGGTGACGATGTCGCCGCGGCGGAGGATCAACCGTCCCAGTCCTGGAGGGCCTCGATGAGAGCGAGGGCTTCGCGCTCCTCAGGCTTGCCCTGGAGCAGGGCGATCTGGCGGCGGAGCTTTCTAGCAAAAGAAGGGGCATTGGTATCAGGAACCCACATCTGCACCTGACGCAGCCCAGCGGCGCGCATGCGCTCTCGGTAGCTCCGGGCGCGTGCGCGGGCGGGAAGCGGTGAGCCAGGGGCAGGCTCCCGTGACATGTCACGATCCTAGCTCGTCGACGGGGCCGCAGCAAGAAGGACGCGGTTTGCTCTCCTGGCCTTCGGCCGGGTATAACTTCGCCGCTCCGCGACTGCGCGAGAGCCGTCCGGGGGAGCGAGCATGATCGAAGCGGTGGACCTGTCGCGGCGTTACGGCGACTTCACGGCGGTGGACGACGTCTCCTTCGCGGTGCACGAGGGGGAGATCGTGGGGATGCTGGGGCCGAACGGCGCCGGCAAGACGACGACGCTGCGCATGATCACCGGCTTCCTGCCGCCGACGAGCGGGCGGGTGACGGTCGCCGGCCTCGACCTGGTGGAGAAGCCTCGCGAGGCGCGGCGGGAGCTCGGCTACCTGCCGGAGAACGTCGCCCTCTACCCCGAAATGCGGGTCGACGAGTACCTCGCCTACCGCGCGCGCCTCGAGGGGCTGCGCGGCCCGGCGGTGCGCGAGGCGCTCGACGCGGCGGTCGGGCAGTGCCTGATCGACGACGTCCGCCACCAGATCATCGGCACGCTGTCGAAGGGCTATCGCCAGCGCGTGGCGCTCGCCACCGCCATCCTCCACCGCCCGAGCGTCCTGGTGCTCGACGAGCCCACCGTCGGCCTCGACCCCAAGCAGATCATCGCCATCCGCGAGCTGATCCGCGCCCTCCGGCAGGAGCGCACGGTGCTGCTCTCGACTCACATCCTGCCGGAGGTGGAGCTGCTCTGCGACCGCGTGCTGATCATCGACCGCGGCCGCATCATCGCGCAGGGGACGCCGCAGGAGCTGCGCGAGCGCTCGCTCGGCAAGGCCGCGGTGCGCGTCGGCTTCGCGGGCCCGGCGGAGGGGGCGGAGGAGGCGCTCGGGGCGCTCGCGGGCATCGGCGCCGTGCGCCCCCTCGGTGCTTCGGAAGGGCGTCCCGAGGCCGCGGGCGACCGCTTCCTGCTCGAGCGCGAGGACGGCGCCGACCCGCGGCCGGAGGTCTTCCGCCTGGCGGTCGCCCGCGGCTGGGTGCTCGTCGAGCTGGCCGAGGAGCGGGCGACGCTCGAGGACATCTTCGTGCGCCTCACCACCCAGGACGTGGCGAGCGACGCGCCGCCCCCCGCGGCCGCCGAGCCGCCGGGCCTGGACGGCGCGCCGCCGGCCGGCGGCGACGAGGAGGCGCCCTCGTGAGGGCGGTCCTGGCGACCTACCTGCGCGAGCTGCGCGCCTACTTCTTCTCGACCCTGGCCTGGGTCGTCCTCTTCTTCTTCCTCCTCGTCAACGGCTTCATCTTCGCGATGATCGTCTCCTTCCTGAACGACCCGCGCGCCCCCGGCGGGCCGCCGCTCGAGCTCTTCTTCGGCGGCACCCTCTTCTTCTGGCTGATCCTGCTCTTCCTCGGGCCGGTGATCACCATGCGCCTGCTCTCCGAGGAGCTGCGCAGCGGCTCGATCGAGGTGCTGATGACGGCGCCGGTGACCGAGGGCGAGGTGGTGGCCGGCAAGTACCTCGCGGCGCTCACCTTCTACCTCTTCCTCTGGCTGCCGACCCTGGCCTACGCCGGGATCGTCGCCTACCACAGCGAGGTGGACTGGGGGCCGGTGGCCTCGGGTTACCTCGGGATCCTGGGGATCGGCGCGCTCTTCCTCGCCGTCGGGCTCTTCGCCTCGGCGCTGAGCAAGAGCCAGCTGGTGGCGGCGATCGTCACCTTCGCGCTGCTCATCCTGCTCTTCAGCTTCGGGCTGCTCGAGACCCTGCTCAACAACGAGGTCGCCAAGACGGTCTTCGGCTACTTGAACCTCTGGAACCACATGGACGAGCTGGCGCGCGGCATCGTCGACTCCCGCCGCCTGGTCTACTACGGCTCCGCCACCCTCTTCTTCCTCTTCCTGACCAGCCGCGCCCTCGAGGCGCGGAAGTGGAGGTAGCCGTGCCCGAGCTCGACGCCTCCACCCGCCGCACGCTCGTCCGCTCCGGCACCCTCGGCGCCGGCGTGCTCCTCCTGGCCGCCCTCCTGGTCATCGTCAACTACTTCGGCGGCAAGTACTACAAGCGCTTCGACTGGACCGAGACCCGGCTCTACTCGCTCTCGGAGAAGAGCCGCAACGTCCTCGCCGACCTCGACAAGGACGTCGAGGTGCTGGTCTTCCTCTCGCCGCAGGACGAGCTCTACGAGCCGGTGCGCGAGCTTCTCGGCCGCTACGAGGCGGCCTCGCCGCGCGTCCGGGTGCAGGTCCTCGACGCCGAGAAGAACCCGGTCGAGGCGCAGCAGCTGGTCCGCAAGTACGAGATCACCGGCGCCAGCGTGGTCGTGGCGAGCGGCGACGACAAGCGGGTCATCGACAGCTCGGAGCTCGCCGAGATGGACTTCTCGGCCATGCAGATGGAAGGGGGCAGCCCGCGGGTGGGCGCCTTCAAGGGGGAGCAGGCGGTGACCGGCGCCATCCTCCAGCTCGCCGAGGGGCGCAAGCCCAAGGTGCTGGTCACCACCGGCCACGGCGAGGCCCGCCTCGACGACGTCGGCGCGCGCGGCCTCTCAGCGGCGCAGCAGCTCCTCGGGAGCGACAACTTCGAGATCGAGGAGTGGTCGCCGCTGGGCAAGAGCGCGGTGCCGGCGGGCACCGACCTGCTCGTCATTGCAGGCCCGACCGCCACCTTCGTGCCGCCGGAGCTGCAGCTCCTCTCCGCCTACGCGGCGCGCGGCGGCCGGCTCCTGGTGCTCCTCGACCCGACGCTCGGCGGCCCGCGCCTGGTCGACACCGGCCTCGGCGGCTGGCTCGCCGGGTACGGCGTCACGGTGGGGGAGAACATCGTCGTCGACCCGGGCAACACGCTCCCCTTCTACGGCGCCGAGAGCTTCTTCGCCAACCGCTACGGCGACCACCCGATCGTGCGGCCGCTCTCCGAGGGGAACCTGCCGGTCCTCTTCGCGCTCACCCGCTCGGTCGCGGCGGGCTCCGCGGCCGGCTTCACCGTGACGCCGCTGGTCGAGACGACGGACGCCGGCTGGGGGGAGTCGAACCTCGCCGCGCTCGACCGCGTCGGCAAGGACCCCGCCGACGTTCCCGGGCCGGTGCCGGTCGGGGTGGCGGTCGAGGCGGCCGGCGGGGCGGCCGCCGGCGGGGCCGCGGCGAAGGCGCGCCTCGTCGTCTTCGGCGACTCCGACTTCGCCACCAACCAGCTCGTGCAGGCGAACCTCGGCAACACGGTGCTGCTGAGCAACGCGCTCAACTGGCTGGTCGAGCGCGAGGCGCTGATCGGCATCCCGCCCAAGAAGACCGAGCAGGTGCACCTGAACTTGACCGGCGCGCAGCTCCGCGGCGTCGTGCTCCTCGCCGTCCTCGGCCTCCCCGGGCTGGCGGTGGCGGCGGGGGTCTGGATCTCGCTGCGCCGCCGGCGCTGAGCGCGATGAAGCCGCGCACCCTCCTCGTCCTCCTCGCCGTGGTCGCCGGCCTGGGCGCCTTCATCTGGTTCTACGAGCGGGAGCTGCCCTCGAGCACGGAGCGCGCGGCGCTGGCCAAGAAGGTCTTCCGCGCCGAGGAGGAGGAGGTGCGCGCCGTCGAGCTCGCCTGGGGCGGGCGCAGCGTGCGGCTCGAGCGCGTGCCGCCGCCGGCGAAGCCTGAGACCGAGGGTGCGGAAGGCGAGGAGAGCGAGGAGAGCGAAGGCGAAGAAGGCGAGGAGGAGCTCGCCGAGCCGATCGTCGAGGAGCGCTGGCGGATCGCGCGGCCGCGCTTCGACGGCGCGATCGTCGAGGCCGACGCGGGGGCGGTGGCGCGCCTGCTCGAGACCCTCCTGGCACTCGAGAAGGCGCGCACGCTCGAGGCGGTGGAGCCCAAGGACGTCGGGCTCGCCAAGCCGCGCGGGCGGGTGCGGATCGAGACGGAGGACGGCGCCAAGGTGCTGAACGTCGGCGCCGAGGTGCCGACCGGCTCGCGCATGGTCGTGGCCCTGGCCGGGGAGGACGAGGCCTACGTCGTCGACGACGCGGTGCTCGCCGAGCTCCGGCGCCCGCCAGCCGACTGGCGCGGCCGCGAGATGTTCCCCGGCGAGCGCGCCGACGTCGTCCGGATCGCGCTGCGCGGCGGCGCGGGCGCGGCGCCGGTCGTGCTGGTCAAACAGGGGGAGACCTTCCGCCTGGAGCGCCCGTTCGCCGACCGCGCCGACCGCGACCTGGTGGACGGCCTGCTCTCCGACCTCACCAACCTGCGCGCCGAGAGCTTCCTGGAGCGCGGCCGGGCGGCGGAGCACGGGCTGGCGCCGCCGCGCGCCGTCGTCGAGGTGAGCTTCTCCGGCGCCACGCCGCCGGCGAAGATCGAGCTCGGGACGACCGGCGCCGAGGGGCTCACCGCGACGCGCGTCGGCCGCCAGCTCTTCGCCGCCCGCAACGAGCTCGAGGAGGCGGCGGCGCGGGAGCCGAGCGCCTGGCGCGCGCGCACCTGGAGCGGCCGCGAGGTCTACGAGGTGGACCGCGTCCGCTTCACCGACGCCGCGGGCAGCGTCGAGGTGGTGCGCGCCGACACCGACTGGAAGCGCGGCAAGGACCTGATCTCGTTCACCGCGGTCTCCGACCTCCTCTTCGCGGCGCTCGGCGCCGAGGCCGAGCGCCTGCTCACCCCCGACGAGGCGCGCGCCGAGGGGATCGCCCTCGACCGCCCGTCGCTCACCGCCGTCCTCGACGGCGGCCCGCCGAAGGGGGAGACCCTGACCCTCTACCCGCCCGCGCGCGGCGGCGCCTTCCCCGCCCGCGCCTCCGCCCGCGACGTCGTCCTCCTCCTTCCGGCCGAGCGCGTCCAGGAGATCCGCGACCGCCTCGCCGACCTGCGCAAGGCCGAGCCCCTGCCGCCGGCGGAGACGCCGGCCGCCGCCGCGCCGCCGTAGCCTTCCGCTGAACCGGCGCGATGGCTTTCGCGCCTCAGCGGAACAGCGGGAACGGGTTGATCGGCGTCCCTTCCCACCAGCGCTTCTCGGGCCCCACGCGGAAGATCGCGAAGTGGAGGTGGGGGCTGTCCCGGCCGGCGTTGCCCGTCGTGCCGACGTAGCCCAGGACCTGGCCGCGGCGCACCGCGCCCCCTTCCACCAGCCCCTGCCCGTAGCGGTCGAGATGGGCGTAGTAGTAGGTGTAGGTTTCGGTGGGATCGAACTGGTAGAGCGTCAGGCCGCCGCGCTCGCTGGTGAAGATCTTGGCGATCTTGCCGTCGTCCGTTGCCATCACGGGCGTGCCGCGCGGCGCCATGATGTCGAGCGCCTCGTGGGTGCGCTCGCCGCGCGGGTCGTGGAAGTTGTCGGTGAGCGCCGTGCGCGCCACGCCCTGAACCGGCAGCAGGAGATCGCGCTGCGTCAGGTCGGCCGGCGGTGGCACCGCGGCCGGCTCCGGCCCGTGGGGGCGGCCGCGGTCCCGCGGCACGGCGGGCGCCGCGGTAGTCGTCGGCGAGGCGACCGGCGCCGTAGGCGTCTCGCGCGCCGGCTCGCGCAGCGTCGCCCAGACGATCAGCAGCACCGACCCGGCGCCGAGCACGAACCCCCCCAGCCCGGCCGCCGCGAGGCCGCATCCGCCCCGCGCGCGGGGCTCGGTCACGGCGCGAAGAGGACGCGGGTTCCCGGCTTCACCAGCTCGGCCACGCGCAGCGCGTCCCAGTTGGTCAGGCGCACGCAGCCGTGAGACTCGGTGTAGCCGATGCGGGAGGGCTCCGGGGTGCCGTGGATGCCGTAGTGCTCCTTGGTGAGGTCGATCCACACCGACCCGACCGGGTTGTTGGGCCCGGGCGGGATCTCGGCCTTGGCGTGCGCCGGGTCGGCGTCCCAGAAGAGGTCGGGGTTGTAGTGGAAGGTCGGGTCGCGCACCACGGTGCGCACCTTCCACTCCCCGAGCGGCAGCGGGTCGTGCTCGCTGCCGGAGGTGGCGGGGGCGAAGAAGAGGACCTCCGAGCCGTCCTCGACGGTGAGCGTCCCCGCCTCCTTCGCCACCACGACCCGGACGCTCCCCTTGCTCGGGCGGCCGGAGCCCGCGGTCTGCACGTTGGGCACCCGCAGCTTCGCGCCGTCTCCGAGCTCCGCCCCCGGGTTGAGCCGCTGGAGCAGCTTGGGCGTGGTGTGGAACTTCTCGGCCAGGAGCTCCCAGGCCGAGGTGTAGCCAAGGCGCGGCAGCTTCGCCTTCTCCTCCATGTCGGCGGGGATCGACTCGACGAACGGCCCGGCGAGGTCCTCGGCGGTGACGGTGTAGTCGGCGAAGTGCTCCTCCGTCGCCGCGGCGGCGACGAGACTCGCGCGCGTCTCGGGGGCGAGCACGCCCGAGACCGGCAGCCCGTGCGCCTCCTGGAAGGCGGCGAGCGCCTTGGCGCTGTTCTTCCCCCAGCCGCCGTCCACCACGCCGGGCGAGAACCCGGCGCGGTCGAGGAAGACCTGCGCCGCGAGCGGGTCGGCGGGCTCCTCGGCGGCGAGCGCCGGGAGCGCGGCGAAGAGCAGGGCGAGAGCGCAAGCCGTGCGGCGCATGGCGGCTCTCCTTGGTGCAAGCGGCGGGCCACTCGCCGCGCGCGGACGTGCCAAAATGGGGCCGTGCGCGAGCGCAAGCTGAGCCGTTACTTCTTCATCGCCGCCCTGGTGCTGACGGTCGTCGTCTTCTTCTTCATGGTGCGGCTCTTCGCGCTGCCGGTGCTCCTGGCGGCGGTCTTCGCCAGCCTCTTCTACCCCTTCTACTCGCGCCTGGTGCGGCTCCTGGGCGGGCGCCGCAGCTCCGCCTCACTGCTCTGCTGCGTCCTGCTGCTGGGGCTGCTGATCGTCCCGGTCTATTTGGTCGTGGACCTGGTCACGCGCGAGGCGGTCGACTTCTACCGCTCCATCGAGGTGGAGGTGGGCGAGGCGCTCGCGGCGGGGCCGGACAGCATCCCCAACCGCATCCTCCGCCAGCCCTGGGCGCGGCGCTTCGGGCTGCACGAGGTGGACTGGACGGCGACCGCGCGCGAGGCGGCGCAAAACGCCGGCGGCTTCGTCGCGGTGGTGATCCGCGGCACCTACCGCAGCACCTTCCACATCCTGCTCGTGCTCCTGACCACGATGTTCACGATGTTCTACTTCTTCCGCGACGGGCCGCGGCTGGTCGAGCGCGTCAAGTACCTGATCCCGCTCTCGGAGCACTACGAGAACGCGATCATCGCCCGCTTCCGGTCGGTGGTGCGGGCGACGATCCGGGGGACGCTGGTCATCGCGCTGATCCAGGGCGTCGCCACCGGCATCACGCTCTGGGCCTTCGGCGTCGGCTCGGCGGTCCTCTGGGCGGTGGTGGCGACGGTCTTCGCGATCATCCCGATGGCCGGCGCCTGGGTGGTGCTGGTGCCGGCCGGGCTGATCCAGATCCTGAGCGGCAACGTCGGCCGCGGCATCGGCATCCTGATCGTCTCGGTCGCGGTGGTGAGCCAGCTCGACAACCTGGTGCGGCCGCGGCTGGTGGGGCGGGAGAGCGGGATGCACGACCTCATGGTCTTCTTCGCGACCCTGGGGGGCATCGCCACCTTCGGTCCGATGGGCTTCATCGTCGGCCCGGTCATCGCCGCCCTCTTCCTCGCCGTCCTCGACATCTACTCGACCGAGTTCCGCCAGGAGCTCGAATTCCACAGCGCCGACCCGGCGGTCCAGACCGCGGTCGCCAAGGGCGGCGTCACCGAGCGCTCCCCGGTGCCCCCGCAGCAGGAGATCGAGGACGCAACCGTCGGTCGTCGCTAGGCGGACCCGCTTCGACGACCATCGCCAGCAGCTCCCACGCCTTCTCGTCGTCCATCGCCAAGCCGAGCACGGTCTTGACCGGCAAATAGTCGGTGTCGGTGAGGTGCGCGACGACCAGGTCGCGCTCGGGGAGCACCCAGAGGTACTGGCTTCCGGCGCCGTCGGCGTAGAAGTAGCGCTCGGGGACGGCGCCCGCGCCGTCGGCGGGCACCACCCACCAGAGGTAACCGTAGTGCGCGTCCTCGCCGGGCACGGCGAGGTGCGCGCGGGTGCTGGCTTCCACCCAGCCGGGCGGCAGGATGCGGCGGCCCCGCCAGACGCCGTCGCGCAGGTAGAGGAGCCCGAAGCGCGCGAGGTCGCGTGCCGAGATGCGGAAGAGGTACGCCGGGTGCTCGGAGACCTCCTCGCGGCGGTAGCTCATCAGCGAGCGGTCCCAGTCCTCCATCCCCAGCGGGCGGGCGACGCGGCGCTCGAAATCGGCGAAGAGGTCGGCGCCCGCCGCGCGGGCGAGGATGGTGCCGAGCGCGTTGAAGTCCCAGTTGTTGTAGTAGAAGAACGTTCCCGGCGGATGGCTGCCGCGCGGCGGCCGCCGGCGCCGGTTCTTCGGGTGCTCGTAGGCGGCCGGGTGGTAGATCCCAGAGCGCGAGGTCAGGAGGTCGGTCAGGCGAGCCCGGCGCTCGGCGGCGGTGAGCGGCGGGTGGTCGTCGATCGCGAGCTCCGCCAGAGTGGCGTCGAGCCGCACCCTGCCGGCGCCCGCGTGGATGCCGTACAGCGCGTTGAGCAGGCTCTTGCGCGCCGAGCGGACGTTGACCGGCTGGTCGACCTCCCCCCACTCCGCCACCACGACGCCGCGGTGCACGACGACGACCGCCGCGGCCCCGGCCTCTTCGGAGAACCGCCGGACGGCGGCGAGGCCGGAGCGGGACCAGCCGAGCGCCTCGGGCCGCTCGACACAGCCCCAGCGACTGGCGGGGAAGACCGGCGCCGCTCCCGCGGCGGGGGGCGGCACGATCCGGCAGCGGCGCGCGGCCGGGTCGGCTCCGGAACAGGCGCCGGCGGTCAGCGCCGCCAGCACCAGCGAGCCGAGCGCGGCGGCGTGCCGGCGCGGCCTCACTCCCCCGGCCGGCACGCCGGAACCTCCTGATGACGGGCGCTCCGCCGCACGGTGCGCTTGCCGCTCTCCGCGCCGGCCTCGCCGCCCGCCTCGCTCCCGCCCTCCTCGCGGGCCACCACTACCCGGACGCCGTCGTCCTCGCGGCGGCGCAGCCAGTCCCAGAAGGCGGCGAGTGGATGGGCGGCGGCGCAGGCGAGGCGGACGTCACCGGCGGCGGTGCGGCAGCGGCGGACCTTGCGGCCGCGCGCCTCGCAGGCGCTCTCGAAGCGGACCTCCTCGCGCGCGGCAATCGCCGGCGCGCTCTCTGGCGGGGCCGGCGCGGCGGCGCCGGCCCCGGCCGGGAGGAGGACGGCGAGGGCGCAGAGGCGGGGAAGGAGAGATGGGGGGCGTCGGGTCATGGCTCGGTCTCCTGGCAGCGAGCGCCCGGTCATCGGGCGTCAGCGACGGTACGCCCCGGCCCCCGCCGGGATTGTCCGGAACCGTCCGGACGGACGTGCAGGTCGCAGCGGACGCCGCTAGGAGGGGAGGGAACCGGCCGGCTGCTCGCGGTAGGCCCGCGGCGTGGTGCCGCTGACCTTGCGGAAGGCGCTGTAGAACGACGAGCGGGAGTGGAAGCCGGAGCGCGCCGCGATCGCGTCGACCGTCAGGTGCCGGTGCCCGGGCTCGCGGAGCAGCCGCTGCGCCTCGGCCACGCGTAGGGCGTTGACCAAGTCGAGGAAGCTCTGGCCCAGCTCCTGGTTGACGCTTTGCGACAGGTGCCCGGGCAGGACGCCGAGGCGCGCCGCCAGCCCTGGCAGGTCGAGGTCGGGGTCGAGGAAGGCGCGATCCCGCTCGAGCGCGGCCCGCGCCGCGGCGGCGATCTCGCGCGAGCGGACGGCATCGAGGCTCGAGCTCCGGTACTTCGGGAGCTGCTCGAGGAGCACGAAGCTCGACTCGCGCACGCCGAGCACGGCCAGCGCGTACAGCGCCAGGGTGGCGGTCGCGGGGACGAGCTCGCGCAGGGCGGGCTCGTCGGGCCGCAGGAGCCGGATGAGCTGGGCCGCGTGGACCGCTCCGAGCACCCCGAGGAGGGACCAGACCCAACGCCGGCGGGGGTGCTGCGGCAGCGCGCGCCCCAGTCGCACCGCGGCGCCGGCCGCGAGGGCCGTGTAAAGCGCCTGGTAGGCGACGACCGCTGCCGTTGATGGGAGCCAGGGTTCCCAGCCCGCCGGCGCCCGCGCGAGCAGGGCCAGGGCTGCCGGGGCGTAGACCGCGGCGGCGGCGGCCGGCAGCAGATGGAGGAGCAGCGGCTCGTCGGGCGGGGCGCCGGCGGGGCGCAGCGCGGCGCGCACGTAGCCGAGCAGGAGCGGCCCGACCGCCAGCGCGGCGACCAGCTCGAGCAGCAGCCAGGGCGTGCGCGCGGCGTCGAGCAGGTGCGTCGCGGCGATCGCTCCGACGGCCGCCCCGCTGGCCAGCAGCAGCCAGCCGAGCCGCCGGTTCGCGGACAAGGGACCGCGCCGCTGGGTGAGGAGGCCTAGTCCCAGGAGGAGCCCCAGCAGCGCGCCGAGCAGCCCGATGGCGGACAAGGACCGGGACCTACCCGGGGTAGATCACCACGCGCCGGTAGGGCTCCTGCCCCTTGCTCTCGGAGGTCAGGCCGTGGCGGTTGGCGGCCTCGTGCTGGAGGCGGCGGAAGTGGTTGCCGCGCGGCGGGAGCTCGACCGGGCGGCCCTCCTCGATGAC
Organism: Thermoanaerobaculia bacterium; assembly: GCA_036277075.1. Taxonomy (GTDB): domain Bacteria; phylum Acidobacteriota; class Thermoanaerobaculia; order Multivoradales; family UBA5704; genus DASUNQ01. The sequence goes on from DASUNQ010000153.1 coordinate 12,130, forward strand.
TTCGTCGACCGCCTCCTCGGCCTCGCGCAGCGCCGCCTCCTCGTCCGCCAGCACGTCGCCGACGTCGAAGGTCGAGCGGACGAAGCTCTCGAGCTGGGTCACCGTGTTGCTGCGCGCGACGTGGAGCGGCACGCCGTGCTCGACCAGCTCGCGCAGCTTGCGCGGCTGGCGCCGCTCCTGCGACTTGAGGGTCAGCACCATGTCGGCCTCGTCGAGGTCGTGGGTGACGAGCGCCGCGACGCGGTACTTCTTGAGCGCCCGCTCGAGCTTGCTGCGCGACACCGCGTAGGTGTAGATCCGCGGCGTCTTGCCGGGCGGCCGCGGCGGCGGGGCAGGGAGGGGCTCGCGCTCGCGCTCCGCCCGCGGCGGCGGCGGCTCCTCCTCGTCGCGCTCGCGCCG
>DASUNQ010000154.1:0-14677 GCA_036277075.1 Thermoanaerobaculia bacterium
CGACCAGATCGGGTGGTTGTACGTCATGGCCTCGCCCCAGTACGCCAGGGCAAAACCCGGCTCCGCCTTCTGCGCCTCCCGGAAGGCGTCCGCCGCCTCGTCGTACCAGAAGCTGTGGAGGGCGGCGACGCCGCGCAGGAAGTGGCGCTGCGCCTCGGCGGAGCGCGCCGAGGTCGGGAACTCGGTGCGGCCGAGGCTCGGGGGCGGCGCCGGCGCCCGTGCCGGGAGCGGCGCCGCGGCGAGGAGCAGGACCGCGGCGGCGAGCGCGAGTGTGCGCATCGGGGCGGAGCCTACTACTCCGCCCGCAGCGCCTCCAGCGGATCGACCGCGGTCGCCCGCCGCGCCGGCACGAAGCTGGCGAGGCAGGCGATGCCGGCGAGGAGGAGCGAGATGGCGACGAAGCTCACCGGGTCGGTTGGTGAGACGTCGTAGAGGATCTCCCCCACCACGCGCGTCACCCCGAAGGCGCCGATCAGCCCCAGGCCGATGCCGCAGAGCGCCAGCACCAGCCCCTGCCGCACCACCAGCCGCAGCACCTGCCCGCGCTGCGCGCCGAGCGCCACGCGCACGCCGATCTCGCGCAGCCGCTGGCCCACGGAGTAGGAGAGGACGCCGTAGACGCCGATCGCCGCCAGGAAGAGGGCGATGGCGCCGAAGGTCGAGAACATCTTGCCGAAGAGGCCGTACTCCCAGACCCCGCTCATCCGCACCGTCTCCATGTCCGCCACGTCGAAGACCGGGATGCCCGGATCGGCGGCGCGGATCGCGGCGCGCGCCGCGGTCGCCGTCTCGAGCGGCTCGCCGCGCGTGCGCAGGACGAAGCCGGTGTTGCGGATCGCGAGGTAGGGGAAGGGCAGGTAGGCCGAGGGCTCCATGTCGTCGTTGAGGTCCTGGTTCTGGAAGTCGGGGACGACGCCGACGACGGTGATCCAGCGCGTGTCCTCTTCGTCCTTCAGCCGGAAGCGGCGCCCGACCGCGTCCCCTTTCCAGAAGCGCTGCGCGAAGGTCTGGTTGACCAGCGCCACCGCCGAGCGCGCGCCCGCCTCGCCCTCGGTCAGGACGCGGCCGGCCGTCGGCCGGATGTCCAGCGCCCGCAACCAGTCGGCGGTGACGCCGGTGTAGAAGATCCCCGGCTCCTCCCCCGGCGCCACCGGCTGCCCCTCGATCAGCACGTTGGCGCCGCCGCCGCCGCCGCCCAGCGGGATGTTGTTCGAGGCGCCGACCGCCTCGACGCCGGGAACCGCCGCCAGCACGCGCGCCAGCTCCTCGACCTTGCGCGTCTTCGGCAGCTCCTCCTCGTAGACGTCGCCGGGCAGGTGGATGCGCAGGGTGAGGATGTGCGCCGGGTCGAAGCCGCCGCTCGCCCCTTGGAGCTTCATGAAGCTGCGCACGAAGAGCGAGGCGCCGACCAGCAGCACCAGTGACAGGGCGACCTCCAGCACCACCAGCGTGTTGCGCAGCTTGTTGCGGGCGACGCTGCCGCCGGAGCCGCGCCCCCCCTCCTTGAGCGCGCCGTTGAGGTCGGGCTTGGCGGCCTGGAGCGCCGGCGCCAGGCCGAAGATGATGCCGGTGACGACCGCCAGCGCGACGGTGAAGAGGAGCACCGGGCGGTCGATCTCCCAGTACATCCAGTAGGGGGGCGGGTTGTCGGCCGGCATCGCCGCGTCGAGGAGCTTGATCCCCCACTGCCCGACCAGCACGCCGAGCACGCCGCCGAGCAGCGACACCATGAGGCTCTCGGTCAGGAGCTGGCGGACGATGCGCCAGCGGCTGGCGCCGAAGGCGGAGCGGATGGCGACCTCGCGCTGCCGCGCGGAGGCACGCGCCAGCAGCAGGTTGGCGACGTTCGCCCCGGCGATGAGGAGGACGAAGAAGACCGCCCCCTGCATCGTCAGCACCATGAGCTGCACCTCCTCCTCCACCATCTCGCGGCGCAGCGTGAACACCGCGGCGCTCCAGCCGGCGTGGACGGCGGGGTAGCGCTCGGCCTGCCGCTTGGCGAAGGCCTCGATCGCCGCCTGCGCCTGCGGCACGGTCATCTGCGGCGCCAGCCGCGCCAGCACCCAGAGCGAGCGCTCGGAGCGCTCCTCCTCGTGGACCAGCGGCGCCAGCGGCACCCAGGCGTCCTGTTGGTAGGGGAAGCGGAAGCGCGGGGGCATGACGCCGACCACGGTGTGCGGCTCGGCGTTGACCAGGATGGTGCCGCCGACGATCTTGCGGTCGCCGCCGTAGCGGCGGAGCCAGAGGTCGTTCGACAGCAGGACCACGTTCGGCGCGCCGGGGCGGTCCTCGTCGGCGCGGAAGAGGCGGCCGACGACCGGCTGGATGCCGAGCATCGGCAGCAGGTTCGCCGTGATGCCGGCGCCGAGGACGCGCTCGGGCTCTTCGCCGCCGCCCAGGGTGAGGCTGCGGCCGGTGGTGGCGGCGATCTCGGTGAAGAGCCGGTCGGACTGCTCCTTCAGGTCGCGGAGGTCGAGGTAGGACACCCCCGCCTCGTCGATGTCGTTCTTGAGCTGCTGCGAGTGGACGACGACGATCCGCTCCGGCTCGTTGAACGGCAGCGGCCGCAGCAGGATGGCGTTGACGACGCTGAAGATCGTCGTGTTGACGCCGATGCCGAGCGCGATGCAGAGCACCGCGACGAAGGTGAAGCCGGGACTCTGGCGGAGCGTGCGGAGGCCGAAGCGCAGGTCCTGCAGCAGGGTGTCCATTCGTCCAGCTCCTGAGCCGGCGGCGTCGCCGCGGCGGGTGAGTTCCTGGTTCCCTACGCGCCGCGAGGGGGGCATGTTTCAACGGCGGCCGGGGACCCCGTTGCGGAGGAAATTCGCCATGTGATACAACAGTTGGTAAATCTCCGAACTAAAGGAGGGTGCATATGTCGACCGCAGCTTGGCGACTTCGCGCCGGGTGGCGCGGAGTGCTCCTGCTCATCGTGTGTCTGGCCGTTCTCCTGGCCGCGAGCTCAGGCCTCCAGGCGGCGCCAGGAGATCCCATGGAGAAGGTCGAGGCCAGGCTCCTCGACGAGGTGGCCAGCAAGGGCGAGGCGACCTTCTTCGTGGTCCTCAAACAGAAGGCGGACCTCCGCCCCGCCCGCGGCATCGGCAACCGCACGGAGCGCGGGGTCTTCGTCCACCAGCGGCTCCAGAAAGTGGCCGAGCAGAGCCAGGCCGCCCTGCGCCGCTGGCTCGCGGACCGCGGAGTGAGCCACCAGCCGTTCTGGATCGTCAACGCCATCCGCGTCACCGGTGACGAGGCGCTGCTCGGCGAGCTGGCGGCCCGGCCGGAGGTCGACCGGATCGTGCTCGAGGGCGGCTACGAGATCCCCAAGCCCGAGCCGGGCTCGGAAGAGGCGCTCGTCGACGCCGTGGAGTGGAACATCGACCGCATCCGGGCGCCCCTGGCCTGGTCCACCTTCGGCACGCGCGGCGAGGGCATCGTGGTGGCCAACGTCGACACCGGCGTGCAGTTCGACCACCCGGCGCTGGTGCAGCAGTACCGGGGCAACCTGGGAGGCGGGAGCTTCGACCACAACTACAACTGGCGAGACCCGTCGAACGTGTGCGGCAGCCCGTCCAACGTGCCCTGCGACAACAACGGGCACGGCACGCACACCATGGGCACCATGGTGGGCGACGACGGCGACCCCGGCGCCAACCAGATCGGGGTGGCTCCCCACGCGCGGTTCATGGCGTGCAAGGGCTGCGAGTCGAACTTCTGCTCGGACTCGGCTCTCCTCGGCTGCGGCCAGTGGATCCTCGCGCCGACCGACCTCGACGATCAGAACCCGCGGCCCGACCTGCGGCCGCACATCGTCAACAATTCCTGGGGCGGCGGCGGCGGTAATTCCTTCTACCAGGCCACCGTCGATGCCTGGGTGGCGAGCGGCATCTTCCCCGCCTTCTCCAACGGCAACTCCGGTTCCGGGTGCTTCAGCTCCGGCTCGCCCGGCGATTTCCTCAACACCTACAGCGCCGGCGCCTTCGACATCAACAACAACATCGCCGGCTTCTCCAGCCGCGGCCCCTCGGGCTTCGGCGGCGAGCTCAAGCCCAACATCTCCGCTCCCGGCGTCAATGTGCGCAGCTCGGTGCCGGGCAACTCCTACGCCGCCTTCAACGGCACCTCGATGGCGTCGCCTCACGTGGCCGGCGCGGTGGCCCTCATGTGGTCGGCGGCCAACGCGCTCGTCGGCGACATCGACACCACCCGGACGCTGCTCGACGGCACGGCCATCGACACCTTCGACGGGCAGTGCGGCGGCGACGCCGACGACAACAACGTCTGGGGCGAGGGCCGGCTCGACGCCTTCGACGCCGTCGACCAGTCCCCGCGCGGCCCGACGGGCACGCTCGACGGGACGGTGACCGCGGACCCGGGCGGGGCGCCGATCGCCGGGGCCACGCTCCACGCGGTCGGTCCCGCCGACCGGACGACGACCTCCAACGCCGGCGGCAACTACGGCTTCACGCTGCCGATCGGCACCTACGACGTCACCGCCGGCGCCTTCGGCTTCGCCAGCGAGACCGCGACCGGCGTCGAGGTGACGGACGGCGGCGTCACGACTCAGGACTTCGCCCTGCAGCAGGCTCCGTCCCATGCGGTGAGCGGGCACGTCAGGGACGCCGAAGGCGATCCCATCGCCAACGCCAAGGTGACCATCCTGGGCACCCCCATCCCGCCCGCGCTCACCAACGGGGCCGGCTTCTACAGCTTCGCCTCGGTGCCGGAAGGAACCTACGTCGCCCGCGCCGAGGCCGGGCGCTGCAACGATCCGCAGGAGCAGGCGCTGGTGGTCGCCGGGCCGACGACCCTGGACTTCGTCCTGCCCCAGCGCTCCGACGCCTTCGGCTACTTCTGCGAGGTGGTGCCGATCAACTTCATCGACGCCAACACCGTCCTGCCGCTCAGCGGCGACGACGCCACGGTGCAGGTGAGCCTGCCCTTCCCGTTCACCTTCTACGGCGAGACCCACAGCACGGCGCACGTCGCCACCAACGGCTTCCTCAACTTCCTGTCCCCCAACGCGACGTTCGGGAACTCGGGCATCCCGAGCAGCTTCCCCCCCAACGGCGCGGTGTACCCGTTCTGGGACGACCTCTTCGTGGACGGCAGCGCCAGCGTGCGCACCCAGCTCCTGGGCGCCGCGCCCAACCGCCAGTTCGTCATCGAGTGGCGCAACGTGCACTTCTTCGGCGACTCGAGCCGGCGGCTGCGCTTCGAGGTGGTGCTGTTCGAGAGCGGCCGCATCCTGACCCAGTACACGGACATCAACAACGCGGACGGGCGTGAGAAGGGCGACTCGGCCACCGTCGGCATCGAGAACCAGGCGGGCACGGTGGCCCTGCAGTACTCGTCCGACGAACCGTCCCTCGAAAACAATTTCGCGGTCCTCTACCGCCTGCCCCCTTCGGGCTTCATCCAGGGCACGGTGCGGGACGCCAACGACAACCTGCCCCTGGGGGGCGCCACCGTCCGCTTCCTGCGTGCGGGCACGCTCTTCCGCCAGACGACCACCGACGCCGCGGGCTTCTACCGCGCGCAGCTGCCGCTCGACACCTACACCGTCGAGGCCAGCGCCACCAACTACAGCACCGAGTCGGCGGAGGTGGTGCTGGACCAGGAGGACGAGGTGGCGGTGCAGAGCTTCACGCTCGACACGGCGCGCGGCGTGGTCAGCCCGACCTCGCTGCAGCTCGTGGTGCCCGCCAACCAGATCCGCACGCGGACGCTGCGGCTCAGCAACACCGGCAGCGCAGCCATGACGTGGGAGATCCGGGAGACGGGCGGCGGTCAGGCCGCGGCGGCGCTGCGGGCCCAGCCGCGCAAGAGCGGCTTCGATCCCCACTCCGCCACCACGGAAGGGCTGTACGTGAACCCGCTGCCCGGCTGGGCGCCCTCGGCCCCGGGCGACGTCATCCGCTCCTGGCCGCCCACCGGCCTCAGCCTGGCCTGGGGGGTCGGCTACACCGGCAACGTCTGGCTCTCGGACATCCCCACCAACAACCGCAACCACGAGCTCACGGTCGCGGGCGCGGCCACCGGCCGCAACTGGCCGGCGCCGTGGGCGGGCGCGTGGCCCGGCGACATGGCTCTCGACACCGGCCACAACCTGATGTGCCAGGTCAACGTCGGGGGCGACAACGGCATCTACTGTTGGAACATCAACACCGGCGCCGTCGAAGGCAGCATCACCGGGGCCTTCCCCTGGACGGGCATCTCGCAGCGCGGTCTCGCGTACCGGCCCGACGACGACAGCTTCTACATCGGCGGCTGGAACGAAGGGATCCTCTATCACGTCAAGGGTCTCTCCTACCCCGACAAGGGCGCCGTCATCGGCCAGTGCAACCCGCCCGATCCCAGCATCTCCGGCCTGGCCTGGAACCCCGCCTTCGGCATCGTCTGGGCGGCGACCAACAGCCCGACCGACACCATCTACCAGCTCGACCCGGACACCTGCCAGGTGCTCTCGACGCTGCCGCACCCGAGCCCCGGCTTCGCCGGCGCCGGTCTGGAGATGGACGAGGCGGGCAACCTGTGGATGATCGACCAGGACCCCAACACGGTGTATCTCATCGACAGCGGCGTGCCGTCGTTCGTGGACGTGCCCTGGCTCTCCGAGAGCCCGACCTCGGGCACCGTCGCGCCCGGCGCCACGCAGGACATCCAGGTCACGATCGACACCACCGGCCTCCAGCCCGGCGTCTACAACGCGACGCTGTTCATCGCCACCAACAGCGGCCGGCAGCCGCAGCTGCAGGTCCCGGTGAGGCTGATCGTGCCGGCGTACCGGCAGGGGGTCGACGTCGCAGGCAAGAGCGGGTACATCGACGTCAACGCCGACGCCTGGGCACGCGATCAGGCATGGACCGTGGGTTCCTGGGGTTACATCCCCCGCGGCAACGAGGCCAGCACGAACTCGGCGATCGCGGGCACCGAGGACGACCCGCTCTACAAGACCGCCCGGCGCGGCGCCCACGAGTATCGCTTCGACGGTCTACCGCCCGGCAAGTACCAGGTGGAGCTGCGCTTCGCCGAGATCCAGAACCGGAAGCCCGGCCAACGGATCTTCGACGTCACCATCGAGGGCAACCTGGTTCTGTTCGCTCTCGACATTGCCGCCGAGGTCGGCAAGAACGCCGCGGACGACAAGTCGTTCATCCTGCCGGTGACCGACGGACAGCTCAGCGTCCGCTTCGTCCAGCGGCAAGCCGACAGGGAGCCGCTCATCAACGCGATCCGCGTGACGCACCGTCCGGACCAGTAGTCGCTGCAACCGGTGGCCCTGCCCAACGGGCAGGGCCACCGTCGTCCGGCGGAAGCTTCGCTCTTCAAGAGGGAAGCTTCCCCAGCCAAAGGGGAAGCTTCGCCTTTCAAGAGGGACGCTTCGCCACCCAAAAGGGAAGCTTCGCTTTTGAAGAGGGAAGCTTCCCCACCCGAAAGGGAAGCTTCGCTCTTGAAGAGGGAAGCTTCGCCACCCGAAAAGAGAGGCTTCGCCTTTCAAGAGGGAAGCTTCGCTAGCGGAAAGCTAAGCTTCGCCTTTCAAGAGGGAAGCTTCCCTATTCAAAAGGGAAGCTTCCCTTTTCGAGGGCTCCGGCCTCGGGGTGCCTTTTTGGCATCTCCCGCTACCGCCGGAGCAGCTTGAAGGCGATGCCGGGGGCGAGGCTCTGGACGTAGGCGAGCGAGATCCAGAGCATGGCGAGCGGCTCGAGCAGCCGCGCGTTCCGCAGCGGGCCGGCGTCCACCGGCTCGAAGTCCAGGTCGGCGGCGAGGCGCGCGGCGATCCTCTTGGCCTCGCCGTCGTCGCCGCAGTAGAACATCGCCGCCGCCTGCTCCCCGTACAGCGGGTCGGCCATGTTGCCGGCGCCGGTCGAGTTGAAGATCTTGACCACCCGCGCGCCGGGAGCGAGCGCGGCCACCTCCTCCCCGCCCGAGGTGACGTGCCCGATCGCCAGCCCCGAGAAATCCGTGGTCAGCGGATTGGTGCAGTCGAAGAGGACCTTCCCCGTCAGGTCGCCGGCCGCGGCGAGCGCGTCGCGCACGCCGTCCCACGGCGTGGCGAGCACCACCACCTCGCCGTGCTCCGCCGCCTCGCGCACCCCGGCCGCCCGCGTACCGGGCGGCGTCTCCACCCGCCCCGGGTGGCGCGTCCCGAACACCACCTCGTGCCCCGCCCCCGCCCACCGCCGCCCGAGCGTCCCGCCGACGTTGCCGGCCCCGATGATCCCGATGCGCATGGCTGGTTCCCTCCGCGCTTCACTCTAGCCCTGCCGCTGGCGCGGCGGTTGCGGTCGATTCCAGCCAAGCGGAGTGAGCGATCGCCGGAGGGAGGACTTCCCTCCCCCGCGAGCAGCGGGGGAGGGTCAGGGAGGGGGTATCGAAGTCGATGCAGTAAGGCCGCCGAGGCTCGACCCCGGTGCAACCTCACCGCTCGCCGTCAGTTACTGGCGACTCTTGCCCCCAGATGCGCGTCCATCAGATGCTCGCCGAGCCACTGCGCGAGCACTTCCTGCGGCACCTCCGCCAGCGTGGCGGTGAGCTGCTGCTCGGCGCCGTCGCGGCGCAGGGTGTAGCGGACCTGCTTGCCGGGGCCGAGGTTGGCCTTGGCCTTCTTGAGCGCCTCGTTGTTGGCGTCGGTCAGCGCCACGCCATTGAGGGCGACCAGGACGTCCCCCACGCGAAACCCGGCTTTGGCCGCCGGGCTGGCGGGGGCCACCGCGGTGATCGTGTAGCCGCCGGCGGCGTTCTTCTCCTTCTCGACGCCCAGCCAGCCGTAGGCCTTCATCTTCTCGACGCGCGCCTGGAGCGACGCCTCCGAGGTCCCTTCGGTGCACTTGCCGTGTGCGCCGCCGGCCAGGGCGGCGCCGGCGAAGCTCATCGTGAGCGCGGTTGCGAGGAAGCCTGCGGTCCACTTCGTCATCGTCCACCTCCTTGTTTCGGCGCCGCGGAGTGCCCGCCCGCCATGCCCGCAGAGTAGGGGCCCGCGGCTGTAAATGTCCTTACCCTGCGGTAAAACCTTGCAAACGAGGTAATCAATTCGTAAAAGCCCCTTGCGGCGGCGGCGGTCTGCCCTATCATCCGGTCGCGGTGACGACGATGCGCTTCGCCAGCCTCACCAAGCGGCACGCCCTCTGGCTCGGCTTCCTGGCCGTGCTGGCGCCGCTGGCGCTGCTGTTGATCCTCCAGTACCGCTGGCTGGTCAAGCTCGACGAGACCTCGGCGCTGGCGCAGAAGGTCCACCTCGACAACTACCTCGCGACCGTCGCCAAGGACGTGCGCTGGACCTACGAGCAGGCGGAGCGAGCGCTCGACCTGCCCTCCTCCCTGTTCACCGAAGAGGGGCAGATCGAGCACGTCGCCCACTACTTCCACAAGAAGGCGCCGCAGGGCGTGCGCCGCCTCTTCGCCGTGGGCTTCGTCGGCGAGAAGGCCAACTACCTCCACTTCTTCGACCCGGCCGCCGGCTGCTGGACCGAGCCGGTCTGGGGGGACGAGGAGCGCGACATCTACTTCGCCGCCGCGCCGTGGAGCGCGCGGGCCAAGAAGCACGTCGAGATCGAGACCCCGTCGCTCGTCGTCGAAGAGGCGGACTCGCGGCACCGCATCCTCCTCTACCCGATCACCGACGAGGCCGAGCACGTCGTCGGCCTGACCGGCATGGTGCTCGACGAAGGGTTCTTCCTGAGCCAGGTGCTGCCGGCGGCCTTCACCCGCGCCCTCCCCAAGTTCTCCGAGGACGAATACGTCGTCACCGTGCGCGACCGCCGCGGCGAGCTGGTCTTCTCGAACGCCAGCGGCAAGACGGTCCGTGCGGTGCGCGAGGAGGTCAAGCGCCCCTTCTCGCTCGTCTTCACCGACTGGACGATGGGGCTGGCGAGCCGCCATGCCACCGCCGCCGAGGTGGCGCACCGCAACTTCGCGGTCAACGTCGGCCTCTCGGCGCTGCTCGCCGGCGTGCTGCTCGGCGGCGTGCTGCTCGCCCTGCGCACCGCCTCCCGCGCCGTCAAGCTGTCGACCATGAAGAGCGACTTCGTCTCCAACGTCAGCCACGAGCTGCGCACTCCGCTCGCTTCGATCCGCGTCTTCGGCGAGCTGCTGCGTCTGGGGCGGGTCGAGAGCCTCGACCGCGCCCGCGAGTACGGCGAATACATCGAGACCGAGAGCCGGCGCCTCACCCAGCTCATCAACAACATCCTCGACTTCTCGTCAATCGAGTCGGGGCGGAAGAGCTACCACTTCGAGCGCGCCGACCTGGCGGAAGTGGTGGCCGAGACCCTCAAGACCTTCGAGGTGCGGCTGCGCCAGAGCGGCTTCGTCATCCGCTTCGAGCGACCCGCCGCGCCGCTGCCGCCCGTCAGCCTCGACGCCGGCGCCATCGCCCAGTCGCTCTCCAACCTGCTCGACAACGCCGTCAAGTACTCGAACGGCGGCAAGGAGATCGCGGTCAAGGTGGAGCGCCAGGGCGGCTGGGTGGTGGTCGCGGTCGTCGACCAGGGAGTGGGCATTCCGCGCGACGAGCAGCGCAAGATCTTCGACCGCTTCCACCGCGTCTCGACCGGGCTGATCCACGACGTCAAGGGGAGCGGTCTCGGGCTCGGCATCGTGCGCCACATCGTCGAGGCCCACCAGGGGCGGGTGACGGTGGAGAGCAAGCCGGGCGAAGGCAGCACCTTCTCGGTCTGGCTGCCGATCGACGCCGCCGCGGCCGCGGCGGCCGCCAGCAGCGGCACCCTGCCCGAGGGAGCGACGCAGAATGCCTAGCGTGCTGATCGTCGAGGACGACGAGGCGATGTCCGTCGCCCTGCGCGACGGCTTCGAATACGAGGGTTACTCGGTGACCCTCGCCAAGGACGGCGAGGCGGGGCTCGAGCTGGCGACGGCCGGGACGCCGGACCTCGTGGTGCTCGACGTCATGCTGCCGCGGATGACCGGCCTCGACGTCTGCAAGCAGCTCCGCGCCGGCGGCAGCGGCGTGCCGATCATCATGCTCACCGCCCGCGGGCAGGAGATCGACAAGGTGATCGGCCTGAAGCTCGGCGCCGACGACTACGTCACCAAGCCCTTCGGCTTCATGGAGCTGATGGCCCGCGCCGAGGCCGTGCTGCGGCGGGCGAGCGGCCAGGCGACGGCGCTCGACGGCTACCGCTTCGGGGAGCTGGCGGTCGACTTCCGCCGCCACGAGGCGACGAAGTGCGGCGCGCCGCTCGAGCTCTCGCCGCGCGAGTTCCAGCTCCTCGCCTTCTTCATCCAGCACCGCGGCGAGGTGGTCACCCGCGAGACCCTCCTCGACGCGGTCTGGGACTACAACTCGATCCCCTTCACCCGCACCGTCGACATGCACATCGCCAAGCTGCGCAAGAAGGTCGAAGACGAGCCCGGCGACCCCAAGTGGATCGTCACCGTCCACCGGCTGGGGTACAAGTTCACAGGCTAGGCCCGGACCTGGCGCAGGAGTCTAGCCGAGCGGTCCGCAGGCCGGTCGCCGGCCGCGCTCTAGGTGCTCTCTTCGCCGTCCTCTAGTCTTGGAATCCGATGTAGGCCCGGAAGGCCTGGCGCAGAATGCCGGAAGGGGACTGTCCCTTCTCCCGCGCCGCCTGGTGGAGGGCGTCGAGCTCGCGCGAGCTCAGGTAGACGCGGACCGCGCCGATGCCCTGCGGCGGTGCCGGGACGGGGCTCGGGGCGCCGGAGGTGGCCGGAGCGGTGCGCGCCGGCCGGGTCGGGGCGCTGCGCGCGCCCTGAGGGGCCTTCTTCTGTCGTGTCGGCATGTGACGATCTTAACCGATTGTCCCGGTTTTGTCTCCTCGAGGCACTAGTGTAGGTTCGCCTCGCGAGGCGGCCCCTCCCGGGACTGTCCCGCTTCGCCCCTCGCCCGCACGACTCATGTAAGCGGTATCCTCGATCCACCGAGACATTCCGGGTCGCACCCTCCGGCGCGGTGCCGGCGGGAATCAGCGGAGGAAGTGAAACATGGCGCGGAGCGAAAATTCGCTGCTCGGCGCGGTCGTCCTGGTCTGCCTCGCCGGCCTCCTGGCCGGCGGCGCGGCGGCGGCGATCGAACCCAAGCAACCGGGCGGTTCCCTGGAGCAGAAGGAGTTCTTCCTGCCGGAGCTGGCGATCACCAGCTCGCACGCGCGGGTCGCGGAGGTGATCACGCAGCTCCCGAACCGCACCGCCTGGGAGGCTTTCCAGGCCGCCCGGCAGCAGGCGGGCGCCGGGCCCGTCGAGGGCTTCGTCGATCCGCGCTCCGGCGCGGCCACGAACCTCGTCGGCGCCTTCCCGCTGATCCCCGGCCGCGGCGTCGGCAACGCGGTCGGCCTCGAGGACCTGGAAGCGCGGCTCGGCCGCGCGGTGGAGGCGGTGGACGCCGCGACCGTCGCCGGCGCCTTCGTCGCCTTCGCCGAGGAGCACCGCGGCCTGCTGGCGATCGACACCGCGCAGCTCGGCGCCGCCCGCGCCGTGCAGGTGACGCCCGACCTCTGGCAGATCAACGCGCCGCAGGTCTACCGCGGCGTGCCGGTGCGCGACGGCCGCCTGGCCGCCTCGGTCGTGCAGGGCAACCTGGTGGTCGTCGGCACCGAGACCTGGGGGGACGTGCGCGGCCTCTCGACGGTGCCGCAGATCGACGCCGCCGCCGCGCTCGACGCCGGCTTCGCCTACGCCGGCGGGCGCTCGGCGATGGACGAGACGATCGCCGCGCCGAGGCTCGAGATCGTGCCGGTGGCGCCGCGCGAACACCAGGTGGGCGAGCGTTTCGGCGGCCCGGTCGGCGCCGGCTACCGCCACCGGCTGGTCTGGAGTTGGGCGTTCCAGCGGCTGCCGGACGACACCGTCTGGGAAGTGCTGGTCGACGCCCGCTCGGGCGAGGTGATCGCCTTCCAGGACACCAACCGCTACGTCAACCGCCACATCGTGGGCGGCGTCTATCCGCTCACCAACACCGGCATCTGCCCGACGCCGCAGACCTGCGGCACCATGCAGAGCGGCTGGCCGATGCCCTTCGCCGACACCGGCTTCGTCTCGCCCAACAACTTCACCAACAGCGCCGGGATCTACAACTACACCAGCGGCACGGCGACGACGACGCTGACCGGCCGCTACGTCGACATCGTCGACAACTGCGGTGCCATCAGCAACAGCTCGGCGACCGGCGACATCGACCTCGGCGGCGTCAACAACCAGCACGACTGCACTTCGGGCGGCGGCTCGCTCGGCAACACGGCGTCCTCGCGCTCGGCCTTCTACGAGGTCAACAAGATCGCCGAGCAGGCGCGCGGCTGGCTGCCCTCCAACACCTGGCTGCAGAACCGGCTGACCACCAACGTCAACATCAACCAGACCTGCAACGCCTTCTACAGCCCCAGCGCCGGCACCATCAACTTCTACCGCTCGGGCGGCGGCTGCCGCAACACCGGCGAGATCGCCGCGGTCTTCGACCACGAGTGGGGCCACGCGATGGACGACAACGATTCCGGCGGCGCGCTCTCGAACTCCAGCGAAGGCTACGCCGACATCGCCAGCATCTACCGTCTGCAGGCCTCCTGCGTCGGCCACGGCTTCTTCCAGACGATCGACGACGGCTGCGGCCTGACCAACGACGGCACCGGCTTCAACGCCAACGAGGCGCAGCAGGGCGCGCTCCACTGCGACCTCGACTGCTCGGGGGTGCGCGACGCCGACTACCTCAAGCACAACCCGAACACCCCGGACACCGCGCTCGGCTTCGTCTGCACCTCCTGCCTGACGGGCTCGGGGCCCTGCGGCCGGCAGGTGCACTGCGCCGCCGCGCCGGTGCGGCAGGCGGCCTGGGACTTCGTGGCGCGCGACCTCCAGCAGGCGCCGTTCAGCCTCGACAGCCAGACCGCCTTCATCGTCGGCAACAAGCTCTTCTACCAGGGGAGCGGCAACGTCGGCACCTGGCACGCCTGCACCTGCGGCAGCTCGTCGTCGGGCTGCGGCGCCACCAACGGCTACATGCAGTGGATCACCGCCGACGACGACAACGGCAACCTCAACGACGGCACCCCGCACATGACCGCCATCCACGCCGCCTTCAACCGGCACGGCATCGCCTGCGCGACGCCGACGCCGCAGAACGGCGGCTGCGCCGGCGGGCCGAGCGCCGCGGCGACCCTCGCCGGCACGCCAGGGGACTACTCGGCGGCGCTGTCGTGGGGGTCGGTGGCGGGGGCGACCCGCTACTGGGTCTTCCGCACCGAGGGGCACGCCGGCTGCGACTTCGGCAAGGCGCTGATCGCCGAGACGACCGCCCTCTCCTACACCGACGCCCAGGTCGCCGACGGCCGCGCCTACTCCTACAACGTGGTGGCGGCGGGGACCTCCTCGGCCTGCTACGGCCGGGCGAGCAACTGCGTCACCGTGACGCCGACCGCCGGCACGCCGACGCCGGACTTCACGGTCTCCTGCTCGCCGTCGAGCCTGACGGTGGCGCAAGGGAGCAGCGGCAACTCGACCTGCACGGTGACCTCGCTCAACAGCTTCGCCAGCGCGGTCGACCTGTCGTGCAGCGGCCAGCCGGCCGGGGTCGCCTGCCTCTTCGCGCCCGACCCGGTGACGCCGCCGGCCAACGGCACGGTCAACAGCACGCTGACCGTCTCGGTGGGCTCGACACCGGCCGCCACCTACAACTTCCAGGTGCAAGGCACCAGCGGCGCGCTCACCC
>DASUNQ010000155.1:0-2980 GCA_036277075.1 Thermoanaerobaculia bacterium
GCTGCGCCCCCACGCAACACCGGGCGGTGGCTCGCCGCCGCCGCGGCGGCGCGGTCCTCGTACTCTTCGCCGCCCACGCGCTCCCGCAGCGCCGCGCTGAGCGGCAGCACCATCGGCGCCGGCCGCCAGGCGAACGGCGCCCCCGGTTCTCCCGCCGCGCTCTCCTCGACCCGGCCGCCGGCGACGGCGTGCGTCGCCGCCGCCAGCGGCAGCCCGCGCAGCGCCTCCTGCAAGGAGCGGAACCGTCCCTCCTCCTCGGGGTCGACGAAACGCAGCCAGCGCTTGCCCTGACACGCCAGGTGGTAGTGCGAGGGGACGAAGACGAGGCCGTCGAGCTGCAGCCGCTCGACCGCGAGCAGGAGCAGGGCGGCGACGTCCTGGAGCAGCCCGAGCCCGGGGTGCCGCTGCCCGGGCAGCGGCGGCCGCTGCGGCGTGAAGCGGGCGCGCGGGTCCTGGAGCAGGAGCCACTCGAGGCGGAGGAGCTCGAAGCCGGGCAGGGTGTGGCGGTCGCGCGCCAGCCGCAGCTCGAGGAGCAGCTCGCGGCGCGCCGCGTCCCCCCAGAGGCGGAGGGTGTCGCCGGCCGGCTCGCCGACCTGGAGGTCGAGGGTGGGCTGCTCGAAGCCGCGGGCGCGCAGCCGTTCGAGCAGGCCGGCGCGCTCGAGGAGGAGCTCCACCGCCTCGCGCGAGAAGGCGCCGAGCAGGCGCCGCGGCGGCGGCCCGAAGCCGCCGAGCGCCGCGCCGAGATCGTCGGGGCGGAGCGCCCACTCCTCGCCCGCCGCCGCGGGCTCCGCGGCGCAGGCCACCCGCCGGTAGCGGCGCAGGGTCGTCTCCGCGGTCGACGGCGGCTCGAGCGGGCGTCCCCCGAGGAGCCAGGAGAGCGAGCGCGCGGCGTGGCGCCAGGCCTCGGGGCCGTAGCCGCCGGCGAGGAGGAGGACGAGAGGGGCGCCGCGCAGCGACTCGACGGCGAAGCGGTCGCGCGCCAGCAGCCCCGCCGCGGAGAGACGGCCGCCGCCCAGGGCGTCGTCCGCGGCCGGATCGCTGCCGGCGAGGAGGAAGGCGAGATCGGGCGGGAAGCGGGCGAGCACCTCGGGCAGGTGCCTGCGCAGCGCCTCGAGGTAGGCGGCGTCCTCGACGCCGTCCCCCAGCGCCACGTACGTCGCCCCGGGGCCGGAGCCCTCCCCTGCGCGCGCGTGGAGCGACAGGACGTGCGCCGCGGGGTCGCCGGCGAGGAGCGCGCGCAGGCCGTCCGGATCGTGCAGGTCGAGGTCGACGACGAGGACCCGGCCGGCGAAGCCGGCGGCGCGCCGCTCGGCAACCGCCGCCGCGACGTCGTTGAAGGCGCAGAGCCGCTCGCCGCGGTCGGCGAAGGCGTGGTGGAAGCCGCCGCCGAGGTTGACCGCCGTGGCGCGGCGCGCCAGCGCCCGGCGCGCGGCGAGGACGGTGCCGCCGGTCGCCGTCCGCTGCGCGGCGAGGAACGGCTCCTGCAGCCCCTCGGGGAGCGCCCCGCCCAGGAGCCGGTCGAGGCCGCCCGGGCGGTGGAGCGCGTCGAGGTAGTCGGCGGTGTGGACGCGCAGCAGGTCGCGGTAGGGAGCCGGCTCGGGGCGCAGGACGCGGCGCGGGTCGGCGAGCCCCTCCTCGGCGAGGAATCCGAGGATCCGCTCGCCGCGGAGCGGGTCGTGCTGCGTCCCCGGCAGCTCGACCGCGTAGCGCTCGTCGTAGATCAGCTCCACCCGCGGCGGCCGCACCGCGCGCGCGAGCCGCCGCCAGGACCTGCCGAGCGGCCGCGCGGCGCGGTCCCCGCCGCCGCTCAGTGCCACGGACGGGTGACGAGCCGGGGCGGCGCGACCACCCGGTAGATCGGCAGCAGCCCCACCGTCTCGTCCCAGTACGGCGTCCGCCGGTACCACCAGAGGTGCCGCGCCTCGGCGTCCGCGGCGAACGCCTCGTCGCGCAGCGCCGCCTCCCACTCCGCTTTGACCTTCGGGTCGCGCAGCATCTCGACCGCGAGCGGCTCGAGCACGCGCGGCTCGATGTACTCCTTGCGCTCGAAGACGCTCGACAGCAGGCCCCAGGCGAGCAGGGAGTCAGGGGCCTCGGGCTCCAGCAGGTGCGCCGCGAGCTCGAAGTCGGGCTGGTCCGCCGGCACCCAGAGCGCGCCCGCGGGGACGGTGCGGCGCTCGCGCAGCACGGCCACCTCGACCCCGGTGACCGCGGTCAGCCCCTGGTACGTCGCTGCGGCGAGCTTCGGCTCCGACACGCGCAGGGTCTCGACCTCCACGTCGGCCGGCTCCTGGAGGCGCTCGACCCGCAGCCCGTGCCAGCGCAGGCGCGCCTCGATCTGCGGCCAGCCCGGCAGGACGAGGTAGCCGCGCGGGCGGGGGCGCGCGAGCTCGACCACGACCCCCTGCGCGATCGCGAGCTCGGTCTCGCGCACCTTGCCCCGCTCGTAGCGCAGGAGAGGCTGCCCGGTGACGACCGACGGCTCCGTCCGCCACGCGTAGAGCGGCATGCGCAGGCGTCCCGTCGCCGGGCCGACCTCGTAGCGCAGCGCGACGTCCGACGGCGGCGCGTCCGGACGACCAAGCGCCACGGTCCGCGCCTCCGCCGACTCCGCCGCCCGCACCAGCCCCTGCGGGTCCTTCGCGACCTCCGCCAAGAGCGCCAGCAGGAAGTCGCGGTTGGCGAGCACCCGGTCGCGGTAGGGCTTGTAGGAGTGCATCTCCACGAGCACCGATGGGCGGTTGCGCAGCGGGAAGTAGCCGGTGGAGAAGCGCGGCGCGCCCGCCCATCCGGGGACCAGCCCCTTGCCCGGGTCCTCCTCGTCCACGAACCCCACGAACGATCCCGAGGGCCACCCGGCTGCCGCCGTGGCGGCGATCGCCGCCGGCAGGTGCGCGCGCATCCAGGCGTCGAGGGAGGGCGCGAGCTGGGGCGCTTCGGCCGCCGTGCAGGTCATCACCCAGGCGAAGTCGGCGCCGTC
>DASUNQ010000156.1:0-14429 GCA_036277075.1 Thermoanaerobaculia bacterium
GCCCGCCGCGCGCGAGCCCCGTCGCCGTCCAGGCGAGGACCGCCCGCTCCGGCAGCGGCCGGTCCGCCTGGAGCGGCGAGACCGGCACGCGCCAGGCCACGCCCTCGTCCGTCGCCCGCGCCTCCGGGCGCCCGAGCTCCAGCTCCTCGTGCGGCTCGAAGAAGAGCCCCGCTCCCGCCGCCGCGGGCTCGATACCGTCCACCCAGACCTCCAGCACCGGCGCGCCGCCGCGCCGCCGCAGCATGCCGCGCGTCTCGACCCCCGCCAGCTCCTCGACGGCCCGCGGCACTCGCGCCTCCCAGCCCGCGAGCAGCGGCGCCGCCCGCGGGTCCGGGGCCGGCTCCTCCCCGACCGGCTGCGCCAGCGCGAGCTGCGCGCGGAACGGTATGCAGTCCACTTCGCAGACCACGTAGTCCACGTCGGCCGCGATCTCGACCCGCCCCGAGACCCGTGCCGTCCACCGCGCCCGCAGCGGATAGACGACCTCGTCCTCGTACCCGAACGCCACCAGCCCCCCGGGCAGCTCGTACCGCTCCGGCGCCGGCCAGAGGATCCGCGCGTCCCCGAGCGGCGCCCCGCTCAACGTCACCGCCGGCGGGTACCCCGCGTCCCCGCTGTTCTTCCAGTAGATGTGCCACCCCGGCTCCAAACGCACGTGCAGCCCGAGCCGCACCTCCCCCCCGTCCGGCGCCACCGCATACGGACTCACCAGCCGCATCCGAGAAGGCCCGTTCACCACCCACTCGCCTTCAGCAGCGCGCATTTCCCCCGCAAACACCAGCAGCGCCAAGTAGGCAAAAAAGCGCATCCGCCCGCTCACTACCACGCGCCGCCTTCCATGCGCAACGGCGCACGCCGGTGCCGGGGCCGGGAGGTCTCTGGAGCGCCGGGCGCTCCGACCGCTCCCCCCTGCAGCCCACCGTGCGAGCCGCCGAAGCCGACCACCGCTCTGCGCCCACAGCCCCCCTGCACCAGCACGCGCAGCGCGGTCATCAAGGAGCGCCCGGCGCGGAAGAGAGCCTCCCGGCCCCCACACCGGCACCCCCGACGACACGCTCTTCCATCCGCGCCGCGCCGCGCCACGCCGCGCCCATACAATCCCGCTGCCCATGCCCGAGCTCCCCGACATCGTCGTCTACCTCGAGCGCCTGGCTCCCATCGTCCTCGACAAGCCCCTCGAGAACATCCGCCTCGCCAGCCCCTTCCTCCTCCGCACCGTAGACCCGCCCCTCGGCGCCGCAACCGGCCGCCGAGTCACCGCCCTCCGCCGCCTCGGCAAACGCATCGTCTGGGCCCTCGAAGACGACCTCTTCCTGGTCTTCCACCTGATGATCGCCGGCCGCTTCCACCTCCGCCCCCGCGCCGCCAAGCTCGCCGGCAAGACGTCCCTGGCGGCCTTCGACTTCCCCGACGCCACCCTCCTCCTCACCGAAGCCAGCCCCAAGAAACGCGCCTCCCTCCGCCTCGTCCGCGGCGCAGCCGACCTCGCCGCCCTCGACCCCGGCGGCCTCGAGGTCCTCACCGCCGATCTGCAGGCCTTCCGCGCCGCCCTCGCCCGCGAGACCCACACCCTGAAGCGCGCCCTGACCGACCCGCGCCTCTTCTCCGGCATCGGCAACGCCTACTCCGACGAGATCCTCCACCGCGCCCGGCTCTCCCCCTTCAAGCGCTCGACCGACCTCTCGCCCGAGGAGACCGCCCGCCTGTTCGCCGCGGCGCGCGCCACCCTCCTCGAGTGGACCGCGAGCCTGCGCGCCGCGGTGGGGGAGCGCTTCCCGGAGAAGGTCACCGCCTTCCGCCCCGGCATGGCCGTCCACGGCCGCTACGGGCACCCCTGTCCCGACTGCGGCGCGCCCGTGCAGCGCGTCCTCTACGCGGAGAACGAGGCCAACTACTGCGCCCGCTGCCAGACCGCCGGCCGCCTCCTCGCCGACCGCGTGCTCTCCCGCTTGCTCAAGACGGACTGGCCGCGCACCCTCGAGGAGCTCGAGGAGCGCCGCGGCGCCGCCCGCGGGGCGACGGGGGTCTAACGATGTTCCTCGCCGCCGCCGTGCAGATGACCTCGACCTCCGACGCCGAGGCCAACTGGGAGTCCGCCCGGGCGCTCGTCGAGCGCGCCGCCGCCCACGGCGCGCGGCTCGTCGCCACTCCCGAGAACACCAACTACCTGGGCCCGCACGAGGAGAAGGTGCGCCGCGCCGAGCCGCTCGGCGGCCCCACCTGCGCCCGCTTCGCCGAGCTGGCACGGCGGCTCGGCATCCACCTCCTGCTCGGCTCCTTCAACGAGGCGAGCGATTCCGACGCGGCGCGCTGCCACAACACGAGCGTCCTCTTCGGCCCCGACGGCGGCGTCCTCGCCGTCTACCGCAAGATCCACCTCTTCGACGTCGACGTCTCCGACGACCTGCGCTTCTTCGAGTCGGCCACCGTCGTGCCCGGCGCGGAGACCGTCGTCGTCGAGACCCCGCTCGCCCGGATCGGCCTCTCGATCTGCTACGACCTGCGCTTCCCCGAGCTCTACCGCCGCCTCGCCGCCGCCGGCGCCGAGCTCCTGGCCGTGCCCTCGGCCTTCACCCTGACCACCGGCAAGGACCACTGGGAGCCGCTGCTGCGCGCCCGCGCCATCGAGAACCAGTGCTACGTCCTGGCGCCGGCGCAGCACGGCCGCCACGACGACCGGGGGCTCAAGGAGAGCTGGGGGCACGCGGCCATCGTCGATCCCTGGGGGCAGGTCGTGGCCTGCGCCTCCGACGGCCCGGGGCTGGCGCTGGCCCCGATCGAGCGCGACCGCATCGAGCGCGTCCGCCGCGCCATGCCGGTGGCGAAGCACCGGCGGCTGTGACCCCGAGCGAGCGGCCGCTCGCCGCCTCCGCGGCCGGCTTCTGGCGCGAGGTGCGCGCCGCCCTGCGCGGCGAGGAGCGGGACTACACCGCCGGTCCGGTGGGGCGCGCCGTCGTCCTCCTCGCCATCCCGATGATGCTCGAGATGGTGATGGAGTCGATCTTCGCCGTCTCCGACGTCTTCTTCGTCGCCCGGCTGGGGCCGGACGCGGTCGCCACCGTCGGCCTGACCGAGTCGATCCTCACCCTCGTCTTCGCGCTCTGCATGGGGCTCTCCGCCGCCACCACGGCGATGGTGGCGCGGCGGATCGGCGAGAAGGACCCCGCCGGCGCCGCGGTCGCGGCGGTGCAGGCGATCTGGCTCGGCATCGCGCTCTCGATCCCCGTCGGCGCCGCCGGCGTGCTCCTGGCGCCGCGCCTCCTCCGCTGGATGGGCGGCTCGCCCGCGCTCGCCGCGCAGGGCTGGGGCTACACCGCCTGGGTCCTCGGCGGCAGCGTCACCGTGCTCCTGCTCTTCCTCGTCAACGCCGTCTTTCGCGGCGCCGGCGACCCGGCGATCGCGCTGCGCGCCCTCTGGCTCGCCAACCTGGTCAACATCGGCCTCGACCCCTGCCTCATCTTCGGCCTCGGCCCGTTCCCGGAGATGGGGCTCACCGGCGACGGCCTGGCCACCACCATCGGCCGCGGCATCGGCGTCGCCTACCAGCTCAACGCCCTCTTCCGCGGCCGCGGCCGCATCGACCTGGCCGGCGTGTCGCTGCGCCTCGACCCCGGAGTGATGTGGAAACTGATCCGCGTCTCCGTGCCGGGGATGTTCCAGTACCTGATCGCCACCGCGAGCTGGCTCGGCCTGGTGCGTATCCTCGCCCTCTTCGGCAGCGCCGCCCTCGCCGGCTACACCATCGCGCTGCGGGTCATCATCTTCGTCATTCTGCCGTCCTGGGGGATGAGCAACGCCGCCGCCACCCTGGTCGGCCAGAACCTCGGCGCCGGCCGACCGGAGCGCGCCGAGCGCTCGGTCTGGCTGACCGGCCTCTACAACATGGTCTTCCTGGGCTCGGTGGGGCTCGGCTTCATCTTCTTCGCCGAGCCGGTCGTCGGCCTCTTCACCGCCGACCCCGCGGTGCTGCGGCAGGGTACGGCCTGCCTGCGCATCGTCTCCTACGGCTACTGCTTCTACGCCTACGGCATGGTCATGGTGCAGGCCTTCAACGGCGCCGGCGACACGGTGACGCCGACGACGATCAACTTCTTCTGCTACTGGCTGTTGCAGATCCCGCTCGCCTGGCTCCTGGCGCGCCGGACGGGGCTGGGACCGGACGGGGTGTACTGGGCGATCGCCGTCGCCGAGTCGACCCTCGCCGTCGTCGGCATCCTCGCCTTCCGGCGCGGCAAGTGGAAGGCGAAGACGATCTAGCTTAGGCTGGGTTTTCGACCATGCGGCGGGACTACCAGGACTTCAAGCTGCTCTGGCTCTCGGTGCTGCCGCTGACCAAGGACGCGATCCACGTCTACATCGGCTTCACGGCGCTGCTCGTCGCGCTGATCCTCTTCCGCCGCCGCATCACCTCCTACTGGGCGCTGGTGCCCGGGCTCGTCGTCTCGCTGGCGATGGAGGTCTTCGACCTGCGCGACGGCTTCGGCTGGGGGGCGAGCGCGAAGGACTTCGTCAACACCAATCTCATCCCGCTCCTGCTGGTGCAGCTCGCCCGCTGGCGCCTGATCCGGCAGTGACCGCGGCCTTGGCGTCGCGGACCTCCTCGAGCAGCAGCGACAGCAGCCGCGGGTTGACCGGCTTGACGAGGTAGCGGTCGAAGCCGGAGGCGACCGCCCGCCGCCGGTCCTCCGGCTGGCCGTAGCCGCTCATCGCCACCAACCGGATGCCATTGCCGACGGCCTGGGCGCGCAGCCGCCGCGCCAGCTCGTTGCCGTCGAGCCGGGGCAGCCCGATGTCCACGAGCGCCAGGTCCGGCGGCGAGGCAAGCGCCCGCGCGAGCCCCTCCTCGCCGTCGAGGGCGAGCTCCACATGGTGCCCCCAGAGCTCGAGCAGGTCGCGCAGCGACTCGCCGCCGTCGGGGTTGTCCTCGACGACCAGCACCCGCAGCCCGCCGCCGGCGGCGGCGTGGCCGTCGCCCCACCGCTGCCGCGGATCCCGCAACGGCACCGCCGCCTCCGCGCGCAGCGGCAGGCGGACCACGAACTCGCTGCCCCGGCCCGGGCCCTCGCTGCGCGCCTCGACCGTCCCGCCGTGGAGGTCGGCGAGGCTGCGCACCAGCGGCAGCCCGAGCCCGAGCCCCCCCTGCGCCCGCGGCAGCGAGGTCTCGACCTGGATGAAGGGGTCGAAGATGCGCGGCAGCATCTCGGGCGGCACGCCGACGCCGGTGTCGCGCACCCGCACCACCGCCTGCCCCTCCTCGCTCGCCAGCGACATCGCGATGCGGCCGTCGCGCGGGGTGTACTTGAGGGCGTTGTTGAGCAGGTTCGAGACGATCTGCTCGAGCCGCACCGGGTCGCCGTCGACGACCAGCGGCCGCTCCGCCGCCGTCAGCTCGACCCGCTGCCGCCCGGGCTCCGGCGCCAGCTCGCGCAGGCAGGCGTCGGCCACCTCTCGCAGGTCGACCGGCTGGCGCTGGAGCGTGATCTTGCCGAGGGTCACGCGCGAGATGTCGAGCAGGTCGTCGACCATGCGAGCCAGATGCCGGCTCTGCCGGCCGATGACCTCGCGCTGCCGGTTCACCACCTTCTCGGGGGAGCCCAGTGTGTCGAGCACCGCCAGGGCGTTGCGGATCGCCGCCAGCGGGTTGCGCAGCTCGTGCCCGAGCACCGCCAGGAACTCGTCCTTCCGCCGGTCGGTCTCCTGCTGGCGGCGCAGCAGGTCGCGCACCTCGTACTGCCGCCGGCGGGCGCGCAGCGCCGCGCGCACGGCGCTGACCAGCGTCGTCAGCCGCACCGGCCTCTCGAGCAGGGTGGCGTTGCCCAGCGGCTCGACCGCCTCGATCGACTCGCGCGCGTCGTCGCTGGCGAAGACGATCAGCGGCAGGTCCGACCAGGGCTCTTGCGCCCGCAGCAGACGGGCCAGCCGCTCCAACGTTCCCGGCTGCAGCGCCTCTTCGGCGAGGACCACCGCCCCGGCGCCCGCGGCGATCTCGCGGCAGAGCTCGGCCGCGGTGGCGCAGGCCAGGGCCGGCAGGCCCGCCGCTCCCAGCACCTGGCAGGAGAGCAGCCCGTCCCGCCCGGTGGGGGCGAGCACCAGGACGCGCTCCTCGCGCGGGTCAGGTCGCGGATCCGCCATCCGCCTCGTCGAGCGGGCTCCGCTCGCCGGTGTAGACGAGCTGGCCGGCGAGCGTGCCCTGGAACTCGCGCAGCCGGCGGCCCACCCGCAGGCCGGAGGGGCCGAGCCGGAACTCGCGCACCGTGCGCTCGTGGCCGCCGGTGCGCTTCTTGACCACCGCCAGCGCCTGCCGCACCTCGCCGAAGGCCTCGAAGTAGCGCAGCAGGATGACCGTGTCCGAGAGATAGGAGAGCTCGATCGGCGAGCCCACGTCCTGCCCGATCAGGCCGTGCTGGCCCATGATCAGCAGCGTCAGCACGCCCTGCTGAGCGAGGTAGGCGAGGAGCTCGTGGAGATGGAGGGTCAGGTGGTGCTCGGCCGGCATGGCGTTGAGGTAGCCGTTGAGGCTGTCGATCACCAGCAGGCGCGAGCCCCTCTCGACCGCCTCGCGGGCGGCGACGGCGAACTCGCCGGGCGGCATCTCCGCCGGGTCGATCTGCCGCAGCTCGACCAGCCCTTCGTCCAGGTAGCGCTCGACCGGCATGCCGAGGCCCGAGGCGCGCGCCAGCCAGGTCGCGGGGAGCTCGTCGAAGGTGAAGATCGACGAGCGCTCGCCGCGCTCGGCCGCGGACAGCACGTAGCGGGTGGCGAGACTGGACTTGCCGACCCCCGAGGGGCCGAGGAGCATTGTGCTGGTGCCGCGCACGGGCCCGCCGCCGAGGAGCTCGTCGAGCTCGGGCAGCCCGCTCGCCACCGCCTCGTGCGGCAGCGAGCCGTGGTGCTCCGCCGCCACCAGGCGGGGGTACACGCGCAGGCCGCCGCGCACGATCCGGAAGTCGTGGTAGCCCTCGCGGAAGGGGATGCCGCGGACCTTCTGCACCCGCAGCCGCCGGCGCTGGCCGCCGTAGTCGAGGGCCAGTTGCTCGAGGCGCAGGATGCCGTGGGTGAGGCTCTGGAGCTGGAGATCTCCGCCGGCCGACGATTCGCAGTCGAGCAGCAGCACCGTGCAGCGGTGCGCCGCGAAGTAGTGCTTGAGCGCCAGCACCTGCCGCCGGTAGCGCAGCGAGTCGCGGGCCAGCAGGCGCATCTCCGAGAGCGACTCGAAGACCACGCGCGTCGGCCGTACCCGCTCCACCGCCTCGAGCACGGTTCGAGTGGTCTCCGAGAGCTCGATCTCCGCCGGGTGGAAGAGGGTGTAGTGCGAGTCCGCCTTGAGGCTCTCCTCGGAGGTCTGGAGGTCGACGATGGTGATGCCGTCGAGAGACCAGCCGTGGGAGCGGGCGACCTCGCGCAGCTCGTCCTCGGTCTCCGAGAGGGTGGCGTAGACCCCGGGCTCCCCGTGGCGCGTCCCCTCCAGCAGGAACTGGATTGCCAGGGTCGTCTTGCCCGCGCCCGACGGCCCTTCGACCAGGTAGATGCGGTTGCGCGGGAAGCCCCCCCCGAGGACGTCGTCGAGGCCCGCGATGCCGGTGCCGGCGCGCTCGCCGGCCGGCTCCTCTTGTTCGTGCACGCCGAGCACGGCTTCAAGAAGCGTGCCGCGGCGAGGAGGCTGCGCTGCGGCGTCCTTCCGCCGGATTTTCGCGGCCCGCGTCTCGTGTTCTACTTGGCGCTGCGATGCCGCTCGCCCCCTTCCACCCGGCCGTCGCCGCCTGGTTCGAGCGCCGCTTCGGCGCCGCGACCGAGGTGCAGGCGCGGGCCTGGCCGGCGATCCGCTCCGGCGCTCACACCCTGATCGCCGCCCCGACCGGCTCGGGCAAGACCCTGGCCGCCTTCCTCGCCGCCCTCGACGAGCTGGCGCGCGACGCCCTGGCCGGCCCGCTCGAGGACGCGACCCGGGTGGTCTACGTCTCGCCGTTGCGGGCGCTCTCGAACGACATCAAGAACAACCTCGAGGAGCCCCTGGCCGGCATCCGCGCCGAGCTCGCGGCGCGCGGCCTGGGCCCGATCGAGATCCGCACCGCGCTCCGCACCGGCGACACCCCCGCCGCCGAGCGCACGGCGATGGCCAAGCGCCCGCCGCACGTCCTGGTCACCACCCCCGAGTCGCTCTTCCTCCTGCTCACCAGCGAGAGCGGCCGCAACATGCTGCGCACGGCGCGGACGGCGATCGTCGACGAGATCCACGCCCTGGCCCCGAACCGCCGCGGCGCCCACCTGGCGCTGTCGCTGGCGCGCCTCGAGGCCCTGGCCGCGCCGGCCGGCGGCCTCACCCGCATCGGCCTCTCCGCCACCCAGCGGCCGATCGAAGAGGTGGCGCGCTGGCTGGTGGGCGTCGACGCTGCGGGGAACGTGCCGCCCTGCACGATCGTCGACGTGGGCCACGCCCGGCGCCTCGACCTCGGGCTCGAGTTCCCCTCCTCGCCGCTCGCGGCGGTCATGGCCAACGAGGTCTGGGAGGAGGTCTACGACCGCACCGCCGAGCTGATCCGCGAGCACAAGACGACGCTCGTCTTCGTCAACACCCGCCGGCGCGCCGAGCGCACCGTGCGCCACCTCGCCGACCGGCTGGGGGAGGGGGCGGTGGCGGCCCACCACGGGAGCCTGTCGCGCGAGAAGCGCCTGGAGGCCGAGCGGCGCCTCAAGGCGGGCGACCTGCGCGCCGTCGTCGCCACCTCGTCGCTCGAGCTGGGGATCGACGTCGGCGCCGTCGAGCTGGTGGTCCAGGTCGGCTCCACCCGCTCGATCGCCGGCCTCCTGCAGCGGGTCGGCCGCTCGGGGCACCACCTGGCGGGGCTGCCGAAGGGGCGGGTCTTCCCGACCAGCCGCGACGAGCTGGTCGAGTGCGCCGCCCTCCTCGACGCGGTGCGCCGCGGCGAGCTGGACCGCCTGCACATCCCCGAGAAGCCGCTCGACGTCCTGGCGCAGCAGATGGTCGCCGCCGTCGCCGCCGAGGAGTGGAGCGAGGACGACCTCTACGCCCTGGTGCGCCGCGCCTGGCCCTACCGCGACCTCGCGCGCGCCGAGCTCGACGAGCTGGTGGCGATGCTCGCCCAGGGCTTCCACACCCGCCGCGGGCGGCGCTCGGCCTACCTCCACCACGACGCGGTGAACGGGCGGCTGCGGGCGCGGCGCGGGGCGCGGATGACGGCGCTCACCTCCGGCGGCGCGATCCCCGACACCGCCGACTACGACGTCCTGCTCGAGCCGGCGGCGACCTTCATCGGCACCGTCAACGAGGACTTCGCGGTCGAGAGCCTCGCCGGCGACATCTTCCAGCTCGGCAACCTCTCCTGGCGCATCCTCAAGGTCGAGCCCGGGCGGATCCGCGTCGAGGACGCGCGCGGGCAGCCGCCGTCGATCCCCTTCTGGCTCGGCGAGGCGCCGGCGCGGACCGAAGAGCTGTCGGGGGCCGTGTCGCGGCTGCGCGAGACGGTGGCGGCGCTCCTCGCCGCGGCGCCCTCGATCGAGGAGGGGGTCGAGACGGTCGTCGCCTGGCTCACCGGCGAGGTGGGGCTCTCCCCCGCGGCGGCGCGGCAGGTGACCGACTACCTCGCCGCCGGTTGGGCGGCGCTCGGCGTCCTGCCGAGCCAGCGCACCCTGGTCGCCGAGCGCTTCTTCGACGAGGCCGGGGACATGCACCTCGTCCTCCACTCGACCTTCGGCAGCCGCGTCAACCGCGCCTTCGGCCTGGCCCTGCGCAAGCGCTTCTGCCAGAGCTTCAACTTCGAGCTCCAGGCCGCGGCCTCGGACGACGCGGTCGTCCTCTCGCTCGGGCCCACCCACAGCTTCCCGCTGCCGGAGGTCTTCCGCTTCCTGCGCAGCGACACGGTGCGCGGCGTGCTGACCCAGGCGATGCTCGACTCGCCGCTCTTCCCGGTGCGCTGGCGCTGGAACGTCTCGCGCTCCCTCGCCCTGCCGCGCTTCCGCGGCGGCAAGCGGGTGCCGCCGCGCCTCCAGCGCCAGCAGGCCGAGGACCTCGCCGCCCTCCTCTTCCCCGACCAGCTCGCCTGCTTCGAGAACATCGTCGGCGAGCGCGAGATCCCCGACCACCCGCTGGTGCGGCAGACCGTCCAGGACTGCCTCGAAGAGGCGATGGACGCGACCGGCCTCGAGCGCCTGCTGGCGCGGGTCGAGAGCGGGGAGGTGGCGATCGAGGCGCGCGACCTGACCGAGCCCTCGCCCCTGGCGCACGAGATCTTGAACGCCCGCGTCTACGAGTTCCTCGACGACGCGCCGCTCGAGGAGCGGCGGACGCAGGCGGTGATGACCCGCCGCTGGCTGGACGTGGACAGCGCCGCCGAGCTGGGGACGCTCGACGCCGCCGCGATCGAGCGGGTGCGCGAGCAGGCGTGGCCGGACCCCGAGGACGCCGACGAGCTGCACGACGCGCTGGTGACGCTCGGGTTCCTCCGGGAAGCCGAAGGACAGGCAGGGAACTGGGATGAGCTGTTCGCGGCGCTGGTCTCGGCGGGCCGGGCCACGGTCGCGGCGATCCCGCCCCGCGATGCCGGGGAGCCGGCGGCGCGCCTCTGGATCGCCGCCGAGCGGCTGGCCGAGCTGCTGGCCATTCACCCGGAAGCTCCCCTCGCTCCGGAGCTGTCGCTGCCGCCGCGCCTCGCGCGGAGCGTGGCGCCCGAGGAGGCGCTGGTCGAGATCGTGCGGGGACGATTGGGCGGGCTCGGCCCGGTGACCGCCGAGCGGCTGGCGAGCGAGACGGCGCTGCCGCGCTCCCGCGTGGACGCCGCGCTGGCCGCGCTCGAAGGCGAGGGCTTCGTCCTGCGCGGCCGCTTCACCCCCGACCTGCCGGCGGGGGAGGAGGAGTGGTGCGAGCGGCGCCTCCTGGCGCGCATCCACCGCGCCACGGTCGAGCGGCTGCGGCGCGAGATCGAGCCGGTGAGCATCGCCGAGCTCCTCCGCTTCCTCCTCGTCTGGCAGCGGGTGGCGCCGGCGGAGCGGGCGGAGGGGGGCGGGAGCCTGCCGGCGGTCCTCGAGCAGCTCGAGGGCTTCGGCGCGCCGGCGGCGGCGTGGGAGTCGGAGATCCTGCCGGCGCGGATCGCGGGGTACGAGCCGGAGTGGCTGGACTCCCTGTGCATGTCCGGCCGCTGGGTGTGGGGGCGGACGGCGCCGGCGGCGATTGGCGGCGGCCGCGGCGGGTCGCTCCGCGCCACGCCGCTCGCCTTCCTCCAGCGCGGCAACCTGCCGCTCTGGAGCGAGCTGGCGCCGGCGCCGCCGGCCCCCCCAGCAGAGGGCGAGGAGGAGCGGCTGTCGAGCGCGGCGGCGGCGGCCCTCGCCGTCCTGCGCGAGCGCGGCGCCTGCTTCTTCGACGAGGTGGCGCGGGCGAGCGGCCTCCTCCAGACGCAGCTCGAGACGGCGCTGGCCGAGCTGGTCGCCGCGGGTCGGATCACCGCCGACGCGCCGGCCGGCCTGCGAGCCCTGCTGACCCCGGCGCACCGGCGGCCGCGCATCCCCGCGCACCGCGGGGCGGGCTCGCCGCTCGAGGCGGCCGGGCGCTGGTCGCTGCTGCGGTCGGCAGCCGAGCGCGGCGCGGAGCCCTCGCCCGAGGCGGTCGAGGCCGTCGCGCGCGTCCTCCTGCGCCGCTACGGCGTCGTCTTCAAGAAGCTCCTCGAGCGCGAGACGTTGCTGCCGCCCTGGCGCGATCTGCTGCGGGTCTACCGCCGTCTCGAGGCGCGCGGCGAGCTGCGCGGCGGCCGCTTCGTCGCCGGACCCTCGGGCGAGCAGTACGCGCTGCCCGAGGCGGTGGGGAAGCTGCGTTCCCTGCGCCGCAGCGCGCCGGCCGGCGAGATGATCGCCGTCTCCGCCGCCGACCCGCTCAACCTCCTGGGCGTCCTCACGCCCGGCGCCCGCCTCCCGGCCCTCACCCGCAACCGCCTCCTCTTCCGCGACGGTCTCCCGATCGCCGTCCGCGAGGCCGGCCGCACCCGCTTCCTCGTCGACCTCGACCCCGCCGCCCGCTGGCGCGCCGAGACCGCCCTGCTCCGCCGCCCGCCGCACGCCAAGCCGGCTGAAGAGACGGCGCTCGTCCAGCCCGCCTAGAGGCGCGAAGGCTTTCGCGCCGAGCTGCGATCAACGTCACAGCTCGTAGGGGACGACCACCCAAGGATGCCGCGCGGGGGGGAAGTCCCGGGTGTTGCGAGTGACGAGACGGAGGGCGTGGTAGCGCGCGAGAGCGGCTTGGAGGGCGTCGGGGACCTTCCAGCGATGCGCGCGGCGGAGCTGCGCCGCGAGGTCGGCGACCGGCGGGTCGATCGAGAGCGCGGGGAAGCGGTCGAGAAAGCCGGCCGCGGCCGCCAGCTGCGGCGTCGCGAAGCCGGCCAGCACCTCGACCCTGGTGATGACCGACACGACGCAGCGCCCGCGCGTCTCCGCCAGGTATTCCGTCGCCTGCCGGACGCCGCGGAAGTGGTCGATCAGGACGACCGAGTCGAGCAACAGCTCGGGCCGGGCTACTCCTCCCGCTCGTCCCACTCCGCCCGCAGCCGCCGCTGGTGCTCCAGCCCGTCCTCGCCACGCCAGAGGCCGGCGGTCGCCTGGAGCTGACGCTCGAACGACGGCGCGCCCGCCTCCAGCTCCTGCCGGTAGCGGCGGATCGCCATCCGGACCAACTGGGTCATCGTCACGCGCTCCTCCTCGGCCCGGCGGTCGAGCCAAGCCTTGTCCTCGTCGTCCAGGCTGATGATCGTGCGAATCAACGGCCCCCTCGTCGATATCGATCCGCAGGACAGATATCATCTCGCTTTCCCGTCGTCAAGGCTCCTGGAGAAGAGAGACGGGAAAGACCCACCGAGGTCTCGCAATCCGCTCCGCTAGAATCCGCCGGATGCGCGAGCGCAGCACCCCGCCGCCGCTGATCCTGCCGCGGCAGGACCACCCGATCTCCCGCCAGAACGTCAGCAGGAACGCCCTCAAGGTCATGTACCGGCTGCACGGCGCCGGCTACAAGGCGCACCTCGTGGGGGGGAGCGTGCGCGACCTCATGCTCGGGCGGCACCCCAAGGACTACGACGTCGGCACCGACGCCCGGCCCAACGAGGTGCGTCGCCTGTTCGGCAACTCGCGCATCATCGGCCGCCGCTTCCGGCTCGTTCACGTCTACTTCCACGACGGCGAGGTGGTCGAGGTCTCGACCTTCCGCCGCGGCGCCGAGGAGTCGGCGGCGGAGGAGGGCGTCGGCGAGCGCGACGTCCTCATCACCAGCGACAACCTCTGGGGCACGCCGCGCGAGGACGCCTTCCGCCGCGACTTCACGATCAACGCCCTCTTCTACGACATCGCCGATTTCAGCGTCGTCGACTACACCGGCGGCATCGCCGACCTCCGGCACCGGCTGGTGCGGGCGATCGGCGACCCCGACGTGCGCTTCCGCGAGGATCCGGTGCGCATGCTGCGCGCCTGCGAGTTCGCGGCGCGGCTCGGCTTCGGCATCGAGACCGCCACCCAGGAGGCGATCCACCGCCACCGCCGCGACCTCGAGCGCGCCTCGACGGCGCGCCTGACCGAGGAGATCGCCCAGCTCCTGCGCTGCGGCCACGCCGGCGCGGCGATGCAGTGGATGCTCGAGCTGGGGCTCCTCGAGGTGCTGCTGCCGGAGGCCCAGGCGATGGTCGCGGCCGGCGAGCGCGGCCTCGGCGACTTCGGGCAGATCCCGCCCTCGATCGACGCCCTGGTCGCCGAGGAGCGGCAGCTCTCCGACACCGTCCTCGTGGCGTCGCTCCTCCTGCCCCAGGTCCTGCTCCGCCGCTACGACGTCGAGGCCCGGGACCGGCGCCCGCTGACCCGCGCCGGCGTCGAGGCCCTGGTGCGCGAGACCGCCGAGGGCTTCTTCCGGCGCTTCCCGGCCTCCCACGCCAAGGCGCAGCAGGTGGTCCAGGCCCTGACCGGCTTCCAGCGCCTCTGCGAGCCGCGCTGGAAGCTCCCCGACCGCCTCCGCTTCACCCACCGCCCCTACTTCGAGGACAGCCTGCTCCTGCTCGAGCTCCTGGTGCGCGCGACCGGCGAGGGGGACGAGGCCCTCGAGCAGTGGCGCGCCGCGGCGCTGCGGCGCGCCACCGTGCCCGGCGACGAGGACGAGAGCGCCGAGGCCGAGCGCGCGCAGCGGCGGAGACGGCGGCGGCGACGCCGCTAGCCGCGCCGCCGCGGGCGCTCACTCCCGCCGCAGCACCCTGCCGGGGTCGAGGCCGGCCGCGCGCCGCGCCGGCAGGTAGGCGCCGGCCGCCGTCACCCCGAGCAGCAGCGCGCTCAAGCCGACGAACGCCACCGGGTCGGTCGGCGTCACCTCGTAGAGGAGGTGGCGCAGGAAGCGCGTCAGGACGAGCGCGCCGAGCAGGCCCAGGGCCACGCCGGGCACGCCGAGCCGCAGC
>DASUNQ010000157.1:0-38539 GCA_036277075.1 Thermoanaerobaculia bacterium
GCTCGCCTGGTGGCGCGAGCGGCTCGCCGGCGCGCCGCCGGGTCTCGGCCTGCCGCTCGACCGGCCGCGGCCGCCGGTGCAGACCTTCCGCGGCGGCAGCCTCCGCCTGGCGCTCCGGCCCGAGGCGGCGCGGCGGGTGCGCGAGCTCGGCCGGCGGCTGGAGGCGACTCCGTTCATGGTCCTCCTGGCGGCCTGGGCCGCTCTCCTCGCCCGCTCGACAAGAGAGACGGACGTCGTGGTGGGGACCGCCGTCGCCGGACGCGACCGGCCGGAGCTCGAGCCGCTGATCGGCCTTTTCGCCGGCAACCTGCCGCTGCGCCTCGACCTCGCGGGGGACCCCCCGTTCGCCGAGGTCGCGGCGCGTGCGCGGGAGACCGTCCTCTCCGCGTGGGCTCACCGCGAGGTGCCCTTCGAGCGGCTGGTGCGGGAGCTGGCGCTCGAACGCGACCTCTCGCGCTCGCCGCTCTACCAGACGGTGCTGACGCTCGACGCCTCGGACCGCCCGCCGCTGGCGCTCCCCGGCCTTCGCCTCGAGATGCTGCCGGTCGAGAGCGGCACGGCGAAGTTCGACCTCGGCCTCTATCTCGAGGACCGGCGCGGTGAGGTGGCCGGGCTCCTGGAGTACAACCGCGACCTCTTCGACCGCACGACCGCGGCGCGCCTGCTCGCAGCCTTCGAGCGGCTCGTGGAGGCGGTGCCGGACGGGCCGGAGCGGCGGGTCTCCGAGCTGCCGCTCCTCTCGCCGGCCGAGCGGCACCAGGTGCTCGTCGAGCTGCCCGCGACACCCGGCGCGCCCGAGCCGCCGCTCGTCCCCCGGCTCGTCGCCGCCCAGGTTGCCGCGCGGCCCGCCGCGACGGCGGTGACCGGCGGCGGCGGGAGCCTCTCCTATGGCGATCTCGACCGGCGGGCAGAGGGGCTCGCGCGGCGGCTCCGCGCTCTCGGCGTGGGGCCGGAGGTGCGGGTGGCGGTCTGCCTCGACCGCTCGCGCCATCTCGTCGTCGCGATGCTCGGGATCTGGAAGGCCGGTGGCGTCTACGTCCCGCTGGACCCCGCCCATCCGGACGAGCGTCTGGCGTGGATGGTCGCGGACTCCGGGGCCGTGGCGGTGCTGGCCGAGCGCCGGGGTCCGGTTCCGCCGGCCGGGGCGCCGGCCCTGTTCCTGGACGACGCCGCGGACGGGTCCGCGCCCGCCGCGCCGCTTTCGCCGGACGGGGCGACGTCCTCCGCGATCGCGCCCGAGAGCGCGGCGTACGTCGTCTACACCTCGGGCTCGACCGGCCGGCCGAAGGGGGTGGTGGTGACGCACGGGTCGCTGGCCGCTTACGCGGCGGCCGCCGCCGGCCTCTACGGGGTCGGCCCGGGCGACCGCGTGCTCCAGAGCGCCTCGCCGGGGTTCGACCTGAGCCTGGACGAGATCGTCCCCTGCCTCGCGGCGGGCGCCGAGCTGGCGCTGCGCGACGACGCGATGCTGGCCTCGCCGGCCGCCTTCCTCGACGGCTGCCGGCGGCGCGGAGTCACGGTGCTGAGCCTCCCCACCGCGCTGTGGCACGACATCGCCGCGCGCACGGAGACCGAGGACCTCCCCCTGCCCCCGTCCCTGCGCCTGGTGATCCTGGGCGGCGAGGCGCTCCTGCCCGAGCGCCTCGCGGCGTGGCAGCGGCGCTTCCCCGGCGGGCCGCAGCTCCTCAATACCTACGGCCCCACCGAGGCCACGATCGTCGTCACCGGCGTCGACGTCTCGGCCCCGGCCGACGCGCCGCGGCGAGCGGCGCCGATCGGCCGGCCGCTCCCCGGGGCCGCGGTCTGGCTGCTGGGGCGCTCCGGGGAGCCCGTGCCGCCCGGGGCGGCGGGAGAGATCGTGATCGGCGGTCCCTTCCTCGCCCGAGGCTACCTGGGCCAGCCGGACCGCACCGCCGAGCGCTTCGTCCCCCACCCCTTCCCGCCGGCGCCCGGTGCCCGCCTCTATCGCACCGGCGATCTCGCGCGGCTGCTGCCGGACGGGACCCTGGAGTTCGTCGGACGCCTCGACGAGCAGGTCAAGGTGCGCGGCCATCGCGTGGAGCCGGGGGAGGTCGAGGCAGCCCTGGCGAAGCACCCTGCCGTCGAGGCGGCGGCGGTGGCGACCCGCGACGACGCCGGCGGAGGCAAGCGGCTGGTCGCCTACGTGGTGCCGCGCCCGCCCACACCGGCGGCGGCCGCGCTGCGCGACTTCCTCGCCGCCTCTCTGCCGGAGCCGCTGGTCCCCTCCGACTTCGTCTTCCTCGAGGCGCTCCCCCGGACGCCCAACGGCAAAGTGGACCGCCGTGCGCTGCCGGCGCCGGCCGCCCGCGTCGCGGACGCCGAGCCGGTGGCCCCCCGCGACGAGATGGAGCGGGCCGTCGCCGCCCTCTGGCGCGAAGCGCTGGGGGTCGAGCGGGTCGGGGTCCACGACAACTTCTTCGACCTCGGCGGCCACTCGCTCGCTCTCGCGCGGGTCCACGTCCTGCTCAAGGAGCGGCTCGGCCGGGAGGTCCCCGTCGTCGACCTCTTCCGCCACCCGACGGTGGCCGCGCTGGCGCGGCGGCTCGCCCTGCCGGCCGAGGAGGCGGGAGCCGCGCCGCCCGCTCCCGACGTGCGGAAGCGCGCCGAGCGGAGTCGCGCCGCCGCCCGCGAAGGTCGCTTCCTCGCCGCCCGCAAGCGGCTCGCGGCCGCGCCGCCCCAGGCCCGAGCGGTCCCTCCGCCACCGCTCCCGCCGCCCGGAAGCGCGGCGCCCGAGTCGGCCCACGCCCGGCTCTCCCGCGCGAGCGTCGCCTTTTTGCGCTTCGCCGAGGCGGATCCCGAGTGCCTGGAGCGCGCGAGCTTCGCGCCCCTCGCCGACCACGCGGCCGGCAGCCCCTACCCGCTCCAGCCCTGGCCCGCGCTGGTGGACTCCGGCCGCGTGGCCGAGATGGAGCGAGTGAGCGCCGGGCTGGTCCGCCTGGTCAAGAGCCTGCCGCGCCGCGTCTTCGGCGACGACCCCGAGCGCCTGCGCGACTTCTACGGCCTGGCCAGCGCCGACCTCGCCCGCTCTCTGGTCGCCGAGCCGAGCGGCCTCGACGCCGCGATCGGCCGCGGCGACTTCCTCGAGGCGGCCGGCGGCCTCCAGTGCCTGGAGCTCAACCTGGTGAGCGACCTCGGCGGCTGGCAGGCGCCGCTCTGGGCGGAGGGGTACGCACGAGTGCCGGTCTTCCGGCGCTTCCTGCGCGCCGAGAGGCTGCGCGTGACCTGCCGCGACACGGTGGCGCTCCTCTTCGCGCACGTCGCCGCCGAGGCGCGGGAGCTGGGCGCGGCGGACGGCGAGGTCAACGGCGCCCTGGTGCTCCCCGAAGCGGCGCCGCCGCTGCCGCGGGAGCTGGAGCCCTGGCTCGCCGCCCGCTGGACCGCGGCGCTGCGCGGCGCCGCGCCCGGGGCCGGCGGCAGGCTCGCCCTGCTCCCCTACTCGGCGCTGCGCGAGCGGGACGGCAGGCTGTGGGCCGACGGCCGACCGCTGCACGCCGCGGTCGAGATCCACCACGACGGCACGGCCGCGCAGGCCTTCCGCTGCTTCAAGGCCGGGCGCCTGAAGCTCTTCAACGCGCCGGTGCGGACGATCCTCACCGACAAGCGCAACCTGGCGCTGCTCTCGGAGCTGGCCGACCGGGGCGATCTGCTGGAACCTGGAGAACGTGAGCTGGTGACCGGGCACGTGCCGTGGACTCGGCGGCTCGTTCCCGCCGCCGTCTCCTGGCGCGGGTGCGAGGCCTGGGTCCCCGAGCTGGTCTTGGCGCACCGGGAGGAGCTGGTGATCAAGCGGGCGCGGGAGGGGCGCGGCGCGGCGGTCCATCTCGGAGCGGCCACGCCGGAACCGGCATGGCGCGAGGCGGTGGAGCGCGCTCTGGCGCAGGGGGACTGGGTCGTCCAGGAGCGGGTGGAGCCGCTCCCCTTCCTCCACCAGC
The DNA here is from genome assembly GCA_036277075.1 of Thermoanaerobaculia bacterium. Taxonomy (GTDB): domain Bacteria; phylum Acidobacteriota; class Thermoanaerobaculia; order Multivoradales; family UBA5704; genus DASUNQ01. Next base: position 3,954 of record DASUNQ010000157.1, read on the forward strand.
ACGGCGAGCGCGGGTCCGCCCCGCACGACGTCGTCTGGGGACTCTTCGTCTTCGGCGATCGCTACGGGGGCGGTTTCCTCAGTCTCGTCCCCCGCTCCGCACGCGCCGACCCCAGCGGCGAGGTGGTCAACCTGACGCGGGGCGCGAGCGCGGGCGTGATCTTCGAGGTGCAGGACGATGCCTGAGGAGCGCGCGGGCGCCGCGGGCGTCGCCGTCGTCGGGATGGCGGGGCGTTTCCCCGGCGCCGCCGACGTCGAGCGCTTCTGGGAGAACCTGGCGGCGGGGGTCGAGTCCGTCAGCTTCTTCGACCGCGACGAGCTGGCCGCCGCCGGCGTCGATCCGGCGCAGCTCGAGGATCCGGCCTACGTGCCGGCGCGCGCCGCCCTCGACGGCGCGGAGCTCTTCGACGCCGAGCTCTTCGGCTACACGCCGCGCGAGGCGGAGGTCATGGACCCGCAGCACCGGCTCCTCCTCGAGTGCGCCTGGGAGGCGCTCGAGCGGGCGGGCTGCGATCCGCGGCGCTACGGCGGGCCGGTCGGCGTCTACGCCGGCGCCGGGCCCAACACCTACCTGCTCTTCAACCTGATGGCGCACCGCGAGGCGCTGGCGGCGGTGGGTCCGTTCCAGACCATGCTCGCCAACGGCGGCGACTTCCTGGCCAACCGCCTCTCCTACAAGCTGGGGCTGCGCGGCCCGAGCCTCACCGTCCAGACCGCCTGCTCGACGTCGCTGGTGGCGGTGCACCTCGCGGTCCAGAGCCTGCTCAACGGCGAGTGCGACCTGGCCCTCGCCGGCGGCGTGCGGGTCGCGGTGCCGCGCCCGGCCGGCTACCTCTACCAGACCGACGGCATCCTCTCCCCCGACGGCCGCTGCCGCCCCTTCGATGCCGACGCCCAGGGCTCGGTGGACGGCGAAGGGGCGGCGGTCGTGGTGCTGAAGCGCCTCGACGACGCCCTCGCCGAAGGGGACCGCATTCATGCGGTGATCCTGGGCACGGCGGTCAACAACGACGGCGACGAGCGGGTCGGGTTCACCGCCCCCGGCGTCGGCGGGCAGGCCGGCGTCCTGGCGATGGCGCAGGCGGTGGCGGGGGTCGATCCCGAGACGATCGGCTTCGTCGAGGGGCACGGCACCGGGACGCGCCTCGGGGACCCGATCGAGGTGGCGGCCCTGCGGCAGGTCTTCGCGGCGGCGACGCCGCGCGGATCCTGCGCCCTGGGCTCGGTCAAGGGCAACGTCGGGCATCTCGACGCGGCGGCGGGCGTGACCTCGCTGATCAAGGCGGTCCTCGCCCTCGAGCGCGGGCTGATCCCGCCCACCGTCAACTTCCGGCGCCCGAACCCGCAGCTCGGCCTCGCGGAGAGCCCGTTCTTCGTCAACGCCGAGGCTCTTCCCTGGCCGCCGGGGGAGGAGCCCCGGCGCGCCGGCGTCAGCTCCTTCGGCATGGGGGGGACGAACGCCCACGCCGTGCTCGAAGAGGCGCCACCCGTCCCGCCGGGGAGCCCCTCCCGGTCCTGGCAGCTCCTGGTCCTCTCGGCCGCCGGCGCACCCGCCCTCGAGGCGATGACCGACCGGCTCGCCGAGCACCTGGCGCGCCGCCCGGAGCCGGACCTCGCCGACGTCGCCTTCACCCTCCAGGTGGGGCGGCGGGAGCTGGCGCACCGGCGGGCAGTGGTCTGCCGGAGCCTCGAGGAGGCGCGGGAGGCGTTGGCCGCGCGCGACCCCGAGCGGGTGCTCTCGGGGGTCGTGGAGCCCGGCAGACCGCCGCACGCGGACGACCTGCTCGCGAACGAGGCCGACGCCGCGTCGCTGCACACGCTGGCGAGGCTCTGGGTGGCAGGCGCCGAGGTGGACTGGAGCTCCCTCCACGGCGGCGAGCGCCGGCTGCGCGTGCCGCTCCCCAGTTATCCGTTCCAACGCCAGCGGTACTGGATCGGGCCGGCGGCATCGCTCCCCGCCGCCGTGGAGCCGCTCGCGCCTCTGCCGCGGAGCGCGCAGCCGCTTCGCACCCCGCGGCGGCCGCGGCCTGCCGCCGGCAGGCCCTACGTGCGGCCGCGCGGGGAGCTCGAGCGCCGGCTCGCCTCGCTCTACGAGGATCTCCTCGGCCTCGAGCCGGTCGGCGCCTTCGACAAGTTCTTCGAGATCGGCGGCCATTCGCTGCTCGGCCTGCAGCTCCTCTCCCGCCTCAAGAGCGAGCTGGGAGCGGAGGTGCGGCTCGAGACGCTCTTCCAGGCCTCGGCCGTCGCCGACCTCGCCGAGCTGATCGGGGGCGAGGGGCGGGAGGGCGCGCCCGCCGACCTCATCCCGCGCCTGCCGCGCGACGGCGAACTCCCCCTCTCCTTCGCGCAGGAGCGGCTCTGGCTGCTCGATCGGCTCGATCCGGGGACGCCCACCTACAACCTGACCGAGGCCGTCCGCCTCCGCGGAGGCCTCGACGTCCCGGCGCTCGCCCGCGCCCTCGCCGAGGTCGTCGACCGGCACGAGGCGCTGCGCACCGCCTTCGTCGATCTCCGCGGGCGCGCGACCCAGCGCATCCTGCCGGCGGTGGCGATCCCCCTGCCGCTCCTCGACCTCGCCGCCCTGCCCGAGGCGCGGCGCGAGGCCGAGGCCGAGGGTCTGGCGGTCCGCGCCGGCGAGCACCGCTTCGACCTCGCGCGGCCGCCGCTGCTCCTGGCGCAGCTCGTTCGTCTCGGCGCGGACGAGCACGTCGTCGTCCTGGTCTTCCACCACATCGTCGGCGACGGCTGGTCGAGCTCCGTCCTGCTCTCGGACCTGACCGGCATCTACGCGGCCTTCGCCGCCGGCGAGCCCTCGCCACTGTCCGAGCTGCCGATCCAGTACGCGGACTTCGCGGGCTGGCAGCGCCGGCGCCTCGCCGGCGACGAGACGGCGCGGCAGCTCGCCGGCTGGAAGGCCGCGCTCGCTCCGCCGCTCCCGGTCCTCGGCCTCCCCACGGACCGGCCGCGTCCGCCGGTCCAGACCTTCCGCGGCCGGAGCGAGACCCTGCTCCTGCCGCCGGAGCTGGCCGGCGCGCTGCGCGGCCTCGGCGCGCCGGAGGGGGCCACGCCGTTCATGGTGCTGCTCGCGGCGTACGCCCTCCTCCTCTCCCGCTGGAGCGGCCAGGACGACCTGATCGTCGGCTCGCCCATCGCGGGGCGGGACCGACGGGAGGTGGAGCGGCTGATCGGCGTCTTCATCAACATGCTCCCGCTGCGCATCCTGCTCGACGGCGAGGCGTCGTTCCGCGCCCTGCTCGAGCGAGTGCGCGAGACCGCCCTCGCCGCCTACACCCGCCGCGACGTCCCGATCGAGCGGCTCATCGAAGAGGCGAAGCCCGAGCGCGACCTCTCGCGCTCGCCGCTCTTCCAGGTGCTCTTCAACCTCCAGGGCTTCCCCCACCCCGACTATCGGGCGCCGGGCCTCGCCATCACCCCGTTCCCCTTGCGCGAGCTGCCGTCGCGCTTCGACCTCACCGTCTACGGCGAGGAGCTGCCGGGCGGCGGCACGTCTCTGGAGCTGGTCTACAACGCCGACCTCTTCGACCGCGCCACGATGCTCGGCTTCCTGGCGCAGCTCCGGCGTGTCCTGGAGCAGGCGGCCGAGACGCCGGACGTCCCGGTCGCGCGTTTCTCCCTGCTCACGCCGGAGGCGGCGGCGGTCCTGCCGGACCCGCGGCTCCCGCTCGCCGCCGGCCCCTGGACGGGAGCGGTGCACGAGCTCTTCGCCGAGCGGGCGCGGCGCGCGCCGGAGCGCCTCGCGGTCCGCGACGGAAGCGGCGCCTGGAGCTATGGCGAGCTGGCGGAGCGCGCGGGTCGTCTCGCCCGGCGGCTGCGGGCCGATGGGGTCGGGCGCGGCGATCTGGTGGCGATCTACGCCTGGCGGAGCGCGCCGCTCGTCCAGGCGCTGCTGGGAGTGCTCGGCTCGGGCGCGGCCTTCCTGGTCCTCGACCCCGCCCATCCCGCCCGGCGGCTGCGCGCGGCCGTCGAGCAGGCGCGCCCCCGCGCCTGGGTCGTGCTCGCCGCCGCGGGGCCGGTGCCGGACGAGCTCGCGGAGGTGCTCCCGCCGGGCGGCATCCTCCTCGACGAGCGCGGGGACCTCTCGGCTGCCCGTTCCGACCTCGAGCTCGACCGCGCCGCCGCCGGTCCGGACGATCTCGCCTACGTCGCCTTCACCTCCGGCTCGACGGGCGAGCCGAAGGGCGTGCTGGGAACGCACCGGCCGCTGGCGCACTTCTGCGCCTGGCACGCGGAGACGTTCGGGCTGGGCGCGGAGGACCGCTTCGCGCTGCTGTCGGGGCTCGCGCACGACCCGCTGTTGCGCGACGTCTTCACGCCGCTCGGCCTGGGCGCGCTGCTCTGCGTGCCGGGCCCCGAGGACCTCGAGTCGCCGCCGCGCCTCGCCGCCTGGCTGGCGGCGCAGCGGATCACCGTCTGCCACCTGACGCCGGCCGTCGGGCAGCTCGTGGCCGACGGCGGCGCGCCGCTCCCCGAGCTGCGGCGGGCGTTCTTCGGCGGCGACGTCCTGACCGAGCGGGACGTCGCGCGCCTGCGCGGCGTCGCGCTGCGCGCGATGTGCGTGAACTTCTACGGCACGACCGAGACCCCGCAGGCGGTCGCCTGGCACGACGCCTCCGGCGCGGGCGCGTGGCCGGCCCGCCGCGTGCCGGTCGGCCGGGGGATCGACGGCGTCCAGCTCCTGGTCCTCGGCCCGGCCGGCGAGCTTGCCGCGCCGGGCGAGCTGGGGGAGGTCTGTGTGCGGACGCCGCACCTCTCGCTGGGCTACCTCGGCGACGAGCGGCTCACCGCCGAGCGCTACGCGGTCAACGCCGCGACCGGCGATCCGCTCGACCGCCTCTACCGGACCGGCGACCTCGGCCGCTACCTTCCCGATGGTGCGGTCGACCTCGCCGGCCGCCGGGACCGCCAGGTCCAGGTGCGGGGCTTCCGCGTCGAGCCCGCCGAGGTCGAAGCCGCCCTTGCCCTGCATCCCGCGGTGCGCGAGGCCGCGGTGCTGCCGCGCGAGGTGCCCGGCGGGACCGGCCCGCGCACGGCGCTCACCGCCTGGCTGGCGGCGGTGCCGGGGAGCTCGCGCGCGGCCGCCGCCGAGCTGCGCGAATTCCTCCGCCGGCTCCTGCCCGATCCGATGGTGCCGGAGACCTTCGTCTGGCTGGAGCGCCTCCCCTTGACCCCGCACGGCAAGCTCGACCGCGCCGCCCTCCCCGCGCCCGCGCCGCACGATCGCAGGACCGCCGCCGAGGCCGCCGAGGCGCCGGCCACGCCGGACGAGGAGCGGGTGGCCGCCGTCTGGCGCGAGCTGCTGGGGCTCGAGCGGGTGGGTCGGCACGAGAGCTTCTTCGAGCTCGGCGGCCACTCGCTGCTCGGCGCCCGCGTGGTCGCGGCCCTGCGCGAGGCGTGCGAGGTCGACGTTCCGCTGCGCGCGCTGTTCGAGCGGCCGACCGTCGCCGGCCTGGCCGCCGCCGTGGCGGAACTCCGCGGCGCGGGGGGCGGCGCCGCCGGCCGCATCCCGCGCCTGCCGCGCGACGGCCGGCGGTTCCCGGTCTCCGCCTCGCAGCTCCGCGAGTGGATCCTCGACCGCCTCCAGCCCGGGTCGGCGGCCTACAACGTCTTCGGGGGCGCCAAGGTCAGCGGCCCCGCCGATCTGGCCGCGCTCGACCGCAGCATCCAGGAGATCGTGCGCCGGCACGAATCGCTGCGCACGACGTTCGCGGTGGAAGAAGCGGCCGACGGGGAGCCGTTCCAGGTCGTCGCGCCCGCGCTGCGCGTCCGCCTGCCGCTCGTCGACCTCGCTGCGCTGCCGGCGCCGGCGCGGGAGCCCGAGGCGCTCGTCGTCTCCCGCCTCGGCCAGACCGCCCCGTTCGTTCTCGAGCGCGGCCCGCTGATCCGCGCCACGGTGGTGCGGACCTCGGCACGCGAGCACCGCGTGGTCGTCGCCGCCCACCACATCGTCGCCGACGGCTGGTCGATGGGCATCCTCTTCCGCGAGCTGGCGGCGCTCTACGAAGCGTTCGCCGCCGGGCGCCCCTCGCCGCTCCCGGAACTGCCGGTGCAGTACGCGGACTATGCCGTCTGGCAGCGCGGCCAGCTCGCGGACGACGGCCTCGAGCGCCAGCTCGCGTACTGGCGCCGCCAGCTCGCCGGCGTCGTGCCGCTGGAGCTCCCTACCGACCGGCCCCGTCCCGCGGTCCAGCGGTTCGAGGGGCGCAAGCTCCCCTTCCGCCTGCCGCCGGAGGCCGCCCACGGCCTGCGGGAGCTGGCGCAGCGCGAGGGGGCGAGCCTCTTCATGGCGCTGCTCGCCGCCTTCTCCGCCCTGCTCGCGCGGTACGGCGGCCAGGACGACCTGACGATCGGCACCTACAGCGGCAACCGCGGCCGGAGCGAGCTCGAGGGGGTGATCGGCTTCTTCATCAACACCCTCGTGCTGCGGCTGGACCTCGAGGGGGAGCCCGGCTTCCGCGGGCTCCTGGCGCGCGCCCGCGGCGTGACGCTCGAGGCCTTCGCGCACCAGGAGGTGCCGTTCGAGAAGCTCCTGGAGGCGCTGCGCGTCCCGCGCGACCTCTCGCGCACCCCGCTCTTCCAGACCATGCTGGTGCTCCACAACTTCCCGCGCGCGCCGGTCGACCTCGCCGGCGTTCGCCTGGAGCCGATCCCCTTCGATCAGGCGCACGAGGACTTCGACCTCACGCTCTGGCTCAACGACGACGCCGGCGCGCTGGCGGGGGCGCTCACCTACAGCGTCGCGCTGTTCGAGGAGGCGACCGTCGCCCGCCTCGGGCGCCACCTCGTCGCGCTCGTCCGCGCCGCGCTCGCGGAGCCGGACCGCTCCGTGCACGAGCTGCCGCTCCTCGCCCCCGAGGAGCGCCGCCAGGTGCTCGCCGAATGGAGCCGGGGGGCGCCGAGCGAGGGACCGGAGCGCTGCCTCCACGAGCTGTTCGAGGAGCGCGCGCGGCGCTCGCCGGAGGCGGTCGCCGTCGAGGGGGGCGGCGAGGCGCTCTCCTACGCCGAGCTGGACCGTCGGGCCGACCGGCTGGCGGCGCGGCTCCGCGCCCTGGGGGTCGGGCCGGAGGCGGTCGTCGGGCTCGCCCTCGAGCGCTCGCCGGCGCTGATCGTCGCCCTGCTCGCGGTGCTCAAGGCCGGGGGCGCCTACCTGCCGCTGGACCCCGCCTACCCCGAGGCGCGGCTCGCCGCCATGATCGACGACGCCCGCCCGGCCGTGCTCCTCGCGCAGCGCCGATGGGCGCCGCGGCTGCCGGCGGCGGCGGCGCGGCTCCTGCTGATCGACGGCGAGGACCCCCGGCCGACCGCCGGGCACGGCCCGAACGCGGCGCCGGCGGTCGACCCCCGCAACCCGGCCTACGTCATCTACACCTCGGGGTCGACGGGCCGTCCCAAGGGGGTCGTCGTCGAGCACCGCGCGATCGCCGCCTATGCCGCGAGCGCCGCCGCGGCCTTCGGCCTGCGCCCCGAGGACCGGGTGCTCCAGTTCGCCTCGATCAGCTTCGACGCCAGCGCCGAGGAGATCTACCCGACGCTCGCGAGCGGCGCCACGCTGGTGCTCCGGCCCGACGACATGGCGAGCTCGATCCCCGGGTTCCTGCGCGAGCTCGAACGGCTGCGCATCACAGTCCTGGACGTGCCGACCGCGTACTGGCACGAGCTGGTCGAAGGGCTGGGCCGGGAAGGCTCGCTCCCACACTGCGTCCGGCTGGTCGTCCTCGGCGGCGAGCAGGTGCTCCCCGAGCCCCTGGCCCTCTGGCGCGCGAAGGTCGGGCCCGGCGTCCGGCTGCTCAACACCTACGGTCCGACGGAGACGACGGTCGTCGCCACCGCCTGCGACCTGACGACGGGCGCCGCGGAGGCGCCGATCGGCCGCCCCGTCGCCGGCGCCTTCGCCTACGTCCTCGACCGGCGCGGTGGGCCGGCGCCGCCGGGCGTCCCCGGAGAGCTGCACGTCGGCGGCACCGGGCTCGCCCGCGGTTACCTCGGCCGAGCGGAGGCGACCGCCGAGCGGTTCGTCCCCGACCCGTTCGCAAGCGTCCCCGGCGCACGTCTCTACCGCACCGGCGACCTCGCGCGCTGGCGGCCGGACGGCGAGCTGGAGTTCCTCGGCCGGGTCGACCGGCAGGTGAAGGTCCGCGGCTACCGCGTGGAGCTCGGGGAGATCGAGGCCGCGCTGCGCGCCCATCCGGCGGTGCGCGAGGCCGCCGTCGCGGTCCGGCGGGCGCCGCAGGGGGACGCACGCCTGGCGGCATACCTGGTGCGCGACGGCGGACCGGCCGGGAACGGCGGCGCCGCGTCCGCGGCGGCCGAGGTCTCGCCGCTCGCCGACGACCTGCGCGGCTTCCTCGCGGCCCGCCTGCCCGAGTTCATGGTGCCCGTCGTCTACCTCGACCTCCCGGCCCTGCCGCGCACGGCGAGCGGCAAGGTGGACCGCCGCGCCCTGCCCGAGCCGCGCGGCGTGCACCCCGCCGGGGGCGACGGCTACGTCGCGCCGGCGAGCGAGCTGGAGCGCAGGATCGCCGCCGTCTGGCGCGACCTCCTCGGGGTCGAGCGGATCGGCGCCGCCGACAACTTCTTCGAGCTCGGGGCCCACTCCCTGCTGCTGGTGCGCGCCCACGGCCGGCTGCGCCAGGCGCTCGGCCGCGAGCTGACCGTCGTCGACCTCTTCCGGCACCCGACCGTCGGGGCGCTCGCCCGCCACCTCGGGAGCACCGAGGAGCGGCCCGCGTTCGAGCAGGTGGAGGGGCTCGCGCAGCGGCAGCGGGCGGCCCTCGGCCGCCGGCAGCAGCAGATGCAGCGCCTCCGGGCGATGACCGGCGGCGGGGCCGGGCGCTGAGCGATGGAGAGGACCATGGACCAACCCACCCCCGACGCCGCCGCGGACGAGCCCCAGGAGCAGGTCGCCGTCGTCGGCATGGCGGGCCGCTTCCCCGGCGCGCCGGACCTCGACGCCTTCTGGCGCAACCTGCGCGACGGCGTCGACGCCGTGCGCGACCTGACCGACGGCGAGCTGCTCGCCTCGGGCGTCGACCCGGCCCTCCTCGCGCGCCCCGACTACGTCAAGGCGGCGGCGCCGATCGACGGCGTCGAGCTGTTCGACGCCTCCTTCTTCGGCTTCTCGCCGCGCGAGGCCGAGCTGCTCGACCCGCAGGTCCGGGTCTTCATGGAGTGCGCCTGGGAGGCGCTGGAGTCGGCCGGCTACGCGGCGGAGTCGTACGACGGCTGGGTGGGGCTCTTCGCCGGCGTCAGTCTCCCCGCCTACCTGATGAGCAACCTCTTCCCGAACCGGGAGCTGGCGGCGCAGCTCGGCAACTTCCAGCTCATGCTCGCCAACGACCGCGACTACTTCGCCACCCGCGTCTCCTACAAGCTGGGCCTCGAGGGACCGAGCGTCAACGTGCAGAGCGCCTGCTCGACCTCGCTGGTCGCGGTCCACCTCGCCTGCCAGAGCCTGCTCACCTATCAGTGCGGCCTGGCCCTCGCCGGCGGCATCCGCATCAACTTCCCCCAGCTCGTGGGCTACGTGCACCAGGAGGGCAGCATCTTCTCCCCCGACGGCCGCTGCCGCGCCTTCGACGCCGGCGGGCGCGGCGCGCTCTTCGGCGAGGGGGCCGGCATCGTGCTGCTCAAGCGCTTCTCCGAGGCGATCGCCGAAGGGGACACGATCCATGCCGTGATCCGCGGCTCGGCCTGCAACAACGACGGGCGCGCCAAGGTGGGCTACACCGCGCCGAGCGTCGACGGCCAGGCCAAGGTCATCGCCCTCGCGCGGGCGGTCGCCGGCGTCTCCCCGGAGACGATCGGCTACGTCGAGGCCCACGGCAGCGGCACGCCGCTGGGCGATCCGATCGAGGTCGCCGCCCTGACCCGCGCCTTCCGCGCCCACACCGCGCGCGAGCGCTTCTGCGCCATCGGGTCGGTCAAGACCAACGTCGGCCATCTGGAAGCGGCGGCCGGCATCGCGGGTCTGCTCAAGACCGTCCTGGCGCTGCGCCACCGCACGCTGCCGCCCAGCCTCCACTTCACGACCCCCAACCCGGAGATCGACTTCGAGCACGGCCCGTTCTACGTCAACACCGCGACCCGCCCCTGGGAGAGCGACGGCGCGCCGCGGCGGGCGGCGGTGAGCTCGTTCGGGATGGGGGGCACCAACGCCCACCTCGTCCTCGAGGAGGCGCCGCCGGCGGCGCCCGGGAGCCCGTCGCGCGCGTGGCAGCTCCTCCTCCTCTCGGCCAAGACGGCGACCGCCCTCGACGTCTCCGCCGCCCGCCTCGCCGCCTTCCTGCGCGAGCATCCGGAGGTCGAGCTCGCCGACGCCCTCCACACGCTCCGCGTCGGGCGCCACGCCTTCCCCCACCGGCTGGCCCTCGTCTGCCGCGACCGCGAGGACGCGGTCGAGGCGCTCGCGGGCGCCGACCCCCGGCGGCTCCTGCGCAGCGAGCAGGAGACCGCCGACCGTCCGATCACCTTCCTCTTCTCCGGCCTCGGCGAGCACTACCCCGGCATGGCCCTCGAGCTCTACCGCGCCGAGCCCGCCTTCCGCGCGGCGCTCGACGAGTGCTGCGAGCGCCTGGCTCCCGAGGTCGGTCTGGACCTGCGCCGCCTGCTCTTCCCCGAAGGCGTCGCGGCGCCCGCCGCCGAGGCCGGCGCCGGCGTGGACTTCCGCTCGCTCCTGGGGCGCGGGGCGCGGGCGTCCGGCCCGCTCGACCGCACCCGCTACGCCCAGCCGGCGGTCTTCGCCGTCGAGTACGCCCTCGCCGCGCTGCTCGGCGAGTGGGGGATCCGCCCGCAGTCGCTCGTCGGCTACAGCCTCGGCGAGTATGTGGCGGCCTGCCTCGCCGGCGTCCTCTCGCTCCCCGACGCCCTGACGCTCGTCGCCCGGCGGGCGCGCCTCATCGACGACCTGCCGCCCGGCGCCATGCTCGCGCTGCCGCTGCCCGAAGAGGAGGCGCGCGCGCTCCTCGGCGGGGAGCTGTCGCTCGCCGCGCTCAATGGACCCACGGTCAGCGTCGCCTCCGGCCCCGAGCCCGCGATCGCCGCGCTGGAGCGCCGGCTCGCCGAGCGCGGCCTCGCCGGCCGCCGCCTGCCGACGACCCACGCTTTTCATTCGCGGATGATGGAGCCTCTCCGCGGTCCCTTCGCCGAGGTCGTCAGCGGCGTGCGGCTCGCGCCTCCGCGCCTCCCGTACGTCTCGAATGTCACCGGCACCTGGATCGCGGCCGAGGAGGCGACCGATTCCGGCTACTGGGTGCGCCACCTCTGCGGCACCGTGCGCTTCGCCGACGGGTTGGCCGAGCTCTCGCGCGAGCCCGAGCGGGTCCTCCTCGAGGTCGGGCCCGGCCAGGGCCTGACCGCCCTCGCCCTCCACGCGGCGAGCGGGCTCGTCGCCATCCCCACCCTCCACTCTCCCTGGGACCGTCAGGCCGACACCGCCTTCCTGCTCACCGCTCTGGCCAAGCTCTGGCTCGCCGGCGTGCGCCCGGACTGGGCCGGCTTCGCCGCGCACGAGCGGCGGCGCCGCGTGCCGCTCCCGACCTATCCCTTCGAGCGCCAGCGGTACTTCCTCGAGCCGCCGCGCGCGGCCGCGCAGCCCGAGGCCGGCGAGGCGGTTTCTCCCGCCACGAGCGACGACGGCGGCACCGAGGCGACGCCGCGGCCGGCGGCGCGCCACCCCCGCCCCGCCCACCTGCGGACTCCGTACGCCGCGCCGGCGAGCGAGCTCGAGCACCGGCTCGCCGAGATCTTCCAGCAGGTCCTCGGCATCGCGTCGGTCGGCGTCCACGACAGCTTCTTCGAGCTCGGCGGCCACTCGCTCCTCGCGCCGCAGCTCCTCGTCCAGCTCCGCGCGCGAGTCGGCGTCGACTTCCCGATGCGCGACCTGGCCGAGGCCCCGACGGTGGCGCGGATGGCGGCGGCCGTCGAGCTGATCCGGCGCGAGGGGCTCGCCGCCCTCGCCGCCCGCCGCGAGGAGGTGGACCTCCGGGCCGAGGCCGCCGCGCTCGATCCGGCGATCGTCCCGGAGGCACCCTGGGACGGCCGGGCGCGAGAGCCCGCCGAGATCTTCCTCACCGGCGGCACCGGCTTCCTCGGCTCGCACGTCCTCGCCGAGCTCCTCCTGCGCACCCGCGCACGCCTCCACTGCCTGGTGCGCGCCGGCGACGCCGAGGCCGCCTCCCGCCGCCTCCGCTCCGCTCTCGAGGAGCGCGCCCTCTGGCGCGACGGGCTGGGCGAGCGGATCGCCGCCGTTCCGGGAGACCTCGAGGCGCCGCGCTTCGGCCTCTCCGAGGAGGCTTTCCGCGCCCTCGCGGGGCGGGTGGACGCCGTCTACCACTGCGGCGCCTGGGTGAACTTCAACTACCCCTACAAGCTGCTCAAGCCGGCCAACGTCCTCGGCACCGTCGAGGCCCTGCGGCTCGCCGCCCTCGGGCGCGCCAAGCCGCTCCACTTCATCTCCAGCATCGCCGCGACGCCCGAGGGGGACTACGGCTTCCGCGAGCACCCGGTGGTCTACGAGGACGAGGACTCGGACAGCGTCGAAGGCCTCTTCGGGGGCTACGGCGAGACGAAGTGGGTCTGCGAGCGGCTGCTCCGGATCGCCCGCTCGCGCGGGCTGCCCGCCGCCATCTACCGGCCGGGCGTCCTCTCCGGCCACAGCCGCACCGGCGCCGGCAACCCGCGCGACATGGTCTGGAGCCTGATCAAGAGCTGCATCCAGATGGGCGTCCACCCGATCGACGAGTACCACCTCGACGTGACGCCGGTCGACTACGTGGCGAGCGCCGTCGTCCACCTCTCGCTCGACGCGCGGAACGCCGACGGTCTCTTCCAGTTCCCGCACCCGAGCCCGCCGACCTACCTCGAGGTGTTCGAGGTCGTCCGCGCCTACGGCTACCCGCTCGAGCCGCTCCCCTTCCCGGAGTGGGTGGAGCGGGTGGTCGAGGTGGCGCGGGTGGACTCGGGCAACGCCCTCGCCCCGTTCGTCGGCGTGGCGGAGTTCTACGACCAGTTCGCCGAGAAGACGAGCACGCGCCTCAAGGAAGTGGTCTTCGACGGCCGCAACACGCGCGCGGGCCTCGCGGGCTCGGGCATCGCCTGCCCCGCCCTCGACGCGGCGCTGCTCCGGCGCTACCTCGACGCCTTCGTGCGCAGCGGCTTCTACCCGCCGCCGCCCGGGGGCGCCGCCGAGCCCGTGACGACGGCGGCCGGGGAGCCGGCGATGGTGTCCCGCGACTAAGGGGGAACGAGGTATGGAGATCCGGACGGTGGGCGTGGTCGGCGCCGGCGTGATGGGCGCGGGGGTCGGGCAGAGCCTGGCCCAGACGGGGCACAACGCGATCCTGGTCGACGTCTCCGAGGACGCGCTGCGGCGGGCGCGCGAAGAGATCCGCCGGAGCCTCCGCTTCCAGGGGATGCTCCAGAAGGGCGCCAAGCGCGAGGACCCCGACGCGGTGCTCGGCCGCATCGCCTTCACCACCGACCTCGAGGCGCTCGCCGAGGTCGACTTCGTGGTCGAGAACGTCCCCGAGAAGTGGGAGATCAAGAGCCGGGTCTACCCGCAGATCGACGCCGTCTGCCCCGCGCGCGCGGTCTTCGCGGTGGACACCTCCTGCTTCTCGATCACCCGCGTCGCCGCGCTCACCGGGCGGCCCGACCGCGTCGTCGGCATGCACTTCATGAACCCAGTGCCGATGAAGCCGATGGTCGAGGTGGTGCGCGGCCACCACACCAGCGACGAGACCCTCGAGGCCGCCCGCCTGCTGCTGCGGCAGATGGGCAAGGAGGGCGTCGTCGTCAACGACCTCCCGGGTTTCGTCACCAACCGGGTGCTGATGCTGACGATCAACGAGGCGGTCTGGCTGGTGCAGGACGGCGTCGCGGCCGCCGAGCAGATCGACCAGCTCTTCAAGGGCTGCTTCGGCCACAAGATGGGCCCGCTCGAGACGGCGGACCTCATCGGCCTGGACACGATCCTCGACTCGATCGAGGTGCTCTACGAGAGCTACGCCGACGGCAAGTACCGTCCCTGCCCGCTGCTCAAGAAGATGGTCGCCGCGGGCCTCCACGGCCGCAAGAGCGGCAGGGGCTTCTACGACTACGCGATCTCCTGAGGAGCGGACGCCGGCCCATGGACGAGACCCAGCCCCAGATCAAGGAGTTCCTGTCGCGGTTCTTCAAGAGCCACGACCTCCAGCCCGACGACGACATCTTCGCTCTCGGCTTCGTCAACTCCCTCCTCGCCATCCAGCTCGTCGCCTTCGTCGAGAAGACCTTCGGCGTCCGCGTCGAGGACGAGGACCTGGATCTCGACAACTTCCGTTCGATCCGCGCCATCGCCGACCTGGTGGCGCGCAAGACGGGGGCGGCGGCGCCGGCATGAGGCTGGAGCTCACCGCCGAGCAGCGGCAGGCCCGCGCCGAGTTCCGCGGCTTCGCGGCCGCCGAGATCGCGCCCCACGCCGACGCCTGGGACCGCGCCGAGGCGATCCCCCGCGAGCTCGTCGACCGGCTCCGCGGCCGCGGCTGGCTCGGCGCCAACCTGGCGCGGGAGCACGGCGGGCGCGGCCTCGACATGATCACCTACGGTCTCCTGACCGAGGAGATCGCGCGCGGCTGCTCGTCGGTGCGGTCGCTCTTGACCGTCCACGACATGGTGGCCCACGCCGTCGCCCGCTGGGGGAGCCGCGAGCAGCGCGCGTGCTGGCTGCCGCTCCTCGCCCGCGGCGAGGCGCTGGCGGCCCTCGCCCTCTCCGAGCCCAACGCCGGCAGCGACGCGGCGGCGGTCGAGACGACGGCGCGGACCGACGGCGACGCCTGGGTGCTGGACGGCCGGAAGAAGTGGACCACCTTCGGCCAGATCGCCGATCTCTTCCTCGTCTTCGCGCGCGCCGAGGGGGGGCCGGCGGCGGTGCTCGTGGAGCGCGAGACACCGGGGCTGGCGGTGCGCCCGCTGCGCGGCATCGTCGGCACCCGCGCCTCGATGCTCGCCGAGCTCTTCTTCGACGGCTGCCGGGTGCCCAAGGGGAACCTCGTCGGTCGCCCCGGCTTCGGCGTCTCCCACGTCGCCGCAACGGCCCTCGAGCAGGGGCGCTACAGCGTCGCCTGGGGCTCGGTCGGCATCGGCCAGGCCTGCCTCGACGCCTGTCGCGGCTACGCCGCCGAGCGCCGCCAGTTCGGCGCCCCGCTGGCCGACCATCAGCTGATCCGCGCCCTGCTCGCGGAGATGATCGTCAACGTCCGCGCCGCGCGGCTCCTCTGCCTGCGCGCCGGCTGGCTGCGCGACGCCGGAGACCCCGGCGCGCCGGCCGAGACGATGGCCGCCAAGTACTTCGCCTCGACGATGGCGACCCGGGCCGCCAACGACGCGGTGCAGATCCACGGCGCCAACGGCCTCACCGAGGAGTTCCCCGTCGCCCGCTACCTCCGCGACGCCCGCGTCATGGAGGTCATCGAGGGGAGCACCCAGATCCAGCAGATCACCATCCCGCTCTTCGACTTCCAGGAGTTCTGAGGAGGCGCCGCATGCTCGAGCTCGAAACAACCACCGACGCCGCCGCGGCGCACGCCGCGAAGAAGAAGGGGAAGCGGTCGGTGAAGTGCGTCGTCTGGGACCTCGACGACACCCTCTGGGACGGCATCCTCCTCGAGGACGCCGAGGTCCGGCTGCGCCCCGAGGCGCGGCACGTCCTCGAGACGCTCGACCGCCGGGGGATCCTCCACTCGATCGCCAGCCGCAACGAGCGCGACGTCGCGATGGCGAAGCTCGAGGAGCTCGGCCTCGCCGAGTACTTCCTCTACCCGCAGATCAACTGGGGCTCGAAGGCGGCGTCGATCGCGCAGATCGCCCAGGACCTGAATCTCGGCCTCGACGCCCTCGCCTTCGTCGACGACCAGCCGTTCGAGCGCGACGAGGTGACGTTCTGCCACGCCGGGGTGCTCTGCTTCGACGCGGCGCGGCTCGACGACCTGCTCGACCGGCCCGAGCTCAACCCGCGGTTCGTGACCGAGGACTCCCGGCGCCGCCGCGAGATGTACCGGGCCGACATCGTGCGCGACCGCGCGGAGGCCGAGCACGAGGGCCCCAAGGAGGAGTTCCTCGCCACCCTCGGTATGGTCTTCACCATCGCCCCCTGTGGCGAGGAAGACCTGCAGCGCGCCGAGGAGCTGACGGTGCGCACCAATCAGCTCAACACCACCGGCTACACCTACTCCTACGAGGAGCTGGACGAGCTCCGGCGCTCGCCGCGCCACAAGCTCCTGCTGGCGAGCCTCGAGGACCGCCACGGCAGCTACGGCAGGATCGGCCTGGCGCTGCTCGAGCTGGGGCCGGAGGTCTGGACCGTGAAGCTCCTCCTCATGTCCTGCCGCGTCATGTCGCGCGGAGTGGGGACCCTGCTGATCCATCACCTCCAGCGCCTCGCGCGTGCCGCCGGGGTGCGGCTGCGCGCCGAGTTCGTGGCCAACGACCGCAACCGGCAGATGCTGATCACCTACCGTTTCGCCGGCTTCAAGGAGGTCGACAAGGCGGGCGAGGTCTCGATCCTGGAGAGCGAGGCCGTGCCGCCGGAGCCGCCGCCGTACGTCCAGGTGCGCGTGCCGGGTTGATCGCCCCGGGGGACCTCCGCGCGGGCGAGGCCGCCGCCGAGAGCTCCGTCGCGCCCCGCGGCTTCACCGCCTTCGCCACCGTCCTGTTCGGGCAGGTGGTCTCGATGCTCGGCTCCGGCCTCACCGGCTTCGCGCTCGGGGTCTGGGTCTACCAGCGGACCGGCTCCGCCACCCGCTTCGCCCTGGTGACGCTCTGCGCCATGTTGCCGGTCGTGGCGCTCTCGCCGGTCGCCGGCGCCCTGGTCGACCGCTGGGACCGCCGCAAGGCGATGCTCGTCGGCGACTCGGGGTCGGCCCTCGCCACGCTGGCCCTCGCCGGGCTCGCCTGGAGCGGACGCCTCGAGCTCTGGCACGTGTACCCCCTCCTGGCCGCCGGGTCGAGCTTCGCCGCCCTGCAGTGGCCGGCCTTCAGCGCCGCGACGACGCTCCTGGTGCCGCGGCGCCATCTCGCGCGCGCGGGCGGCATGACGCAGCTCGGGGTGGCGGCGGCGCAGATCCTGGCCCCCCTGCTCGCCGGAGCGCTCGTCGGCGCCGTCGGCTTGCGCGGCGTGGTCCTCCTCGACTTCGCGAGCTTCCTCGTCGCGCTCCTGACCCTCGCCCTGGTCCGCTTCCCGCCGCCGCCCCTCACGGCGGAAGGGCGTGCGGCGCACGGCTCACTCCTCGCCGAGGCGCGGCAGGGCTGGCTCTACATCCGCCGGCGGCCGGGCCTCCGCGCCATGCTCCTCCTCCTCGCCGCCGCGAACTTCAGCTTGGCCATCCTCCAGGTCCTGGTGACGCCGCTGGTGCTCGGCTTCGCGTCGGTCGAGGTGCTCGGGGTCGTCCTCGGCGTGGCCGGCTGCGGCATGCTGGCGGGGAGCCTCGCGATGAGCGTGTGGGGAGGGCCGCGGCGCCGCGTCCACGGCATCCTCGGCGCGCTCCTCGGGCAGGGACTGATCCTCCTCGTCGGCGGGCTGCGTCCGAACGCGGCGCTGGTCGCCGCGGCCGCCTTCGTGTTCCTCTTCGCGACGCCGATCGGCGAGGCCTGCAGCCAGGCGATCTGGCAGAGCAAGGTCGCGCCCGACCTCCAGGGGCGCGTCTTCGCCGTGCGGCGAATGGTCGCCTGGTCGACGCTGCCGCTCGGCTACCTTCTCGCCGGCCCCCTGGCCGACCACGTCTTCGTGCCGCTGCTGCTGCCCGGCGGCCCGCTGGCGGACAGCGTGGGGCGCGCCATCGGCGTCGGGCCGGGCCGCGGCATCGCCCTGCTCTTCCTGGTGCTGGGGCTCCTGGTGCTCGCCACCGTCGCCGTGGCCGCGCGGCAGCCGCGCCTGCTGCACGTCGAGACCGAGCTGCCCGACGCGGTGCCGGACACTCCTCCCCTCACCCCTTGACGCCCGGCGGGCGCTGTGTTACCTGTAATAAATAACCACTGTCCGCATCCTGGCGGGCAGTCTGCTTGGGTATGCTCCGACGTAGGCCGCTCTCCCCGAGCACCACCTCGACGAGACGTCATGGTGACGGCCGCGCTCCTTTTTGGCGCTCATTCGGGCGCGAGAGGAGAAAGATCTGTGAAAAGTAGAAGTAGCACTCTGCTGCTCGTCACCCTCGGAACCTTCCTGGCAAGCGTGCTGGCCTTTTCTCTAGGGCCTCATCGATTGATCGCCGACTCCGAGCTCTCCAGGATTCCCATGCCGCCGGAGCGGCGCGCCCCGACCGGCCTGGAGCAGGCACGGATCCGCGCAGAGCTCGGTAGCGAGCTCGGGAACGTATGGATCGCGCAGCATGCCCTCGGCATCTCCGGAAGGCTGAGTGCCGCAGACCTGGACCACTATCGCAGTCGCGGCACGAGCGAAGCCTTCCTCTTGAACTGGATCGCGGAGTACGGGATCGGCGCCGGGGAGGCCGAGGTGCTGCGGGCGATCGGCGTTGATCTCGCCGTTCGCCGCCCTGCTGAGGGCGCCGGACCGTACCACTCGGCGGCCTTCGCCGACATCGTCGTCCTGGGAGAAGTCGCCGATGTCGTCGAGAACCCCGCGGGTCCCTATCACAGCTCGTATCCGATCCATGTTGCGGAGTACCTCAAGAACTGCACCCCGGCCTCGCCGCCGGTTGTGACCGGCCGATTGCTCGAAACGGGTGCGCGGCGGCATGGCGCCCATATCCACAAGGTGGAGTTCGCCGCGGAGCCCGACCTCGCCAAAGGCGAGACGGTCCTCGTTTTCCTGGCGCGGACGCCCTTCAGCCTCATCGGCAAGCTCCAGACCCCGCACAGCGCCGGAGAGATGCAGCACCTCACCGAGAACTACGGTCCCGTCGACCAACTCCTAAACGAGATCGCGGCGCCGAGCGGATTCGAGGTGATCGACGCCTACAAGATCGTGGATGAGAACGCCGTCTGGAAGATGCGTGCGCTGCATCTCGAGAGCTGGCATGAGGTCGTGAAGCTCGACGCCCTGCGCGACAAAATCCGGAAGATTGGCGATGTACAGAAGGAGTTCTGCGCGGCGCGCAACCTTCCTCATGCATCGGAGGCGGAACCATGAAGACCGCAAAACGGGCTTCCGTGGCGGTGCTTCTCGGCGCGAGTCTGACTCTGGGCGCGTGCTGCTTCCTGCGACCCGGCTGGATGCAGCGCTACCGGCCCTTGACCTACATGATTCATGGCAGCATCCCCTTGGGATGGGTGGGATCGATCACCACCGCCTCCGGTACCTGGAATGGCGTTTGGCAGCTCTTCAACTATGGCGGCTACGGTGGCGGGGGCGGCAACTGGATCGCGGACGGAGCGAACTCGGTCTTTGTCCGCTCGACCGGCTTCGCGAGCCCGGCCGTCCTGGCGGCGGTGAGCTTCCCGGGGATTGACCCGGCGCCGGGCGTCTGCGGCCTGACCGACACGGACATGGGGTTCAACTCCAATCATCCGTGGTCCACAAATCCCTCGTCGTTTCAAGTGGACGTGGAGTCGGTGGCCCTACACGAGTTCGGGCACTACGGCCTTCTGGGTCACGTCGTCTGTCCTCAGAGCGCCGTGATGTACCGGTCGATATCGTACGGCCAGGTGAAAAGAAGCCTCAGGGCATGCGATTCCCTCGGCATGTGGGTCGCGAACGTGGTACCGGAGTGCTGGGTCCTGACGGGCATCTGCTTCCCAAGCTTCTCTTTCCTCAAGGCGTTCGACAACGTGGACGACGAAGACCAGGGCACGACGGACCCCTTCAAGCAGTACAACGAGGAGCTCATCCAGATCTGGCTGGGGGACTCGACGCTGCGCACCAACGCGGACAACGTAGGCTCCTTCTATTCCAACCTGCTCGACGACTGGCGGAACGGCGGTTCCCTCGCCTACTCCTACTCCTTCACGTCGTCGCGCTATCAGGAGATCGACAACCAGATCATCTCCAGGGTCTACGCCAGTGCCTCCTCAGGGCTACGCCAGAGGCTCGCTGGCGTGCGGCTCAATCTGCAAGGCAAGATCGGGATGTCGATCGGGAACGTCTTCGGGATGGACATTGAGGAGTACCCGCCCGCCGGCGGGTATGAGCGCCCCGGAGGTGGCGGGCCGCCCCCGGTTTAGCGGGGAGGTCGTGGAAGGCGACTCCGGCCAGACATCGCATCCAGCACCGCGGGGAGGGGTGAACTGCAGGCTCGTCACCCCCGGCGGCATGGTGAAGGCGAACCGGCTGCGGCCCGCCACCCGCACGCGTGAGGAGGGCCAGCGGCCGCAGCTCCTGCGTACCGTCGGGACGTTCTTCGGAGGGTACCTGGGGTCCTGCGGGACCTCCTTCGGCGGAGTCTCCTTGTCCGCGACGATCGCCGCCTCGAGGTACGCCTCCTCGGCGAAGCTCTGCGGCGGCAGCTCGAGGATCATGTAGGCGGCCGCGGCCGGGTTCTGCCGCTCGAGCCGCGGCGCGTCGCCGGGCTGGAGCGCCAGGTTCTGGACCAGGAGGTCGAGAACGAGGAGGTCACCGCGATCGGCTTGACCGCGGCGCAGGAGCGCTTCCTGCGGCAGGCGGTCGATCTCGCGCTCGAGGCCGAGCGCGCGGGCAACCTGCCGGTGGCGGCCGTCATCGCCCGCGACGGCGAGGTCGTGTCGGCGGCCGCGGCCCGAACCCTCCGCCCCGCGGCCCACCCCGGCCGCCACGCCGAGGTGCTGGCCCTCGCCGGCGTCCCGGACTCTCTGGTCCCGCGCCTCGGCGAGATGACCTGCTACTGCACGCTCGAGCCCTGCCTCATGTGTTTCGGCGCTCTCGTCCTCCACGGCGTCGGCGCGGTCGTCTTCGGCGCCCGCGACCCGCGCGGCGGCGCGCTCGCTCTCCTCCCCCACCTCCCACCCCAGGTCGCCGCGAGAGCCCGCGCGATCCGCTGGAGCGGCCCCGCCTGGCCGGAGGTCTGCGACCCGATCGCCCGGAGGGTCCTCGCCAGGTACTGGGCCGCCGGAGGGTGAGACGTCATCCCGCGCGCGCGCCTGACAGGGGGGACGGTGGCGGCGCCAGCGCACGCCTGACGACGCAGTCGGGCGGCCGGAGACTTCGCTACGAGGAGTTCCGGGCCCGCTTTTCAGGGCTTGCGGCGGACAGCGTGGGGCGCGCCATCGGCGTCGGCCCGGGCCGCGGCATCGCCCTGCTCTTCCTGGTGCTGGGGCTCCTGGTGCTCGCCACCGTCGCCGTGGCCGCGCGCCGGCCGCGCCTGCTGCACGTCGAGAGCGAGCTGCCCGACGCGCTGCCGGACGCTCCTTGAAGTCTCCCACCATTCAAGCGCGGCTCCCGCCTCACCACTGGATCGTTTCTGACTTCCCGTCCCCGGCCGCGATCACCAGGCTGCCGTGCCGGCCTTGCTCGGTCACGGTGCCGCTCAGGCTCACGGGCACGAGGGATGCCGGCGCGACCGCCAGCGCCCGCTCCCGCAGGTGCGCGAAGCCCCCGAGGTCGCCGTGGACCGTCAGCTGGATCTGTGCGGCTCCCAAGCCTCCGGTGACCACGAGCCCGGTGAAGCGCAGCGCCGGAGCGTGCGCGAGGCTCGCCGTCGCCTCGTCGAAGCGGCTGTCGTGGATCAGCCCCTGCACCGGTCCCTCGACCCAGCTCCCGTCCTCGATCAGCGCGCCGACGAGGGTGGACAGATACAGGTTCCTGCTCCCGAGCACCGCCAGCACGGCCTCGGGATCGTCGAGGCGGAGGTCCGGCCGGCCGAACCCGGGTGCTTGCGACAGCGCGGCCGACTCCTCGGCGCTCGGCGAGGGAGCGCAGCCCTGGTTGGCGGCGGGGTGGCTCCAGCTCCGGCACCAGGAAGCATAGGTGCCGTCCGCCCAGGCGATCGCGCGCTCGGCGCAACGACAGGAGCCGACGCCGGCCTCCTCGATCGCGCAAGCGGTCTGCGAGCACTCGCCGACCGTGCAGTCCTGCCCGCAAGCGAATCCACCGGCCGCGGCGGGGGCGGCGGCCAGGAAGAGACCGACGACTACCAGGATCCAGCGCTCAGTCATGGAGGTGTTCCTCCCCTTTTCCCCTCGCTCGCGGCGAGGAGCTCGATCGTTGCGTCCGGCTCGACGGTGACCAGCCGCAGGTGGTCGCCGTACCAGATCACGCCGCGGCCGGAGGTGTTCAGCTCGAAGCCGTAGCCGACGGGGTTGATGTTCCTCGCGACCAGGATCTGCTGGCCCATTTGGCCCGTCCGACCGTCGACCTCCCGCATGTGTACGTCGAGCCTGAAGCCGTCGGGAACGTCCACCCAGGCGACGACGAAGGTTGACGCGTGCGTCGCGGCGACCAGCGGCGCGGCGGCGCCGTGCGTTCTCGGCGCGCTGATCCGCAACTGTCCTGCGGCGGGCGAGCCGTCGCGCCGGAAGATCTGGGCCAACAAGCGATCGTCATCCCAGCGTGCCGCCGAACCGAAGTCCTGCGTCCAGACCAGGAGGTGGTCCCCTGTCCGCGCCAGTGCCAAGGACACATGCTTGATGCGCCAGTGCACCGGCGGGAGCCCTTTTGTCCGCAGCGCACTCCGCGGCCGCCAGGCGCCGTCGAAGACCTGCAACCCGCGGCTGCAGGGTTGCTGCGAGCGGGGATTTCGCGGGCAACGCAGGAGAGAGATGACGAAGCGGCCGTCCTCGTTGAGAGCGGCGTCCTCCACGCCTAGCACGTGCCGCTCCGTGAGCAGCGTGACGGGGCGCCCCAGGAAGTTGGCCTCGGGGCCGAACACCCGCGACCAAAAGGCACGGTACGGGTCCCCGAACAGGTCCTTCCCGCCCCTCTGGAAGGCAAAAAACGGCAAGGCTCGTCCTTGCGGCCCGCGCGCGTAGTAGAAGAACTGGTGAGAGTGGATCGTGTCGGAGTAGGGCCAGAGAAATGGCGGTCCGGAGAGCTCACCCTCTCGGCTGTAGAAAGCGGCATGCGCCTTGCCGCTGTCGACGATCTGCCAAGTGACGAAGTACCGGTCTCCGAACGGACCCACCCCGCCGTACAGCGAGTTGCCCTGATTGCGGCTGACAACGGTGACGGGCTCACCGAGGAGGTTGCCCTCGGGCGTGAAAAAGAGGACTTCGAAGCGGCGCTCGCCGGTCCGCCGGCCGAGGGCGAAGCTCCCGTCTTCCAAGACCGCCAGGCTCGGGGCGTCGGGAGGGCCCTGGAACGGTCGCGGGACTTCGATCGGGGGTCCGAGGAGGATCGTCGCAGAGGCTGCTTCGACCGCCAGCCCCAGCAAGGCCGCAGCGACCCAGAGCCTCAAAGCGGTTGTAGACCGGTGCGTCATCCTACTCACGCCTCGCCTCAGTAACAGGTGCCGGCGCGGAACAGCAGCGCGAGCGCCACGATGTCATGAGTGAAGGCAGGCGGGCTGGTGGCGTACCACACGCCTGGGCTCGCTTCGAACGTTGCTGACCTGACGACCGCGCCATCCTTCGGGTTGATCCAGCGCACGATCCAGCAGCCGGTCTGGAAGACCTGAAATTGGAAATTCGGCAGCGTGTACAGAGGACTGGCGCAGACCCGAGCATCGTAGCGCTGAAAAGGGTTGCTACTCCCGGATGGGGGATTATTGACCAAGGCTCCGTGGTGCAGATACAACGCATACTGGCTGTCTGACTTAAAGGTGGCCCAGTAGGTCTTACCGTCGCCGTTCGGCGCGCAGAGATTGTTGGAATTCCCCCAAGCCGGCACGTTCCTGCACCAGTTCCCGGTGCCGTTGCAGCTCGTCTGCTGCATGTTGGCGAGAGACCAGATATAAGGGCCCGGAACGAGGTTCCCGGGGTCGGCGAGAAACTTGCGCAACACGCCGAGCTGAGTCACCGCGTTGATGGTGTTGCCGTCGCTCCGGTTGATGCTGTAGCCGTCGAAGAACGCTCCCTCGTTGAAGGAGAACTCCCATGCCTCCGAGCGGAGGTCGTCGGCCGTGACGGGATCGACGCCCCCGCCCCCGATCGCCTTGCCTTCGTTGAAGCCGACGGCGTGGTTGGCCCGCGCCGACCTGAGGCTTGCGTTGCGCATCAGCTCGGTGGCGCCGTAGCGGCTGTCACTGATGTTGGTGTAATGGCCGCTCCCCACCTTCGCACCCGGCACGCTCCAAGCGAAGGCGCCGGTCTGATGGCCGTTGACCATGATCAGGTGGTTCGCGGGGGCCGGGTTGTCGAAGGTCTGGATGAGGCTCACGAAGGTGTTCTGGAGGTCCGTCGTGTGGGTGGGAGTGATGCCGAGCCCCGAGGGGATCAGGTCCGGCTCGTTGGCGACCTCGAAGATGACGTTGGGGAACCGCTTGAGCCGCCGCACGACCTGAGCAGCGGCCACCTTCTGGGCGTTACGGGCGGCGATGTTCTGCGCCGAGGTGTCGCTCTTCCCGGTCAGGTTCTCGAAGCTCATGAACAGTCGCCGCTCGCTGAAGCCCTTCCCGTCCGTCGTGTTGGCGGTGTGGAACGGCCCCATCGTCCAGGTGCCGCACCAGGGGTCGAGCAGCGTGACCTCGACGATGATCCCGCGGCAGAAGGCCTCGTGGACGACCCTCTCCAGGTTGGTGTAGTAGGCGACGTTCAGGTTCGTCACGTTGACGTCGGCGTTGTCCACGACGTTCAGGTCCCACTTGCCGGTCGTGCTGTTGTATTTGAACGGCTGCTCGTTGGTGAACGGTGTGCCGTACGCCTCGCGTCCGGGGCTGTGATGGAAGACGGCCCAGAGCCGGATCAGGGTGTTCTTCTGCGACTGCAAGTTGGGGAGCACCTCGGTCGCGTAATTTCCGAGCGTGCAGTACTGCCCGACTCGCTGCGGCTGCGCGACGTGGCAGAGATACTCGTGCGACATGCCGACGAGGGCGATCGTCCGTCCCTTGTAGGCCATGTACTTCGGGCTGTAGGGGCTGGGCGCGATCGGCGCCACGGCCGCGGGATCGTCGACGCAGCTCTGGGCGCGCGCGGGGGCACTCCATACAAGCAAGCCCGCCACGACTCCGAGCGCCTGGACCCGTATGCTTGTCATTGCGACGAGGCTCCTTGAGTGATTATACGGACACTGAAAGGAGGGCGTCTACCCGTCGAGACCCTGCCGCCTTGCCGCCATCGTCACCTCCCGTGACTCAGCTCGCCCCAACAGCAGGCGACCGGGCGCGGCGTCCGTTACGGTCGAGGATGTGGAGGCTGCACTGAGAAGAGGCCTCTTGGGCCGAGTCGAAAGGAGGTTCGATGCGTCTTCCTGGCCGCTCGGCCGTCGTCGCTCTGCTCTTCCCCGCGCTCTTCGCGGCAGCCTCGGCTCCCGCGCGGAGCGACGAGATCGACGACTACGTCAGGGCCGAGATGCAGCGACAGAAGATCCCCGGCCTGTCCCTCGCCATTGTCCGCAACGGAGAAGTCGTCGACGCGGGCGGAGCGGTGACGCACCTGACCCTGCGCCGCAACGGCCTCGACATCGAGGCGAAGAAGATCCGGTGAAGCACGGCGCCGACACCGCGATCGGCTTCACCGCGGCGCAGGAGCGCTTCCTGCGGCAGGCGGTCGATCTCGCGCTCGAGGCCGAGCGTGCGGGCAACCTGCCGGTGGCGGCCGTCATCGCCCGCGACGACGAAGTCGTGTCGGCGGCCGCGGCCCGGACCCTCCGCCCGGCGGCCCACCCCGGCCGCCACGCCGAGGTGCTGGCCCTCGCCGGCGTCCCGGACTCTCTGGTCCCGCGCCTCGGCGAGATGACCTGCTACTGCACGCTCGAGCCCTGCCTTATGTGTTTCGGCGCTCTCGTCCTCCACGGCGTCGGCGCGGTCGTCTTCGGCGCCCGCGACCCGCGCGGCGGCGCGCTCGCTCTCCTCCCCCACCTCCCACCCCAGGTCGCCGAGAGAGCCCGCGCGATCCGCTGGAGCGGCCCCGCTTGGCCGGAGGTCTGCGACCCGATCGCCCGGAGGGTCCTCGCGAGGTACTGGGCCGCCGGAGGGTAAGGCGACGCCGAGATTCCTGGTCGAGCTCGGCGACGACCCGCCGCGAGCGGACGAGCGTCAGGCAGCCAAGCCTCAGCCGTCCGCTCACCGCCGCCAGCCGCCGATCGAGAGTCCACAGCGCATCACCGCCGAGGGCCGCCGCAACGAGCAGGTGAGAGACCCACCTAAGGCCGCTGCCGGCCAGGGCATGGCGCTCGCCGAAGGAGAGCACCTCGTCGTGGTTGGCGACGCTGGCCGCTGGGAGATCGGCAGCAGCGCCAGGAAACGTCGCGGTACGGCGGGCCGGCGGGCGCAGGCAAAAAGTTGGACGACCTCGCCAAAAGAGCACGAGCGCTAGACGGGCAGCATCGCGTCCCCATGAATACACTTGCTTACCCGTCGTTCGTTTCCAAGCACACTCGCTTCGCCGGCGTTGACGCGCTGTTCGCTGCGAGCGAGTGAAGTAGAGACCAAGGAAGACCTTGCGGCGATTTCGGATGACAGGTGGGGCGAGTTCATCGTTCCGTTTCGACGTTTCCTGACTTAAAAGCGATGGTGGCGAGGCCACTAGGGAATGGGCTGCCAGGAGGCTAGGCTTTGAGATTGCAGGCGACCCCAGGGAGTGACGGCGCGTCGTCCAATTCGGAAGGTCCTTACTGCAACGGCCCAGCTACAGGCGATTAAGGCACGCTAAAAGCCGTACTTCTCTTTCCGAAGCTTGAACGCCTCCTTGCCCCCCTCTGTGACTGCTGTGATCTCTTCCTTGATTGTCACATTGTCGATAGCACCGAGCGCCTTAATGCGACCACCCGTCTGATCACCAGCCTTCACGTAGTCGCAACAGATAACGAGCTCAGCATCGCCATTGACCACGAAGTTAGCATTATGACTTGCAAAGATGAGCTGTCGCCGACTCTTCGCTCTCCAGATCTGCTGGACGATCTCCGGGCTCATCTTGCTATCTACATCATCTTCTGGTTGGTCTATAATTAGCGGAGCGCCTGGTTGATTGAGCAGAACGGTCAGAAGAGCCGTGGCCTGCTGGCCGGCCGACGCGTCGGCGAATGCGATGTATTCGGCTGTTACTTTGCTCGTGCAGTATAGAAATACAGGGTTGAAATCGAGTTCAGTGAGTGAGAGAGCCAGCCACTTCGATGGATCGAGGCCCCTAGCCAGCCTTATCTTCTCGTTAGGAATGAAGCCACATCGGTCCATTGCAGGCGTCAGTGGCAACGCATCTCCGCTTGCTAAGTTGTGAAGAGTCAGCTCCTCGAGTTCGGCCAACAGACCGTTCCAGGTTGGGATCGGGTCTGCAGAGGCGCGAATAGCCTGACAGAGCTCCTCGATCTTCTGTTCCTTGATGTTGAGCCCCGCAAATGCGATCTTCAGGCCCTGTTTAATGCCCTCGGTATCGATGCCCCCCGCAAGATCTGCCTTGATTAAGCCATCGGATAAACTAGAGAAGTCTTGGCATTGCTGGTCTACTATGGCAAGCTTCTCAGAGTGGCGCGTATCCCACTGTCTTCGCAGCTCCGTGTAGTTGGTCTCAGGGTCGCCTAGAGCTGCAAGGGCGTCTCCATTCGTCATCTGTAACCTCTTGATCTCGGCAATTCTCCTTTCCACGGTCGCAATCTGGTCCAGCTGCTGCTGGTTGGCCTTCGCCCTTGTCTTCGCCTCCTCATAAAACTTGTCGAACGCCACTTTTAACTTAGCCCATCTCGCTGTTTCATCTTCAAGGCCGGCTAGCGAGGGGGGCTCGAACAGCACGAGTACCTCATAGAGCGCCGCGACAATTTCCCAAAACTTCGTCGAGTACTTCTCTTGGATGCTCGCAATGAGGTGCTTGTTCACTGTGTCCGGCGGGGTCTCCTTTTCCCTCCTGTTGCTAAACTCCTCTACAAACGTAGCCAGAGATTGCTTAGCGCGGTCCATATCGTTCCGGAAGCCCTCAATAATGAGCTCCTCACTGTCGTAGTCGGCTTTCTGTCCGATAACTAGCTGATCGGCTTCAGACAGGCCCTTGAGCCCCTTTCGAAGGGCAAGGAGCTGCTTCGACAGGGAGTTGACCTCTAAGGCATGCTTGGCCATCTCGGCTTCGATCTCCCGCTTGCGAACTAGGCTGCGGTGGGCGGTTCTGAGTTTTGCCTCGAGTGCGCGGATGTCGGAGCGGATCTGATCCAATTGCTGCTTGATAGGTAGCTCCACAAAACGCCTCAATTCGTCGACGCGCACACCAACGCTGCTAAGTTGCTTTTGACTATACGCTTGCACTGCGAAGAGGTTCCTAACCTCCTGCTCCGTTGCGCGCATGAAGTCAGCGTCTCCTATTTTCAGGAGGATCTCCTGTGTACGTGAACTTCTCTTGACGATGTGCCTCACCGCGTTCAACACGAACACCGCGACTACCTCACCATCGAACCTTTGCAGGGTGTCATCGATAAGTTTCTTTCTCCTTGTCTGCACGGGCGCCAGATCCAAATCTGCGATCTCTGCAGGCTGATCGCAAAGGCACCAACGGAGGTACTCCAGAATCGTCGACTTGCCGGTACCGCGCCCACCTATGACCGCGTTGTACTGCTGGTTGAAATCAACTCCGACGCGACCGAGGAACTTCGAGTTGGAGACTGCCATCGACTCGATCCAGAGACTCGGCAAATTCGGCTCATGGAGGCTAAGGCGGGACTCCTTCGCCAAGCACGCCTGCCTCAATGCTTCCGCCGTGGGTTCCGACCACTTCACCCACGTCACGTAGCGCCCGAGATCCGCATGATCACGTCTACGATTATCTGAAGTCTGGAAGACCGCGAGCGCTTTAAAGCCGTAATCCCTGTTTTCACCGCGCACGATCGCGAGATTGCCCTTTCCGAACTTCGACACAGGCCCGTCTGTGTAGCCTCCCACAGAAGGCATGGTCTTGTAGAAGTTGGCGAAGCCTGCGCGCAGTAGCGTCCCATGACCAGTCTCACTAACGTTCGGCAGAACAGTAAATCGCCCTTCAAATTCAGGGTAGTCGTTCAGTTTATTGTAGAGATCCTTGAGATCACTTACCACGCTCTGCGGAATGCGCTGTATATTCCCGTGCTTCGAGGCTGCGGAAGGCGCAGCGGTTATTGCTAGCGCCGTCAGAATACTCGTGAAGAGGTTCTCAGGGAAGTTCGCGTCGAGGATGAGCAGAGCTTGACAATTCGGCGCAGTCAATGTGAGCTCTAGACCCGGAAAAACAACTATGCGTTGTTCCGGCGGAACGGGTTGCCCGGCATCGTCAAGTTCCTCCTGTGCCGCCCTCTTGACGTAGGGGAAAAAGACCAAATCGTGATGGTCTGTAATGGCAATGGCATCGAGGCTCGTTCGCCTACAGGCCAGGATCAACTCCTCAGCGTAGGCCCTACGCTCGCCATCGCCTACCGCGTCCCCACCAGCCCAACGGGCATCCCTGGGAGTGTGCACCTGAAAGTCGGACTTGTAGAAGTGGGCGCCTTTATCCATATCGCTGGCTGCTCCATTAAGCGGGGTTGAGCACTTCGAGTATGGCGCCTAGCCGGCTGCTGCTCAAGGCCTTGGTGCTACCGGTACCAGGCAGACGGACTGTGGTGCTAGAGGTTCTAAGCGGTGCCGAGATGCCCTTCCTTGAGAAGCTCGCGCGGTTCGACGGCGGGACTTCCTCGCCGAGTGGGTCGCCGTCAGCAACGAGCACGGGGGCTTCGGGCGGTGGGCGTGCGACGTCTCGCGGTCGCCGTCGGACGTGGGAGACATCCTGGCACAGCACAGGTAAATGAGGCAGAGTGCAGTCATGCCCACCGTGGACGAGATCCTGGCGACACTGCGCGAGCAACGCGCGATCCTCAGCGGCCGCTATCCGATCCGGCGCTTGGCTCTCTTCGGCTCCTGGGCACGCGGCGAGGCGAGAGAAGACAGCGACGTCAACGTGCTAGTGGAGGTAGACCCCTCGATCGGCTTGCGCTTCGTCGACCTTGGGGAGGAGCTCGAGCGGGCGCTTGGGCGCCGGGTGGATCTCGTCTCGCGGCGCGCCATCAAGCCTTCTCTCTGGCAGCGTATCGAACCGGAGCTGATCGATGCTTAGTCGGGATCCCAGGCTGCTACTCGAGGACATCTCGCCGCGCGCAACGCTGCGAGATCCTCTACGGAGATTTCTGCCCCGGTGAAGAGCGGATGATCTGCTACTGCTACTCGGGGCCCATTCCCTAGCGCTCCGCCTGGACCCTAAGCCCGCACGTAACTCGCGGCGCCCGCCGAGCGCTTGCACCCTCGATCGGCGAGCGCTCTTCCTTTGAGGAAGATAGGGTCAGCCAACCAGGCCCTTCCGGTTGCCCGCCCTACGGGATCTGGCAACCGTCGCAGAGCCAGAAGCAGTGCTGATGGCCTTCACCCGCGTGGCACACCCATTGGCCGCCGGCTGCGACGTTCAGTCCCGGTTTGCTCAGATTCGGACGGCTCGACTGTCCGGCGATGAAATTCGAGGTGCCGGGGAGATACGTGTCGGCCGTTCGATCTCCATCCGTGTCCACCAGCACGAAGCCGGCAGGAACCGGGGCGACGTCTTTGCTCCGCCATGGGACATTGAGATCCGCGGGGAAGTGCACCATCTTGGCGAGCTCGAAGATCTCGCGGCTGGTTCTACCGATCGGCGTGAAGCGCATCTTCACGTTCAGCGAGAGAGGGGCGGAGAACCGGCCCCCGTTTTCGTCTTCCCGAACGATCACCATCCGCGTGATCGGCTGAACGCCCTCGAGGCTCGCGGTGACGGAGAACTTTCCGCAGGCGGTCTTGATCGGCTCCATACTCCGGAGCGACAAGGCGCGGAATTGAATCCGGGTCACCGCACGCCCGCGCTTGCTGAACATCGCGTCGTCCAGGCGCTGGACGATCGTATCGGCCTTTCCCAAAGCTCCGGGGGGGCCGGTCACGATGGGCTCTCCCCGGAACGCCACCTTGCTGGTGAAGGGAGCCGAGCTCGCGCAGAAGAAGCCGGCAGGGATCGGAGTCTTCGCGAAGTCCACGAAGGTGGAGCCATCGTCCGTCGTCGCCCAGGCGTCGATGCCATTCTGGATGATGTCTGCCGCGAAGGCAGATGCCGCGAAGCCGAAGGTCAGGGCAGCGATTCCAACGATTCCTAGAAGACGTGCTCGCACAGACGACCTCCTTTGAAGAGTGGCCATCGACCAGACGAGACGCCGTGGTCGCGACCGGTTTTCTGCAGGTACAATAATTCGCATCTACTCCTTAGGTGTCTGTGCCGAGGAAGAGCGAGCCGGCAGCAAGGCGCGGGATCGTCCGGAGGATGCGACCGCGGGCCGCTACTACTCTGCGGTGAGTGAGTTACGTGGTGCCCAGGGCCGGAATCGAACCAGCGACACCGTGATTTTCAGTCACGTGCTCTACCAACTGAGCTACCTGGGCACGGGTGGGTAGCTGAGGGCCGGAGGCCCTGCGGGTGCAGCAGTTTGGCAGCCGGGGGGCGCCGAGTCAAGGAACCGGCCGGCGGCGGGGGTGTTCCCCTTGTGGTGTGAACGGTGAAGCACTATACTTTTCCTGACAATGAACCTTCAAGACACTCGACCGATGCGGCAGTTGTTGCGGGAAGCGGCGGAGGCGCTGCTGGCCGCGGGCTGGACCAAGCGCGACTTGGAGCGCCGGCTGCACGTCGGCAGCGGCAACCTCGACAAGCGGCTCAACGGCGAGGGGAAGCTGACGCTCGACTACCTGATGGACTTCGCCGCGGTGCTCGACATTCCGCCGTCGCAACTCCTGCTGTTGGCCTACCCGGAGGTGGAGGCGGGCGCCCGGCGGAACCTGAGCGACTGGATCGCGCGGCGCACTCCCGTGGAGCGCAGGGCCGCACTCGCCGCCCTGCCGGCGACGCGCGTCGAGCTCGAGAACCTCCTGCGGTCGGTCGTGCGGGACGAGCTCGACCGCCGCCGGCCGTCCGGCGGCCCGCAGCCGGCGCCGCAGCCGGCGAATGGGAGCTCGCCGTCCTCGATCGACGAACTTCCGTCCTGGATCGACTCGTTTCGCCGACTGTTCGGGCGGTCTTCGTCCTAGACCGACTCGCTTCGTCGCGCGACTGGAGCGGGTAGGACGCCGAAACGGCGCTGCGTGTCCTGGATCTACTCGCTTTGGGGGGACGAAGCGGCGGGTTCCGAGCTCCACCGAGGCGCTCCTGTCCTGGACCTACTCGCTCGTGTCCTGGACCTACTCGCTTCTGTCCTGGACCTACTCGCTCCGCCGGCTGCGGCGACCGCCGCTGTCCTGGACCTACTCGCTCCGCCCGCGGACCCGGCCGCTTCGCCGGCCGAAGGGGGGCTTCCTGTCCGCGTTAAGTTCTGTCTTTACAGAACGTTCCGCGCCTCCGCTGCGAACCGACCGTGATATCATGTCTCTATGCCAGCACGAGCGATCGGCTCCGGGACGATCTCCTTCGGTCTCGTGGCGATCCCGGTCAAGCTCTACTCGACCGGCGAGCCGCAGAGCGCCGTCTCCTTCAACATGGTCCACCGCACCTGCGGCACGCGGCTCAAGTACCGCTACTGGTGCCCCACCGACGAGGTCTTCGTCGAGCGCGACGAGATGGGCAAGGGCTACGAGTTCGCGAAAGGGCAGTACGTCCTCTTCACGGACGACGAGCTCAAGGCGCTCGAGGCGGAGGCCACGAACGCGATCGAGATCGCCGAGTTCGTGCCTCTCGCCGCGGTCGACCCGATCTACTTCGAGAAGTCCTACTACCTGGGGCCGGACAAGGGGGGCACCAAGCCCTACCGCCTGCTGGCGTTGGCGATGAAGGAGTCCGGCTTCGCGGCCCTCGCCAACTACCTGGCGCGCGGCCGCAGCTACCTCGTGCTGCTGCGCCCGTTCGAGAACGGCCTCGTCATGCAGCAGCTCCGCTTCGCCGACGAGCTGCGCGGCTTCGACGAGGTGCCGGTCGGCGACGCCGACGTCAAGCCGGCCGAGCTCGACCTGGCGCTGCGGCTCGTCGACCAGATCGCCTCCGACCGCTTCGATCCCAAGCCTTACAAGGACGTGGTGCGCGAGCGGGTGGTGGCGCTGATCGAGAAGAAGGTCGCCGGCGAGCAGATCGTGGCGCAGCCCGAGGAGGCGCCCAAGGCGCAGATCATCGACCTGATGGCGGCGCTCAAGGCGAGCCTCGGCGAGGAGTCGGCCAAGAAGCCGGCCCGCCGCGCGCCGCGCGAGCAGGCGGCGGCTCCGGCCAAGGCGCGGGGCGGCGGCGGCAAGGCGCGCGCCGGGGCCAAGCGCTAGGCGCGAATGTCTTCGCGCCGGGCTCCAATCATGCTAGGAGTGCTGTCCGTCCCTCGGTGAAGAGGGACGGACTCCTAGCGGCGCGTTCACCATGCAGGCTGGCGGCGGCGCGCTCGGGGTGACAGGCTTCCCCGGGATGCTCTCCTCGCCGGTCCCCGGCTACACCACGCGCGACGTCGCGCGCCTCCTCGGCGCCAGCGAGGAGCGCGTCCGCTCCTTCGTCCGCGCCGGGTTCCTCGAGCCGCGGCGCGGGGCGCACGGCGGCTACCTCTTCTCCTTCCAGGACCTCGTCGTGCTGCGCGCCGCGCAGGGGCTCCTCGACGGCGGCGTGCCGCCGCGGCGGGTGCGCCGGGCGCTGGCGCGGCTGCAGGAGCAGCTGCCGCGCGGCCGCTCTCTGGCCACGGTGCGCATCGCCGCCGAAGGGGGGGCGATCGTCGTGCGCGCCGGCGGCGAGGCCTGGATCGCCGAGTCGGGCCAGCAGGTGCTCGACTTCGAGGTGGCGCCGCTGGCCGCCGCCGCGGCGCCGTTCTCCGAGCGCTCCTACGCCGCTGCGCGCGAGCGCGGCGATCTCGAGGATGACGACTGGTACGACGTGGCGTGCGAGCTCGAGGTGACGGCCCCCGACGCGGCGAAGGACGCCTACCGCCGCGCGCTGGCGCTCGACCCCGAGCACCCCGACGCGCACCTCAACCTCGGCCGCCTGTTGCACGAGGAGGGCGACGCCGCGGGCGCGGCCGCGCACTACCGCCGCGCGCTCGCCGCCCGGCCCGGCGACGTCACCGCCAGCTTCAACCTGGGCGTCGCGCTCCAGGACCTCGACCTCCCGCGCGAGGCGATCGCCGCCTACGAGCAGGCCCTGGCCGGAGACCCCACGTGCATGGATGCCCACTACAACCTCGCCGGGCTCCACGAGGAGCTCGGCGAGGCCGCCGAGGCGATCCGCCACCTCAGCGCCTACAAGAAGCTGATCGAAACCTAGAGGCCCGGGCCGCCGCGCCCCTTCTCCACCAGGCACCGCACTCGCCCGCCCGGCTCCTTCGCCAGCTCGACCAAGCGGTGGCCGTCCTTCTCGGCCCAGACCGGCACGTCGACGACCATCGCCGGGTCGTCGCCGACGACCTCGAGGAGGTCGCCCGGGCCGAGGGCGCGCATGGCGCGGCGGGCCAAGAGGACGGGGACGGGGCAGAGGGTGCCGGTGACGTCGAGGGCGCGCGCGGGCATGTACAATTCGGTC
This sequence comes from Thermoanaerobaculia bacterium, assembly GCA_036277075.1. Taxonomy (GTDB): domain Bacteria; phylum Acidobacteriota; class Thermoanaerobaculia; order Multivoradales; family UBA5704; genus DASUNQ01. The sequence goes on from DASUNQ010000157.1 coordinate 38,429, forward strand.
GATGCTCCCCGGATTGTACCGGCGCCGCGCGGCGCTCCTCGCCGCGCTCCTCGCGGCTGCGCCCGCGCCCGCCGCCGCCTGGACGGCGCGGACGCGGGCGTCGATCGCGCG